>DAOLBY010000118.1:0-11172 GCA_035324325.1 Paracoccaceae bacterium | reverse complement strand
AAGCCCCCGCCCGCCACCCGGGCCCCCGCCACGCCCGGCAGCCCCGCCTCCGCTTCGGCTCCATGCTCGCGACCCTCGGCCACGAGGACCTCGCGCGGCCCGATCCGCGCCAGTACCGGCCCCGTCTCGTCCGCCCCGCAGGACACCGCTCGCAGCGCACCGGTCGAGATGTCGCACCAGGCCACCGCCGCCTCGCCCCGCACCTCGGCCACCGAAGCCAGCCAGTTCGCCCGCCGCGGCTCCAGCAGGCTCTCCTCGGTCAGCGTGCCGGGTGTCACCAGCCGCACCACGTCGCGCGCCACCACCGCCTTCGACCCGCGCTTCTTCGCCTCGGCCGGATCCTCCAGCTGCTCGGCGACCGCCACGCGGAACCCCTTGCGGATCAGCGCCAGCAGGTAATCCTCGGCCCGCACCACCGGCACGCCGCACATCGGGATCGGCTGCCCCAGATGCTCGCCCCGGCTGGTCAGCGCGATGTCCAGCGCGGCCGAGGCCGCGACCGCATCGTCAAAGAACATCTCGTAGAAATCGCCCATCCGGTAGAACAGGAGCGCATCGGGATACCGCCCCTTGATCTCCAGGTACTGTGCCATCATCGGCGTCGTGGCGGCGATAGAGGCAGCGGCTTCGGTCATGTCCCCTCCCGGCGGTGGCAAACCCTATCCAGCACCGCCGGCCGGCGGAAGGGGCCGCCCGCGCGAGCCATTTGACCCCGCCGCACTGCCGGCGCAGTCTGGCCCTGCAACCGCAGCGGACCCACGCCCATGCCCGACAGCGCCGACCACGTCCACACCCATGCGGCCGCCGAGGATGCCCGCAACGAGCAAATCCTCATCTGGCTCAACGGCCACCTGGTTCCGAAACAGCAGGCCACCGTCTCGGTCTATGATTCGGGCTTCATGCTGGGCGACGGCGTGTGGGAGGGGCTGAGGCTCTACAACGACCGCTGGGCCTTCTTCGACGATCATCTCGCCCGCCTCCGTGAGGCCGCCCTCGCCATCGACCTCGACATCGGCATGACGCAAGCGGCGCTGAAGCAGGCGCTCCTCGACACCCAGGCCGCCAACGGCATGACGACCGACGCCCATGCCCGCCTGATGGTCACCCGCGGGGTCAAGACGCGCCCTTTCCAGAACCCCCGCCTGTCGCAGCAGGGGCCGACCGTCGCCATAATCATGGAACATTCCCGGCCCGTCCTGCCACGCCCGATCCGGCTGGCAACCGTCCCGCATATCCGCGGTCTGCCGATGTCCCAGGACCCCAAGCTGAACTCGCATTCCAAGCTCAACTGCATCCTCGCCTGCATCGCCGCGCAGAAGGCCGGCGCGGACGAGGCGCTGATGCTCGACGTCCACGGCTTCGTGAACACGACCAACGCATGCAATTTCTTCATCGTGCGTCGGGGCGAGGTCTGGACCTCCACGGGCGACTACTGCATGCCCGGCATCACCCGCCGCGCCGTGCTCGACCTCTGCCGCGCCAACGGCATCCCGGCCTTCGAGAAGAACTTCTCGCTCGTCGAGACCTATTCCGCCGACGAGGCCTTCCTCACCGGCACCTTCGGCGCCCAGACCCCGGTGGCCGGGATCGACGGCCGCGTGATCGGCACCGGCCGGATCGGCCCCATGACCGAACGCATCCGCGGCCTCTACAAGGCCCTCGTCGGCGCCTGACCCGGCGCCGCCCCCCGGTTCCCGTCTGCACGGGGGCTGTACGGGGGGTGTACAGGGGGTGAAACCGGAAACCGGAGAGTTCCCAATGAACATCATGATGTGGTCGGGCCCGCGGAATCTCTCCACCGCACTCATGTATGCCTTCGCTGCCCGCGGCGACTGCGCCGTGTGGGACGAACCCTTCTATGCGGCCTACCTCGCCGCCACCGGACTCGACCACCCGATGCGTGGCGAAATCCTGGCGTCCGGCGAACCCGACACTGCACGGGTCGCCGAAGCCTGCGCCGCATCCCCCTCAACAGGCAAAAACCTGTTCTACCAGAAGCACATGACCCATCATATGCTGCCCGGCTTCCCGCTCGGTTTCCTGTCGGCCGGCCGCAACGCCTTCCTCATCCGGCATCCCGCCCGGGTGGTCGCCAGCTACGCCGCCAAGCGCGAGAACCCCTCGCTCGACGACATCGGCTTCCGCCAGCAAGCTGCCCTCTTCGACCGCGTGGCCGATGCGACCGGGCAGGCCCCGCCCGTCATCGACAGCGCCGACATCCGCGCCAACCCACGGGAATCGCTCATGAAACTATGCGCCGCGCTGGGCATCTCCTTCTGCCCTGCCATGCTGTCCTGGCCTGCCGGCCCGAAGCCCTTCGACGGCGCCTGGGCTCCCCACTGGTATCCCGCCGTCCACCGCTCCACCGGCTTCGACGTGGCCGAAGGCCCGCTGCCCGCGGTGCCTGCTGCCCTGCAAGACGTGGTGGACAGGGCGCTACCGTTCTACGAGCGCTTGCGCACCCACGCCCTCTGACGCGGCCGTCGGCGCGTCAGCCGATCAGCTTCGCCATCCGCATCGCCACGCCCATGTCGCCCGACAGGCGCAGCTTGCCCGTGGCCATTGCCATCATCGGATTGAGCTTTCCGGTCAACAGCTTGACCAGGTTCTCCCGGGTCAGGGCAAGGGTGCAGTCCGCCGGCCCGTCCAGGGTGGAGGCCGTGCCCTCCGCCAGCCGGATCACGCCCTCCTCGCCGCAGTCGAACCGCAAGGACCCCTCGAAGGGGCGGTCGGCCAGCTTGCGCGCAACGCGCTCGGCGATCTCCTGCAAGGTCATGGCGTGCCTCCCCTTTTCCGGCCAGTCATGCCCCCGCCTTCGGCGACGCGCAACCGCGCCGTGGCGTCACTTCACCCGCGCATTCCGCGCCGCGATCAGCCGCAGCCGCAGCGCGTTCAGCCGGATGAAGCCGGCCGCGTCCTTCTGGTCGTAGGCGCCGGCATCCTCTTCGAATGTGACATGCTTTTCGGAATAGAGGCTGTGGCGCGACCAGCGCGCCACCGTCCGCGCCGACCCCTTGTAAAGCTTCAGGCGCACATGGCCCGTGACATGCTCCTGCGTCTTGTCGATCAGCGCCTGCAGCGCCTCGCGCTCGGGGCTGAACCAGAAGCCGTTGTAGATCAGCTCGGCATAGCGCGGCATGATGCTGTCCTTCAGATGCCCCGCCCCGCTGTCGAGCGTGATCTGCTCGATCCCGCGGTGCGCTTCCAGCAGGATGGTGCCGCCCGGCGTCTCGTAGACCCCGCGGCTCTTCATGCCGACGAACCGGTTTTCCACCAGGTCGAGCAGCCCCACCCCGTGCCGCGCGCCCAGGTCGTTCAGCCGCGCCAGCAGCGCCGCGGGCGACAGGCGTTCGCCGTTCACTGCCACCGGATCGCCGCGCTCGAACTCCACCTCGACCATCTCGGGCGCGTCGGGCGCGTCCTCGGGTCGCACGACGCGCTGTGCGACGTAATCGGGCGCCTCAACCCCCGGATCCTCCAGCACCTTCCCCTCGGACGAGGTGTGCAGAAGGTTTGCATCGACCGAGAACGGGGCTTCTCCACGCTTGTCCTTGGCGATCGGGATCTGGTTCGCCTCGGCAAAGGCCAGCAGGCTGGTGCGGCTGCCCAGCGACCATTCCCGCCAGGGCGCGATCACCCGGATGCCCGGGTCGAGTGCGGCGGCCGGCAGTTCGAACCGCACCTGGGCGTTGCCCTTGCCGGTCGCGCCATGGGCCACCGCATCGGCGCCGGTCTCATGCGCGATGCGCACCAGATGCTGCGCGATCAGCGGACGCGCGATCGAGGTTCCCAGCAGATAGAGCCCCTCATAGACCGCGTTCGCCCGGAACATCGGGAAGACGAAGTCGCGCACGAACTCCTCGCGCACGTCCACGATGTGGATGTTCTCGGCCCTGATGCCCAGCAGCAGCGCCTTCTGCCGCGCCGGTTCCAGTTCCTCGCCCTGGCCAAGGTCGGCAGTGAAGGTCACCACCTCGCAGCCGTATTCCGTCTGCAACCACTTGAGGATGATCGAGGTGTCGAGGCCGCCGGAATAGGCAAGGACGACCTTCTTGGGTGCGGACATGGCGTTTCCCCTGGCGAATCCAGCCGCCCTCTATTGGCTTTTCCGGTGCCGGACAAGGCCGCTGCCGTGGTGTTTCCGGACAGACCCGAACGCGAAAGGGGCGGCCGATGCGGCCGCCCCGGGATCGCCCGCGCGAGGGCGCCTGTTACTCTGACGCGGCGACCGTGACAGGCTCCGGTTCGGGCGTCGCGGTGCCGTCGAGGCCCAGAAGCCGGTGCAGTTCGGCCAGTGCCTCCGGTGAAAGCGTCCGTCCGCCCGAAGCGGCCAGAAGCGCGTCCGCTTCTGCTGCCGCCGCATCCTCGGCGGCCTGCTCTGCCGCGGCGAGGTCGTCCTCGGCCGCGGTCACCGCGCCGGCCAGTTCCTCGCGGCCGTCCTCATGGGCGACTGCCGCCGCGAGGTCATCCTGGAGCCCGGACAATGCCGCTTCCGGATCTTCGAAACTGCCGGCGAACTCCGCGTCGTAATCGGGCGATTCGGGATCGAGCCGGGCGATGTCGGCTTCGATCTCGGCCCGGGTCCGCCCGTCATAGCTGCCATCGTAGGCCGAAAGCGCGTCCCGTGCTGCGGCCAGAACGGTCTGTGCATCCGCGATATCCCCGGTCGCGCTGCGCGTGCCCAGCACGGCGTCGCGGTAGGTGGCGATGCGGCCGACCTGGCTGTTCGGGCTGGCATTGGCCAGCGCCTGCGGGCTGGCATGGGCTGCATTCAGCCCCTTGAGTTCCGACGCGAGCGCCCCCCGGCCCGGCCCCTCGGGCGACTTTTCAGCCTTCGCAACCGTCACCGGCTTCGCCGGCGTCGCCTTGACCGGTGCCTTTGCAACGCGCTTCTCGGCGGCCGCCTTGCCCGACGCCTTGGCCTTGGCGGCGGTTCCGGCCTTGTCGGACCGTGCCCCGGCCGCGTTCCCGGCGGCCTTGCCGCCGCCCCGGTCCGCGCTCTTGCCGGCCTTGTCGCTGCCGCCGCGGTCGCTGCCGCCGCCGTCCTTCCCTCCTCCGCCACCGCCCCGGTCGGCCAGGGCAGCGTCAGCGCCGATGTAGGGGACGACCGGCGCAAGGGGTCCCATCACAAGGGCGGTCGTTCCGATGATGGCAAGGATCAGGTTGCTGCGCTTCATGGCGGTCTCCGTCGGGGACACGGCGAGGTGTCGACAAGCTTGCCGTGAAGGGGCGGGGTACGGCACGACACAGGGACGCTGGCGCGTGTCGGCAGGATAGGGACGGGAAAGGGGCAAAATAAAGGCGCTTGCGCGCCGGGATCGACCGGCCGGCGCGCTTCCGCCTGCCGCAGCCCCCCCCCGATCGGCGGCTTGACACCGGCGGCAGGAACATGCCGCTAGGGCGGCAGGTCGGATGCGCGAAGCGGGGTGGCAAGTGGCAAACGCGGCTGTGGACGAAGCGAGGGCCGCGACCGCAGCCCTGCGCGCCTTGTTCGACCCCACGCCGCTGCAACGCAACGACCACCTTTCGGCGCGTTTCGGGGCCGAGGTCTGGCTCAAGCGCGAGGATCTGACGCCGGTGCGCAGCTACAAGCTGCGCGGCGCCTTCAATGCGATGCGCAAGCTGCCTGGAACACGGCATTTCGTGGCAGCGAGTGCAGGCAATCATGCCCAGGGCGTGGCCTGGGCCTGCCGGCATTTCGGGGTACAGGGCACGATCTTCATGCCCGTAACGACGCCGCAGCAAAAGATCGACAAGACCCGCATGTTCGGGGGCGAGTCGATCACCATCCGCCTGACCGGCGACTATTTCGACCAGACCCTGGCCGCCGCGCAGGCCTTCTGCTGTGACGAGGGGGCGCATTTCCTGTCGCCTTTCGACGATCCCGACGTGATCGAAGGACAGGCCAGCGTGGCGGTCGAGATCCTTGACCAGATGGGCGCGCCGCCTGACCTGGTGATCCTGCCGGTCGGGGGCGGCGGGCTTTCGGCCGGGGTGACGCGCTACCTGCGCGTCACGGCCCCCGCAACTGCCTTCCGCTATGTCGAGCCCCTGGGCGGTGCCAGCCTGACCGCGGCGCTGGCGGCGGGCCAGCCCGTGACGCTGCCTCGCGTCAACAGCTTCGTCGATGGTGCGGCGGTGGCGCGGCTCGGTGCGCGCACCTTCGAGGTGCTGGCAGACACCGACCCTGCGCATGTCCTGCTCGCGCCCGAGGACCGCATCTGTGTCACCATGCTGTCGATGCTGAACGTCGAGGGAATCGTGCTGGAACCGGCGGGCGCGCTGGCGGTGGATGTGCTGCCCGACCTGGCCGGCCAGATCGCCGGGCGGCGCGTGGTCTGCGTCACCTCGGGCGGCAACTTCGACTTCGAACGGTTGCCCGAGGTCAAGGAGCGTGCGGCGCGGTTCCAGGGGCTGAAGAAATACTTCATCCTCCGGATGCCGCAGCGTCCCGGGGCGCTGCGCGAGTTCCTGTCGATGCTCGGTCCCGACGACGACATCGCGCGGTTCGAGTATCTCAAGAAATCGGCGCGCAACTTCGGGTCGGTCCTGCTGGGGATCGAGACGAAGGATGCGGGCAGCTTCGTCCGCCTGATGGCCCGGATGGACGAAGCTGGCTTCACCTGGCGCGACATCACCGGCGACGAGACGCTGGCCGAGTTCCTGATCTGACCGGACGGCTGCGGCCGCTCAGGCGGCGCGCGGGGCCGTCAGACCCTGTTCGAGCGCCCGGCGGGATGCTGCATAGCAATCCGGCACCGCCTGCAGCGCCGGCCCCGCAGGGTCGGCCTCGGCCGCGCCGCAGAGCGTGGCAAGCTCGGCCAGTCCGAGGTTCAGTGCCGCGCCCCTCAGCGCATGCAGCGCGCGCGCGACCTCGGCCCCGTCCCGCATCGGCACGGCGAGGCGTGCCACGACCTCGTCCGCTTCCTCGAGGAACAGCGCCACCACGTCCGCAATGTCGTCATCGCCGATCTCGGAGCGCAACTCCGCCACCCGGCCCCAGTCGATCATGCCCGAACCCCTGCACCCGCACGTACCCCCGCCGCCAAAACTGGTCCCGCACCCTTAACGCGCGATGAACGGGTTGCCGCGCCGGCCGGAGACGATGGCGGGCATTTTACCCTTAACCTCCGTGCAAGGCGGCTCGGCCATACCCGGCAGATCGGGGGGCCGGGCGACATGCGGCGCAGCATCGGGAACAGGGCAGACCATGCCGCGGATACCGCGGCTGCGGCACCGGCGGGGCCGCGCAAGGTTCTGGTCGTCGACGACAGCCGGGCGCAGCGTCTGGTGCTGGCGCTTGCGTTGCGGCGGGGCGGCTATGCCGTGACCGAGGCCTGCAGCGGCGAGGAAGCGCTGGCGCTCTGCCGCCGGCAGGATTTCGACATGGTGATCTCGGACTGGGTGATGCCGGGAATGTCGGGTCTCGATTTTGTCCGCGCCTTCCGCGCCCTGCCTTCGCCGCGCTACGGCTATGTCATCCTGCTTACCTCGAAATCCGGCAAGGCCGAGGTCGAGGAAGGGCTGGACTGCGGGGCCGACGATTTCCTGTCGAAGCCGGTGAACCCGGGCGAGTTGCGGGCGCGCCTCAGGGCCGGCGAGCGGATCATCGGGATGCAGGCGGAACTGATCGCCAAGAACCGGCTGATCGGCGCCACGCTGGACGAGTTGCAGGGACTCTATGATTCGCTCGACCGCGATCTGGTCGAGGCGCGCCGGCTGCAGGAAACGTTGCTGCGCGACCGCACGCTCGATTTCGGTCGGGGCCGGGCGACGGGCCTGCTGCGTCCCTCGGGGCACGTCGGGGGCGACCTTGTCGGCTTCTTCCCGGCTGGCGAGGGGCGCGCGGCGCTCTATTCGATCGACGTGTCGGGTCATGGCGTCGCCTCGGCCATGATGACGGCGCGCCTGGCAGGCCTGCTGTCGCCAGCTTCGCCCGACCACAACATCGCCCTGACGCGCGATGCCGCCGGACAGGCCGGGGCGTTTCCGCCCGAGGTAGTGGCCGCGCGACTGAACCGTCTGATGGTCGAGGATGTGCAGGCCGAACAGTATCTGACCATGGCCTACGCCGACATCGACCTTGAATCGGGTCGTGTCCGTCTGGTGCAGGCGGGGCACCCGCATCCGGTGATCCTGCGGGCGGGCGGCGAGGTCGAGCCTCTCGGGCAGGGCGGGCTGCCGGTCGGGCTGCTGCCCGGCGCCGACTGGGACCGGACCGAGGCGCGGCTTTCGCCCGGCGACCGGCTGTTCCTGGTGTCGGACGGGGTGACGGAATGCCCGTCTCCTGCCGGGGCCGAGTTCGGCGCCGAGGGGCTTTCCGCCTTCTTGCAGGCCCATGGCGGGCTCGAGGATCCGGCCCTGCTTGAGGCGCTCGTCTGGACCCTGGCCGCCCATGGCGGGACCGAGGATTTTCCCGACGACGTGTCGGGCGCGGTCTTCGCCTATGCCGGCTGACGCCCCGCCGCCAGCGCCAGCATCGCCCGGTCGCCCGGATTGCCCAGCCCGGCCAGCGCCACGGACAGCGGCAACCAGACGGCGCTGTGCCCGGGTTCGGTCGGCGGACCCAGCCGACGAACCGGCCGCGCAAGGTAGGCGGTGCAGAGCTTCTCTGCCCAGAGATCGTATTCCGGCATGTAGGTGAAGCGCCGGAACGCCCCCAGCCGCCGCGCCCCCGCGATGCTCCAGCCGGTTTCCTCGAACACCTCGCGGTGCAGGGCGGCAATGGGCTGTTCGCCCGGGTCGATGCCGCCGCCGGGCAACTGGAACTCGGGCGTCGGTTCGGCCTGGTGGGTACACAGGACGGTGCTGCCGTCCAGAAGCACCGCGTAGACCCCGGGCCGGCGGCGATAGTGTCGCCCGGCCTCGACCGTCTCGCCGTAGCGTCTGATCATCACCTTGGCCCCGCGGTTGCCCCTGCCTATATGGCTGCGGTATGCCAAGCGGCACAGCCGCAGGAAAGCCCCCGGAAGCCCCCGCACCATGATCACCGGATCGCAGATCGCCTGGGACGACACCGTCCTGCCCTTCCAGCTTGACGGCTCGGACATCCGTGGCCGCGTGGCGCGGCTCGACGGCACGCTGGCCAACGTGCTGCGCCAGCACCGCTATCCTGCCCAGATCGAGGCGCTGGTGGCCGAGGCGGCCTTGCTGACGGCGCTCATCGGGCAGTCGATCAAGTTGCGGTGGAAGCTGTCCTTGCAGGTGCGCGGCAACGGTCCTGCGCGGATCGTGGCCACGGACTACTACAGCCCCGCAGAGGAAGGCGCCGCCGCGCGCATCCGCGCCTATGCGAGCTTCGATGCCGATCGGCTAGATCCCTCCGCCGATGGCTTCAGCCAGATCGGCGAGGGATACTTCGCGATCCTGATCGACCAGGGCGAGGGCACGGCACCCTATTCCGGCATCCCCCCGATCGCCGGCGGGTCGCTTTCGGCCTGCGCCGAGACCTACTTTGCCCAGTCCGAACAGCTGCCCACCCGGTTCGCCCTTTCCTTCGCCAGGGGCGATGTCGACGGGGCGGCGTGGCGGGGCGGGGGGGTGATGGTGCAGCACATGCCGCCCGCCGGGCAGGCCGTGGCAGCGGCCGGAGGGTCGGGCACCGGTGGCCTGCTGCTGCATGGCGACATCCTTTCGGGCGAACAGGCGGAAAACTGGTCGCGGGTGAATCTGCTGCTCGACACTGCGCGGTCGGACGAGCTGATGGGCCCCGAGGTCGGCCCCGACGATCTGCTGGTGCGCCTGTTCCACGAGGAAGGGCCGCGGGTCTTTGCGGCACAGCCGGTGCGCTTTGGCTGTTCCTGCTCGGCCGACAAGGTGCGGCAGACGCTGTCGATCTATTCGGCGAAAGACATTGCCCACATGACGACGCCCGAGGGGATCGTCACCGCCGACTGCCAGTTCTGCGGCGCGCATTACGAGCTTGACCCCGCCACTGTGGGGATGCAGGCGCGACCGGCGAACGGCCATGGGGCCTGAGGCGCTGCGCCGCGCATTCGACCGCGCCAGTGGCGCATCGTCGGATTTCGACCTGAACCCTGGCGTGGTGCTGCCGCCGGGCCGCAGCCTGCGGCCCGCAGCGGTGCTGGTGGCGGTCCAGGACGAGCGGGTGATCCTGACCAAGCGTTCGGCCGCACTGCGCCACCATCCCGGGCAGGTTGCCTTTCCGGGCGGCAAGCTGGAGACGGGCGAAACCCCCGCGGACGCCGCCCTGCGCGAGGCGGCCGAGGAAATCGGGCTGCCTCCCGGACTGGTCGAGGTGCTGGGCCATCTGCCCCCGCACGAGACGGTGACCGGCTTCAGCGTGCCCCCTGTCCTGGCGCATGTGTCGGGCCGCTTCGACCCGGTGCCCGAGGCCGGCGAGGTCGACGAGGTGTTCGCCGTGCCGCTGGCGCATCTGGCCGATCCGGCCAACTACCGCATCGAGCGGCGGCGCTGGCGCGGGGAATGGCGGCGCTACTACGCCGTGCCTTGGGGCCCCCATTACATCTGGGGCGCCACGGCCCGCATCCTGCGGGGGCTGGCCGACCGGCTGGCGCCATGAGGGTCGGCGGCGACTGGCTGACACGGGCCGAAACGCAGGCGGTGTTCGCCGCCCTGTCGGGGCAGGCGGCGCTGGCGGTCGGGGGTTGCGTGCGCGATGCGCTGCTGGGCCGGCCCGTGCGCGACGTGGACATCGCCACCGACGCGCCGCCCGAACGGGTGATCGCGGCGGCCGGGGCTGCTGGCCTGCGGGCCCTGCCCACGGGCATCGACCACGGCACGGTCACGGTCGTGTCGGGCGGCATCCCGCACGAGGACGAGGTCGCCTCGCTCAACCCCGACGTGCAGCAGCGGCCGGGCTGCAACTACTGCCACGCGATCCTCGAGCCCTCGGCCGCGCACTGGGGCCGCTGGACACAGCAGGGCGCCGGTTTCTTCGAGCCGACGCGCTTCCCGGTGTACCGCGACGAGTGCCGCGAGTGCGCGCTCGGCACGACCGCGTGCTCGGACCTCTGCCGCTTCAACTACGTGACGCGCGCGATCTCGCCGGAGGAGGAGCCGTTCCTCGGGATGCTCTCGTCGCTCCAGTTCCTGCGCCGCGAGCACCAGGACAACGTCACCGCGGGGCCGCGCCAGCTCGTGACGCGCGGCATCGCGGACGGTCGCCTCACCGCGATGCCGCGCGTCACG
>DAOLBY010000278.1:0-2009 GCA_035324325.1 Paracoccaceae bacterium | reverse complement strand
AGCTCGCAATCCTCAATGACCGCGAGCTTGTGCTCCCTGGCCTGCTCAGCCCACGCACGCGGGCCATCATGCCGGTGCATCTCTTCGGCAGCCCCATCGACATGCCGCGCCTGATGGCCTTTGCCAGAGAGCACAAGCTCGCGGTCATTGAGGATTGCGCCGAGTCGCACGGCGCCCGCTTCAACGGCACGCTGACCGGCGCGTTTGGTGAGTTGGCGTGCTTCAGTTTCTATGCGAACAAGGTCATCACCTCGGGCGAAGGCGGCATGGTGGTCACCGATGATGAGCGCCTTGTCGAGCGGCTGCGGCTGCTGTTTGACGACGGCGAGTGGGAGGAGTTCCCCGGCCGCGCCGCCGATGCCCACGACGGGCGCGACCTCGCGCGCGGCCTCGCGCGCGGGCGCCGGGCGCACCTCCTCGAAGCGGGTGGCGACGCGGCGGGGGAACTCGGCGCCCTGCTGGACGGCGCGCCAGGGCGCCATGCCGGCCAGGTGGCGGGCATCGACGTGGATGAAGCCCGACCGGGCGTAGATGCCGATTCCGGTGAAGCCGACGCGCCGCGCCTCGGCCTCGAAGCGGTGGGGATCGACGTTCGCCATGCGCACGTCGAAGGCGAGGCCCCGCAGGTGCAGGCTGTTGCGCGCCCCGCCCACGGCGGCGTTGTGTTCGGGGCTGCGGTAGCCCGAGTTCAGGATCAAGGGGTGACCCATCGCGCGGCGCAGGTCATCGAGCATCCGCAGCGCCGTGCGCACCTCGCCGGTCAGCAGCACCCGCCCGGTGCGGCGGCAGGCGACCTCCTGCGGGGTGAAATAGACCGAGGGCCAGTCGTCGCGCGCGACCTGGCTGAAATGCAGCACCGTCATCACCTGGTCCCCCCGCTCTCGATCAGCCGCTCGATGCGCTGCACGGCGGCATAGATTGCCGCCAGCCGCTCGGCGTCGCCGGCCTGCCGCGTCTCCACGATGCGCAGCCGTCCCTCGCGCGCGGCCGCATCGGCCCGCACGGCGGCGCCCTCGGCCACCGCGCGCGTCTCGGCCGCCACCACGGCCGCGCCGTAGCGGTCCATCGACTGTTTTAAATCCTTGATTTCACTTTCCATTGCTGCCAGCCGCCCGCCGCCGTGGAAGATGATGCCGCCGACCATCACCAGCATCGCCACCACCGCGGCGCGGGTGGTCAGGTTCACTCCCCATTCCCCTGTCGGCCCCGTCATCTTGCGCCCCCCGTCATCCCGCCACCCCCAGCCCGGCCAGCACCCCGACCGCCAGCGCGACGAAGCACAGCGCCACGATCAGCGGCCCCATCCAGCGGTGCCGGGTCATGCCGGGGCCGGCGGGTTCGACCGGGCGACGGTCAGCAGCCCCTCGAAAACCGTCCGCGCGCTGTCGCCCGTATCGACGTGGACCTGCACCAGCCATTCGCCCGCCGCCAGCGCGGCCTTGGGCACCCGGCATTGCAGCACGTTCGGGGCCTCGATCAGCTCGGCCGTGCCGCCGACCACGCGGCCGTCGCGCTGCACCCGCAGGTCGATGGCCGCGCCCGCCAGCGTCTGCGCGGGCGAGGTCTCGTCGATGGTCACGGCGAGCGTGAACGCCAGGCTGTCGCGCGCATGGATGGGCTGCATCTGTGCGGCCATGGGGATCCTCCTACCAGCGTCCGGCATGACGGGGCCGGCGCCAGTCGCCGGTGCCGCGATACCCCGTGAAATCCCCCGCATAGGCCGGCCCCGCCCGATCCGGCGTCCCGGTCTGGACGGACGGCGCGGGCGCGGCGACGGACGCGCGGGCGGCGTCGAGGTCGACCGCCACGCCCGTGGCGATCCCCGGCGCCAGCGGGGCGACCGCCGTGGCCGCGACCGGAAGGGCGATGACCTGTCCGCCGGTTTCGGCCTCGGGCGCCAGCGGGGCGACATGCGTGCCCGCCACCGGCAGGGCGATGACGACGCCGGTCGCCACCCCCGGCGCCAGCGGGGCGACATGCGCGGTTGCCACCGGCAAGGCGATGACGGT
>DAOLBY010000117.1:2521-11200 GCA_035324325.1 Paracoccaceae bacterium | reverse complement strand
ACAGCCAGACCTGCGCGCCCTCGCGCCGCCCGGGGTAGGCGAGCAGCTTGTCGGCATGGCCGTAGAGCGCAGGCGTCGGCGTCCCCGCGTCCGCCGTGCCCACCAGCCCGCCCGAGAAGGCCAGCACGCCCGCCAGCCCCTCGCCCGCCCGCGCGAAGGTCTCGAGCGCGAGGCAGGCGCCCTGGCTGAAGCCCATGAGCCAGATGCGCCCGCGGGACAGTCCCGCGGCTTCCAGCCGTTCGACGGCCTGCGCCGCCGCCACGACCCCGGCGGCGGCGAAGGGTTCCATCTGCGCCATGGGCGCGAGGAACGAGGTCGGCCACCAGGACCGCCCCGGCGCCTCGGGGGCCAGGCCCGCCACATCCGGCAGGCCCGCGACGGCCAGCAGGCCGAGGATGTCGGCCCCCGATCCGGCGCGGCCGTGCAGCGCCACGACGCCGGCCGCGGCACGGGTGGGCGATGCGCCGCCAGCGATCATGCCGGCACCTTCAGCGGCGGCAGCACCCGCTCGATCCGGGCGCGCGCTGCCTCGTGCTGCGCGGGAAGCATAAGGCTGGAACCCAACCTGTCCACAGGCTCATCCCCCGCAAATCCCGGCGGGTCCGTGGCGATTTCGAACAGGATGCCCCCCGGCTCGCGGAAGTAGATCGCGTTGAAATACTGCCGGTCGATGACCGGCGTGGTGGGGTGGCCGGCGGCGGCCAGCCGCTCCTGCCAGCCGTGCTGTTCGTCCTGCGTGCGCGCCCGGAAGGCGATGTGGTGGATCGTGCCGGCGCCGGACCTCGCCTGCGCCACGCCGTCGCGCCGGATCACGTCGAGCACGCGTGCCTCGGACCCGCCGGGGGCCTCGAGCCGCGTGCGTTCCTCGCCACCCGACCGCTCGGTGCCGGTCACGGCATAGCCCATCACCTCGGTCAGCAGGCGGATCGTCGGGTCGGGGTCGCGCACCCAGAGCGTGGCCGAGTGGAAGGCGTGCGTGTCGGTCGCCTCGGGGCTTTCCACCAGTTCCAGCGCCAGTCCGTCGGGCGCGCGCAGCGTCACCACCTGCCGGCCGAAGCGCATGACCGAAGGCGTGAAAGGCACGTCGCGGGCGGCAAGGTCGGTCGTCAGGTCGTCGAAACGCGCGGCCGGCACGGCATAGGCGACGGCCGAGGCCATGCCCGGCCCCGCCCGGCCCGGTGCGGCATCGGCGAAGGGAAAGAAGGTCATCACCGTTCCCGGGCGCCCCGTGCGGTCGCCGTAGTACAGATGGTAGGTGTCGGGCGCGTCGAAGTTCACCGTGCGCTTGACCAGGCGCTGGCCCAGCGTGCCGGTGAAGAAATCGACGTTGTCCTGCGCGTTGCCCGAAATGGCGGTGACGTGGTGCAGGCCGGGAATGGCGGTGTGGTTGGTCATCTTGTCCTCCGGTCGGGGCGTCCTGCCCCCCTGCCGGTCAAGATGGGGGCGCCGGCGCCCCATCCAACCCGCGCAGCCGCGCCGCATCGGTGCAGCCGTGCACAGGGCGCCGCGGGCTTGACTTCGCCCCGCCCCCGCGCTGTATCGGCGCGTCACGCCGCACCCCCCGGAAAGGGCCGATCATGCATGCCTATCGCAGCCATACCTGCGCGCAACTGAACCTGACCCATGCCGGTCAGGAGGTGCGGCTGTCGGGCTGGGTGCACCGGGTGCGCGACCACGGGGGGGTGCTGTTCATCGACCTGCGCGACCATTACGGGATCACGCAGGTTCTGGCCGACGGCGACAGCCCGGCCTTCGCGGCGCTGGAGAAAGTGCGCTCGGAATGGGTGATCCGGGTGGACGGGCGGGTGAATGCGCGCGACGCGGCGCTGGTGAACCCCAAGATCCCGACCGGCGGGATCGAGGTCTATGTGACCGCGATGGAGGTGCTGGGCCCGGCCGCCGACCTGCCGCTGCAGGTCTTCGGCGATCAGGACTACCCCGAGGAAACGCGGCTGACCTACCGCTTCCTCGACCTGCGCCGGGAAGGGCTGCACGCCAACATGATGCTGCGGTCGAACGTGGTGCGCTCGATCCGCAACCGCATGTGGGACCAGGGCTTCACCGAGTTCCAGACGCCGATCATCACCGCCAGCAGTCCCGAGGGCGCGCGCGACTTCCTCGTGCCCTCGCGCCTGCATCCGGGCAAGTTCTACGCCCTGCCGCAGGCGCCCCAGCAGTTCAAGCAGCTGATCATGGTCGCGGGCTTCGACCGCTATTTCCAGATCGCGCCCTGCTTCCGCGACGAGGATCCGCGCGCCGACCGCAGCCCCACCGACTTCTACCAGCTTGATGTGGAGATGAGCTTCGTCACGCAGGACGACGTCTTTGCTGCCGTCCAGCCGGTGGTGCAGGGGCTGTTCGAGGAGTTCGGGGGCGGCCGGACGGTGCACGCCGACTGGCCGCGTATCCCCTATGCCGAGGCCCTGCGCAAATACGGCTCCGACAAGCCCGACCTGCGCAACCCCATCGAAATGCAGGACGTGAGCGAGCATTTCCGCGGCTCGGGCTTTGCGGTCTTCGCGAAGCTGCTGGAGAACGAGGGCACCGAGGTGCGCGCGATCCCGGCGCCCACGGGCGGCAGCCGCAAGTTCTGCGACCGCATGAACGCCTGGGCGCAGGCGCAGGGCCTGCCGGGGATGGGGTATATCTTCTGGCGGGAGAGCGAAAAGAAGTACTTCAAAGGGGTTTCACGGATTGCGGATCTACTCTGGGGCTGGTGCTCAGGAGAGGTGCCAAGAAACAAACTAGACATTTTCATGAAGGAGGCCACGCCGACCGAAGAAAGCAATGCTCTACAGGTGATTTCCTACATGGAGTCCAATCGCAGCGACCAAGCTAAGCCTGCGATCATTGAATTGTTCGGTACCACCGTTACTGAAGCCGCTGGACCTATTGCGAAAGCCTTGGGTGAAGAGGCTTGCGAAGCGATCCGGGCGCAGCTGGGCCTCGGCCTGGGCGATGCGGCCTTCTTCCTGGGCGGCAAGCCCGAGGTGTTCGAGGCCATCGCAGGGCGCGCCCGCAACGTGATCGGCGAGGAGCTGGGGCTGACCGAGAAGGACTGCTTCCGCTTCGCCTGGATCGTCGATTTCCCGATGTTCGAGAAGACCGACGACGGCCGGATCGACTTTTCGCACAACCCCTTCTCGATGCCGCAGGGGGGGATGGCGGCGCTGGCCGGCGACCCGCTCCAGGTGCTCGCCTACCAGTACGACCTCGCCTGCAATGGCTATGAGCTGATCTCGGGCGGCATCCGCAACCACACGCCCGAGATCATGTTCCGCGCCTTCGAGATCGCGGGCTACCCGGCCTCGGAGGTGGAAAAGCGCTTCGGCGGCATGGTCAAGGCCTTCCGCTACGGCGCGCCCCCGCACGGCGGCTGCGCGCTGGGGATCGACCGGGCGGTGATGCTCTTGGCCGATACGGCGAACATCCGCGAGGTCATCATGTTCCCGATGAACCAGCGCGCCGAGGACCTGCTGATGGGCGCACCATCCGAGCCCACCAACGAACAGCTGCGCGAGCTGCGGCTGCGCGTCGTGCCGAAGGACGCCTGAGCGGGTACGGGGGGGGGAACGGCCATGCATCCCCCCCTCTATGGCGCCAGCGTGCCGGTGTTCCGCCACTACCTCGGCCGGGTCGAGGCCATGGTCGACGCGGCCGGCGCGGCGGCGCTGGAGGCCCGGATCGCCGATGCCTTTCCCGCAGGCCGGCAGTTCGCGACGGCCGCGGGCTTTGCGCTGCGGGTGGCCTGCCCGCTTGCGGGGCGCTAGGTGCCGGGCCTTCCGGCGGCGCTGGCGCCCCGGCTGGCGGTGGCTCGGGCCGTCCTGGGCGCCATGCGACCGCAGGAATTCGAGGGGGCCGAGGCGCGGCGGATCCGTCACCGTGCAGGCGAGGCTGAACTGGAACAGGACGCCGCCACCTTCCTGCATCTCTATGGCCTGCCGAACTTCTTCTTCCACCTGACGATGGGATATGCCGCGCTGCGGGCGGCGGGGGTGGCGCTGGGCAAGGCCGATTTCGACGGCCAGCACCTCTATCCGGCGGGTTTCCGCTTTCCCTGACCACGGAAGCCCCCCTGCGCCATTGCCGGGCCAAGCAAAGGTGATGGGCAAGCGGGGCCGCGGCCTGCTAGGCTGCCGATGTCCGCTGTACAACCGATGACCGCCCCTGTGACCGACACGCGCCTCATTGCCGCCTTCCGCTTCGGCACCGGTCTGCCGCTGCCGCCCGGCGCGCCCGAAACCCCTGCCGCGATGCACGCCGCGCTGTCCGGGCCCGATACGGCGGCCGCGGCCTTTCCGGCCCCCCGCACGACCGAGGTGCTGATCGCCACTGCCACCGCCTTCGAGGCGCGGCGCGCGTCCCGGAAGCCGGGCGAGGGCGCGACAATGGCCGCCGACGGGATGATGGATGGCGGCGGGATGGGCGGCGGCGGGATGGGCGGCGAGAAGGAGGCGCGCGCCGTCATCGACACCCTGCGCCTCGACGGCGCGCGCGCCCAGATCGCCCGGGCGCTCGATGCGCACGACGGGTTCCGCGAGCGGCTGGTGCGGTTCTGGGCCGACCATTTCACGGTTCGCAACCGCCTCGGGCTCGATGCTGCACTGCCCGGCGCCTTTGTCGAGGACGCGATCCGCCCCAACATCGGCGGCCGTTTCGCCGACCTGCTGCGCGCGGCGACGCTGCATCCCGCGATGCTGGCCTATCTCGACCAGGTCAGTTCGGTCGGGCCGAACTCGCTGCTGGGCCTGCGGCGCGGGCGGGGGCTGAACGAGAACCTGGCCCGCGAACTGATCGAACTGCATACGCTGGGGGTGGGCGCGCCCTACACGCAGCAGGACGTGCGCGAACTGGCTGCCCTGCTGACGGGGCTGGGCGTCGACGGGTTCAGCGGCACGGTGTTCCGCCCGACCTGGGCCGAACCCGGCGACGAGACGGTTCTGGGCACCACCTATGGCGGCGCGGGGATGGAACCGATCGATGCGGTTCTGGCGGATCTGGCGGTGCGACCCGAGACGGCCGATCACATCGCCCGCAAGCTCGCCGTGCATTTCGTGGCCGACGACCCCGATCCGGGGCTGGGGGCGGATCTGGCGGCGGTGTTCCGCGCCACCGGAGGCGACCTGCCGTCGGTCCATCGCGCGCTGGCGGAACATCCCGACGCCTGGGCCGCGCCCCTGACCAAGATGCGCCAGCCGCTCGACTATCTGGTGGCGGCGTTGCGGGCGCTGGGGGTGACGGGGGCAGAAGTCGCGGCACTGCCGCGCGGGCCGATGCGGCGCCATGTGATCCTGCCGATGTCGCGCATGGGCCAGCCCTGGCAGGCACCGCGCGGCCCCGACGGCTGGCCGGAGGGGGCGGACGCCTGGGTGACGCCGCAGCTTCTGGCCGCGCGCATCGAATGGGCGCTCGAGACGCCGAAGCGCCTGGTCCCGGACCTGCCCGAACCCGTCGACCTCGCGCGCCGGGCGCTGGGGCCACTGGCCGCGGGACGGGTGGAATGGGCCGCGGCGCGGGCCGAGACCCGGGCCGAGGGCGTGGCGCTGGTGCTGGCAGCGCCGGCCTTCCAGTGGAGATAGGGGCATGAACCGGCGCGGATTTCTGGCGGGTCTGGGGGCGGCAGGATGTTCCGCCGCGGCCTTCCCCTGGCTTTCGACCGTCACGCTGGCCGGCGCACCGGGGGGGGTGCTGGGCAACAACCGGCTGGTCGTGGTGATCCTGCGCGGCGCGCTCGATGGGCTCGACCTCGTCCAGCCTCTGGGCGACCCGGACTTTGCCGCGGCGCGGCCCAGCCTCGGCACCGGCGAGGGCACGCATGATCTCGACGGGTTCTTCGGGTTGCACGCGCGGATGGGCGCACTGATGCCGCTGTGGGCGGCCGGGGAACTGGCCTTTGTCCATGCCGCCTCGACCCCTTACCGCGACAAGCGCAGCCATTTCGACGGGCAGGACCTGCTGGAGGCCGGGACCGGCATGGATGTGCCGATCGGGTTCCGCAAGGAGGGCTGGCTGAACCGGATGCTGCAGGCGGTTCCGGGGCTTGCGGCCGAAACCGCCTTTGCCGTGGGGCGCGAGGCGATGCCGCTCCTGTCGGGCCGGGCGCCGACACTCAGCTGGGCGCCCGAACAGCGGCTGCCCCTTTCGGCACAGGGGCGGCTGCTCCTCGAACATCTTTATCATGACGACGCGCTGTTCCGCGAGGCGGCCGAGGGCGCGATGGCGCTGTCGACCGGGACCGAGGGCACGGACGACGACGCGGACGGGGCCGAGTCGATGGCCGCCGGCGCGCCGGGCGAGGGGATGGAGGCGCCGGCATCAGGCCGGGTCGCGGATGTGGATGCGCTTGCCGCCTTCGCTGCCGAACGGCTGCGGGCCGAGACGCGGATCGCCACCTTCTCGCTGTCGGGCTGGGACACGCATCGCGATCAGGCCACGACGTTGGTGGCGCCCCTGCAGCGGCTGGAGCGGATCGTGCTGCGGCTGCGCGGCGATCTCGGGGCGGATGTCTGGGGCCGCACCGTCCTGGTCGCGATGACCGAATTCGGCCGCACCGTGCGCGAGAACGGGTCGCGCGGCACCGACCATGGCACCGGGGGCACGGTGCTGCTGGCCGGCGGCGCGTTGCGCGGGGGCCGCGTGCTGGGCCGCTGGCCGGGGCTGGACGAGGCCGCCCTCTATGACCGGCGCGACCTGATGCCGACCTCGGATGTGCGGCTCTGGGCGGCCGGGGCGATGCGGGGACTGTTCGGGCTCGATGCCGGAGTGCTGGCGGGGGCGGTGTTCCCGGGTCTCGATGCCGCCGACGGGCTGCCGGATTTCCTGCTGTAGCGGGCTTGACGGGTGGCACTGGCCGGTGGCTCATGCGGCGTCGTCTCGCCGAGGGCCACCGTGACCGACCTCACCGCACCGCTTGCCGGATGGCAGCCTCCGCCCCTGCCGCCACGCGCGCCCCTGCAGGGTGCCTGGGTCCGGCTGGAGCCGCTGGAGCCCGCCCATGCGCCCGACCTCTGGTCGGCGGTCGCGGGACATGATTCGCTCTGGGACTACATGCCCTACGGCCCCTTCGCCACGGCCGGCGAACATGCGGCCTGGATCGCCGCGCAGGCGGCGTCGCGCGATCCCCTGTTCTTCGCGCTGGTGGACCGGTCAACGGGGAAGGCGGGCGGCGTGGCATCCTGGCTGCGCATCGCGCCCGCGGCAGGGTCGATCGAGATCGGGCATATCTGCCTCGGTCCCCGCATCGCCGGCAGCCGGGCGGCTACCGAGGCCTGGGCGCAGATGATGGGCTGGGCCTTCGGCGCGGGCTACCGCCGGGTGGAATGGAAGTGCAACGCCGCCAACCTGCCTTCGCGCCGGGCGGCGCAGCGGCTTGGGATGGCCTTCGAGGGGGTGCACCGGCAGGCGGCGGTGGTGAAGGGCCGCAACCGCGACACCGCCTGGTTCTCGGTGATCGACGGCGAATGGCCGGCGCTGCGGGCGGCGCTGGCGGAATGGCTGTCACCCGCGAACTTCGACGCGGACGGTCGGCAGCGGAAGGCGCTGTCGGGCCTGACGCGGCCCTTGCTGGCGGCGGCGGACCCGGCGCTGTCGGAGTGAACCCCCGCCGCCAAAGCGCCATCAGCGCTACCGTGCGGCAAAGCCCGTCGCGCGGGCCTGTGCCAGGCGTTCGGCCAGTCGCGCGGCCACCGCGCCCACGGCCTGCGGCTGGCCCGGCAGGTCGGCCACCGCGTGCGCGAGCACCGCATCCCCCGTCGCCCGCGCCAGCCCGCCGAGAAATCCCGCCACATAGCGGCGCGCACGGTCGTCCGGCCCCGCCGCGAGCCGGCCGGCCGCCGCGGCCAGATCGTCGCAGAGCGCGAGCGGATCGCCCGGCGGCAGGGCCGCCTGCGCCGGGGCGAGGCCGGCGAGCCAGGCCCGGTCGGGCAGGACCGCCAGCAGCGCCGACTGGAAGGCCGGCAGGCCCGCCAGCGGCTTTTCGAGGAAGGCGGCGGCCCCGGCCTCCAGCGCCGCCTCGCGCCAGCCGGCATCGCCCGACAGCACGATGACCGGCGGCGCCCCTCGTCCCTGCACGCCCGACGCGGCCAGAAGGTCCAGCCCGCAGCCGTCCGGCAGTCCGGGGTCGAGCAGGACCGCGTCGGGCCGGTAGACGCGCAGATGGCGCGCTGCTTCCGCGACCGTGCCGGCCCGGCGCAACCGCGCGCCCGAACGCTGCGCCATCAGGCGCAGCGCGTCGGATGCGTAGCGGCTGTCCTCGACCGCCAGCAGGGTCAGGCCCGCCAGCGGCAGGTCGGGCGAGGGCACCTGTGCCAGCGCCGTGCGCGGTGCGGGGACGATGGACGGGGGCGGGACATGATCGGCAACGGCAGGGATGACGGTGGGCATGGGGCACCTGCGGCAGCATGGGGTGGCGGTTCGTGCAGTCAGACATGCCGGGGCTAACGCGGGGTTAATGCCCCTGCGGCGGCACGCCCCCTTGCCGGCGCGGGGCGGGACTGTAGAACGCAGGACACGGCGGCGGAGGGATGCGATGATCGGACGACTGAACCATGTGGCGATCGCGGTGCCCGACCTGGAAGCGGCGGCGGCACAGTACGCCGGAACACTTGGCGCGCAGGTGCGCGCACCGCAGCACGAACCCGACCATGGCGTGACGGTCGTGTTCATCGATCTGCCCAACAC
>DAOLBY010000117.1:0-2511 GCA_035324325.1 Paracoccaceae bacterium | reverse complement strand
AGATCGAGCTGTTGCATCCTCTGGGGGAGAACTCGCCGATCGCGGGCTTTCTGGAGAAGAATCCGGCCGGCGGCATCCACCACATCTGCTACGAGGTCGACGACATCCTGGCCGCGCGCGACCGGCTGAGGGCGGCCGGCGCCCGGGTTCTGGGGTCGGGCGAGCCGAAGATCGGTGCGCATGGCAAACCCGTGCTGTTCCTGCACCCCAAGGACTTCACCGGCTGCCTCGTGGAGCTTGAACAGGCATGAGCATCACTGGCGCCGCCGTCCTGTACGCCGTGACATGGTTCATGGTGTTCTTCATCGTGCTGCCCCTGCGGCTGGAAACGCAGGGCGACCGGGGCGAAGTGGTGCCCGGCACGCCGCCCGCTGCGCCCGCGGGTTTCGTGGTGGCGCGCAAGGCGCGGGTGACCACGCTGATCTCGGCCGTGGTCTGGGCGGCGATCTGTGGCATCATCCTGTCGGGGTGGATCACCGTGCGCGACATCGACTTTTTCGGTCGAATGGGTTGAGGCGGCCCCGGCCGCCCGCTTGCGGGCGCTCCGCGGACAGCGGGGGGACGGAGCGGCGGCGACGGATCGGCTGGGGCGGCGCAATCAGTCGTGCGCCAGCCGGTGCACCAGGTGGGTGAAGGTGGCCGCCCCCAGCACCGGGATCACGAGGTTCACGAGCGGCACCGACAGCGGCGCGGCCATCAACGTGCCGGCCATCCAGACCGTCAGCGGGTGCCGGCTGCGCAGGGCCCTTGCGCCCTCGCGCCCCAGTCTGCGGGTGGCGGCCATGGTGAAGTACTCGCGCCCCAGCAGGAACCCGTTGATACCCCAGAACAGAAGCGGGATCAGTGGTCCGGCGAAGGCATAGGCAAAGATCGCAAGCACATTGCCCACCAGCAGCAGACCCGCGTAGTTCAGGCTTTCGACCAGCGCGTCACCCCAGGACTGCCGCGCTGCGGGGGGCAGATGGGGGTAGTGGCGCGCCTCGACTGCCTCGGCGACGTCGTCGAGGAAGAGGCCGGTGAAGGCCGAGGCGACGGGCACCATCAGGAACACCGAGAGCCCGATCATGAACAGTGCCGACCCCCAGGACAGGAGCGTGCCCAGCCCCTCGACCGGTCCGACCAGCGGGATGTCGACCGGCGCATCGCCAAGACCCTGGATCAGCGCCAGGAACCCGGCATAGACCGCGACCAGAAGCGCCAGTGCAAGCAGGATGCCGAAGGCCACCACGCGCCGGAACCGCCGGTCGCCCAGCTGGGCCAGGGCGCGCGCGAAATCGCCGAGGATGCCGGGCATGACCGTGCCGCCTAGCCCGCGGCCCAGGTGACGATCCGGGCCGGGTCGGGGCGTGGCCGGTCGGGGGCGGTGCTGCCGATGGTGCCGATATGCACGAAGCCCGCGACCCATTCCTCGGGCATCAGACCGAGCGCGCCTTCGACCAGTGTCCGGTCGTAGGCAGGCCAGCCGGTCAGCCAGTTCGCCCCCCAGCCCGCCGCCAGCGCGGCATTGACCAGTCCGAGGCAGAGCGCCCCGGCCGAGAGCGTCTGTTCGATCGCGGGGATCTTCTCGGAGGGCTTGGGCGAGGCCACCACGGCGACGCAGAGGGGCGAGCGGGCGAACTGCCCCTCGCCCTTGGCGGTGGTCTCGGCGGCGAACCCGCGTTCGGCGCCGCGGGCGGCGGCGGCGGCGGCCAGCCGGTCGAGCGCCGCACGTTCCAGCACGATCAGCCGCCAGGGTTCCAGCTTGCCGTGGTCCGGCACCCGCAGCGCGGCCGACAGGATCGCCGTCAGCGACGCCCGGTCGGGCACCGGCGCCGACAACAGCTTGGCCGGATGCGAGCGGCGCGCGGACAGGAAGGCAAAGGCGGTATCGGGCATGGCGTCGGGGCTTTCGGGTTCGGGCACGGATCCTGATGTCGGCCACCGGGACAACAGGGTCAAGGCCCGTTGCCGCCGTCCGTCCGTCCGCCTAGCCTGATGGCAAGGCGGATGGCGGGGCACGGGATGGGCGGCGAAGGGGATCTGGCGGGGTTCGCGCTCGCCTCGCTGCTGTCCGAACTCGTGCCCGGCCCCAACATGGGCTATCTGGCGCTGGTCGCGGCAGCCGAGGGGCGGCGGGCAGGCCTCGCTGCGGTGGGGGGCGTGGCGCTCGGGCTGGCGGGGCTGGGGCTGGCCGCGGCCTTCGGCATCGCCGCGCTGGTTGCGGCCTCGCCCGCGGCCTATGGCCTGCTGCGCTGGGGCGGGGTTGCCTGGCTGTGCTGGCTGGCCTTCGCCGCCTGGCGGGGCGAGGAGACGGCCGAGGGCGCCGAAGCCGCGGGTGCGCCGATGTGGCGGCATTTCCGCCGTGGTCTGGTGACGAACCTGCTTAACCCCAAGGCCGCGGTGTTCTTCATCGCCGTGCAGCCGGCGTTTCTGCCGCCGGCGCCCGAGATCGACCGGGTGCTTGTGTTCTCGGCGGTCTTCGTGGCGGTTGCGACGCTGGTCCATGCGGGCATCGTGGCACTCGCAGGCGGG
>DAOLBY010000116.1:0-11278 GCA_035324325.1 Paracoccaceae bacterium | reverse complement strand
AGCTGCCCACCAACAGGAACTCGACGGTGGGGGATGACCCGTTCATCCAGGCCGGTTTCGCCTCGCTGTCCTCGGCCTATGCGCTGGCGCAGTTCTTCGACCGCGACGCGCCGGCCGAGATGGCCAAGGCGGGGATGGAGGGCTTTCAGGAGTTCATGGTGAACCCCGGGCGGCTCGACACCATCCTCGACCGGCTGGAGCGCACGCGCCAGCGCGTCTACTGACGCCCGCCCGAACGCGGGGGCGGCGGCCGGGTGCCGCCGCGCCCCGGCTTCCCTTCCGGTCAAGCCGACCGCATCCCCCTGCGCCCCGGGAGTGCCCGCATGACTGCTTCCGCCACCCGCCCCGCTGCCCCTCCGTCCTGGTGGAAGGCCAACCAGCGCCGCATGGCGCCCTGGCTTTTCCTGGCCCCCGGCATGGCGATGTTCGCGGTCTATGTGATCGGGCCGATCTTCCAGTCGGTCTGGATCAGCTTCTACAACTGGGACGGTCTGGGCCAGCCGCGCTGGATCGGGCTGTCGAACTATGAGGAGCTCTACTGGGACGACGCCTTCTACACCTCGCTGAAAAACAACGTCATCTGGCTGGCGATGTATCTGCTGGCGGTGCCGGCGGGGCTGATGATCGCGATCTTCCTCAACCAGACCGTGACCGGCATCCGCGTCTACAAGTCCCTGTTCTTCTTTCCCTTCGTGATCAGCCAGGTGGTCGTGGGGCTGATGTTCTCGTGGTTCTACGCGCCGGGATTCGGGCTGTTCTACAAGGTCATCGAATGGGTGACGGGACAGGGCGTCGCGGTGCTCGCGGACGAGCGCTACGTGACCTACGGCATCATCGCCGCGGGGCTCTGGCCGCAGATCGCCTATGTGATGATCCTCTACCTGACCGGGCTGAACAACGTCGCCCCCGACCAGGTCGAGGCTGCGCGGCTGGACGGCGCCAGGGGCTGGAAGATGCTGTGGTACGTGATCCTGCCGCAGCTGCGCCCGGCGACCTTCATCGCCGTGGTCGTCACGGTGATCGGGGCGCTCAGGTCCTTCGACCTCGTGTCGATCATGACCGACGGGGGGCCCTACGGATCGTCGCGCGTGCTGTCCTTCTACATGTATGAACAGGCGCTGTCGGAATACGGCTACCGCATGGGCTATGGGGCGGCCATCGCGGTGGTGCTGTTCGGCATCATGATGCTCTTCATCACCGGCTTCATCTGGAAGATGTGGCGCGACGAGACGGAGCGCTAGGCATGGCCCGGCACGCGCATCCCGCACCGGTTGTGGCACCTCCCCTCCCCCTGGTGGGGAGGGGATGGGGGTGGGGGGCCTGCCCCCCGGCCCCTGCCGCCGCGACGCACAGCGCCGTGCCCCCCCACCCCATCCCTCCCCCACGAGAGGGGAGGGGGGCGCCATCCCGGCCGCAGCATCGCCCCGCGGCGATCGCGCCCTGTTTCCCCGCGTCGGAGGCCTGAACCCATGTTCCCCCGCCCCATCCAGCAGGCCAGCCCCGCCGCCCGCATCGCCTACAAGGTCGCGCTGCCCCTGGCGCTGATCCTGTGGCTGTTCCCGCTTCTGGGCGTGGCGCTGACCTCGGTGCGCCCGGCGTCCGACCTCGCACAGGGCAACTACTTCGGCTGGCCCTCGGGCTTTGCCTGGACGAACTACCTCGACATCTTCAACCGCTCGCCGATCGGGCGCTACATGCTGAACTCGCTGGTCGTGACCATCCCGACGGTGATCGGGGCGGTGGCGCTGTCGCTGATGACGGGGTTTGCGCTGGCGATCTACAAGTTCCGGTCGAACCTTCTGGTGTTCTTCCTGTTCGTGGCAGGCAACTTCGTGCCCTTCCAGATCCTGATGGTTCCGGTGCGCGACCTCACGGTGGACCTGGGTCTTTACAACACGCCGCAGGGGCTGATCCTGTTCCACATCGCCTTCCAGACCGGCTTCTGCACGCTGTTCATGCGCAACTTCATCAAGGCGCTGCCCTTCGAGCTGATCGAGGCGGCGCGGGTCGAGGGCGTGGCGGAATGGCGGATCTTCTGGTTCATCGTTCTGCCCCTCATGCGGCCGGCCATCGCGGCGCTGTCGGTGCTGGTCTTCACCTTCATCTGGAATGATTTCTTCTGGGCCACGGTGCTGACGACCAGTGCCTCGACGCAGCCGATCACGGCAGGGCTGTCGTCGCTGAACGGCCAGTGGATCGCGCAATGGCACCTCGTCTCGGCCGGATCGATCCTGGCGGCGCTGCCCCCCGTGATGATGTTCTTCCTGATGCAGCGGCACTTCATCGCCGGGCTGACGCTGGGGGCGGTGAAGTGACAGCCGGCCCCTGGCGTGTGGACACCGCCATCCAGACGCTGGTCGTCGCGGCCACGTCGGGCGGGCCTGCCTGCATCTACTGGGGCCCGCCCCTTCCGTTGGGCGAAGACCTGGCCCAGATCGCCGCCGCGGTGCGGGCCGACCTGTCGGGCGGGATGCTCGACCGGTTGCCGGACCTGACGCTGTGCCCGGCTCCCGGCGAGGGCTGGCAGGGCGCCCCGGGGCTGGTGCTGGCCGAGGCCGACGGGACGCCCCTGCTGCCGCGCTTCGCGCTTGCGGGGGCAGAACAGCGCGAGGGGCGGCTGGACCTCGTGTCGCGCTGGGGGGGCGTGACGCTGACCCACACCATCGCCGCGCAGGCCACGGGCACCGTGACGATGCGCACGGTCCTCGACGCCGACCGCCCGCTGCGCTGCGCCTGGCTGGCCGCCCCCGTCCTGCCCGCGCCGCAGGAAGGCAGCATCCTGACACCCGCGGGCCGCTGGAGCCGCGAGATGCAGCCCGTCCGCAGCCCGTGGGGGCCCGGCCAGCATGTGCGCGAGGCGCGCACGGGCCGGTCGGGGCAGGAGCATCCGCCCTGGGTCGTGTTCCCCGGGCAGGGCTGCACCCCCACGCAGGGCCGCGCCTGGGCGCTGCACTACGCCTGGCCGGGCGGGCACCGGATGGTGGCCGAGGAACTGGCCGACGGGCGGCGGCAGGTGCAGATGGGCCACGCGACCGGAGCGTGGGGTGCCCCTGCCATGCGGTTCGAGACAGCCGAGGTCATCGCCGTCGTCTCCACCTCCGGTCTCAACGGCATCGCCGCGGCCTTCCAGCACGACCTGCGCGACCGGGTCATCCGCTGGCCCGACCCCGCCCGCCCGCGCCCCGTGCACTACCACGGCTGGGAGGCGGTCTGTTCCGACCACCGGCTCGGCACGCTGGCCGCGCTCGCCACCCGCGCCGCGGCGCTGGGGGCCGAACGCTTCGTGCTGGACGATGGCTGGTTCGGCCGGCGCGACGACGACACCTCAAGCTTGGGCGACTGGTCGGTGGACCGGCGCAAATGGCCCGACGGCCTGCACCCGCTGGTCGCGCATGTGCGGGGCCTCGGCATGGCCTTCGGCCTCTGGGTCGAGCCCGAGATGGTGAACCCCGACAGCGACCTTTTGCGCGCGCATCCCGACTGGGCGCTGGGGCCGGCCGACCAGGTGCTGGGGCGGAACCAGATGGTGCTGGACATGGGCCGGCACGAGGTGCGGGACCATCTGTTTGCCGTGCTCGACGCGCTTCTGCGGGAATACCCGATCGACTACCTGAAATGGGATCACAACCGCCTGCTTCCCGTGGTTGATGCCGGGCAGGCCGAGGGTATCCTGGCCCTGCTCGCCCGCCTGCGCGCCGCGCACCCGGGGGTGGAGATCGAAAGCTGCGCATCGGGGGGCGGGCGGATCGACGCCGGCATCCTGGCCCATACCCACCGCGTCTGGCTGTCGGACTGCATCGACGCGCAGGAACGGCTGCGGATGCAGGCCGATGCGGCGCTGTTCCTGCCCGCCTGCATCACCGGCAGCCATGTCGGCGCGGCGGCAAGCCACACCACCGGGCGCGTCCTGCCGATGTCGTTCCGCGTCCGGGTGGCGGCGATGCGGCACTTCGGCTTCGAGATGGACCTGCGGCACCTGCCCGAGGCCGACGCGGCGGTGCTGGCCGAGGTGACGACCTGGTGGAAGGCCAACCGCGGCTGGATGATGCCGGGCACGATCCTGCAGCTCGATGCCGACGATCCCGCGGTGCCTGCCGAGGTGCAGATCGCCGCCGACGGGGCGCGCTTTGTCCTGTTCGCCGGGCAGGCCGACACCTCGGCCCAGATCCTGCCGCGGCCGCTGCGGCTTGCGGGGCTCGACCCCGCCGCGCGCTACCGGCTGCAGCTGGTGAACCCCGAGGATGCGCCGCCGCAGTCGCGCGGGCACTGCGCGCTGAAGGACGGGCCGCTGGTGCTGAGCGGGGCGGCGCTGATGGGCCGCGGCCTCAGTCTTCCGCTGGCCTGGCCCGCGACGCTGTGGATGGTGGAAGGGGAGCGGATCGAGGGCCCCGATGCGTGACCTGCCCACCTTTCCCGACCTGGCCGGCGCCTCGGTCTTCGTCACCGGCGGCGGGTCGGGCATCGGCGCCGCGCTGACCGAGGGTTTCCTGCGCCAGGGCGCGCGGGTGGCCTTCTGCCAGCGCCGCGACCCGGTGGCCTTCTGCGACACGATGGAAGCGGCGACCGGCCACCGCCCGCTCGGCCTGCCCTGCGACATCACCGACACCGGCGCGCTGCGCGCCGTGCTGGCGCAGGCGGCCGCCGCGCATGGGCCGGTGACGGTGCTGGTGAACAATGCCGCCGACGATCTGCGGATGGAGACGCTGGCGATCACGCCCGAGCAATGGGACGCAAGCCAGGCCGTGAACCTGCGCGCCTATTTCTTCGCCGCGCAGGCTGTGATCCCGGGCATGGTGGCGGCGGGCGGCGGGGCGATCGTGAACTTCTCGTCGATTTCCTACATGATGGCGGATGCGGGTTATCTGCCCTATATCGCCGCCAATGCCGCGATCACCGGCATGACGCGCAGCATCGCGCGCGAGTTCGGGCCGCAGGGGGTGCGCGCGAATGCCCTCGCCCCGGGCTGGGTGCTGACCGAAAAGCAGAAGGCGCTCTGGGCGACTCCGCAGGCGCTGGCGGCCTTCCTGCCGCGCCAGTGCCTGCCGGAAAGCCTGGCGCCCGCGGACGTGGTGGGGGGTTGTCTGTTCCTGTCGAGCCGCGCCAGCCGGATGATGACCGGGCAATGCCTGGTGATCGACGGCGGCGTCGTGGTGACGGGATGAGCGCGCGGCGGCCGGGCAGGGGGGCTGCCTGCCCCCCTCGGCGCGTGCCGCGCCTCACCCCCCGGGGGTATTTGGGCAAAGGTGAGGGGGACAGGGATGCAGGCTGAGGCGGCGCCGGGGATGGTGGCGGCGGCGACGGTGCCCGACTGGATCGCGGTGGACTGGGGCACCACGCGGCTGCGCGCCTGGGCGATGGGCCCGGGTGGCCCGCTGGCCGAGACGGTGAGCGACGAGGGGATGGGCGCGCTGGCCCGCGGCGCCTTCGAGGGGGCGCTCATGCGCGCGGTCGGGGGCTGGCTGCCGGCGAAGGGGCGCATCCCGGTCGTGGCCTGCGGCATGGTGGGCAGCCGGCAGGGCTGGCACGAGGCGCCCTACCGCGCCACGCCCTGCCGCCCGCTCGACCCGGCCACGCTGGTGGCTGCACCCGTGGCCGATCCGCGGCTGCGCGTGCGGCTGGTGCCCGGGCTGCGGCAGGACCGGCCGGCCGAGGTGATGCGCGGCGAGGAGACGCAGATCGCCGGCGCCCTGGCGCTGAACCCGCGCTTCGACGGGGTGCTGTGCCTGCCCGGCACGCATTGCAAATGGGCGCATGTGTCGGCCGGCGAAGTGGTGAGCTTTCGCACCGCGATGACGGGCGAGTTGTTCGCGCTGATCGCGGGCCAGTCGGTGCTGCGCCATTCGATGGGCGGCGAGGGCTGGGACGATGCGGCCTTCGACGCGGCGCTGTCGGATGCGATGACCTCTCCCGGCGGCTTCGCCGCGCGGCTGTTCGGGATCCGGGCCGAAGCGCTGCTGACGGGCCTCGCGCCAGGGGCGGCACGGGCGCGGCTTTCCGGCCTGCTGATCGGCATGGAACTGGCGGCGATGCGGCCCTGGTGGCTGGGCCAGCCGGTCGCCGTGCTGGGGGCGCCCCGTCTGGCCGGGCTCTATGCCCGGGCACTGGCCGCACAGGGGACGGCGCCGTCGCATGTCGATGCCACCGCGGCGACGCTTGCGGGGCTTGCCCTGGCGCGGCCAACGGAAGAATGATCGCGCCATGACGCAGCGCCGACCGCTCATCGCCATCCTGCGCGGCCTGACCCCGGCCGAAGCCGTCCCCGTGGCCGGGGCGCTGGTCGCGGCCGGGATCGAGCGCATCGAGGTACCGCTGAACTCGCCCGATCCCCTCGCCTCGATCGCGGCCATGGCGCGGGCCTTTCCGGGCGCTCAGGTGGGGGCCGGCACGGTCCTGTCGGTCGCCGAGGTGGCCGCGGTGGCCGAGGCCGGCGGAACGCTCGTCGTGTCGCCCAATGCCAACCCGGAGGTGATCCGCGCCACCCGCGACCGGGGCATGGAAAGCTGGCCGGGCGTGATGACGCCGACCGAGTGCTTTGCCGCCATCGCCGCGGGGGCGACCGGGCTGAAGCTGTTTCCCGCCCTGCTGGTCGGGCCGGCGGGGCTGGCGGCGATGAAGGCGGTGCTGCCGCCCGGTCTGCCGGTCTATGCCGTGGGCGGCGCAGGCCCTGCGAACTTCGCCGAATGGCGGGCGGCCGGGGCGGCCGGCTTCGGCATCGGAACCGCGCTCTACACGCCGGGCCTGCCTGCGGAGGAGGTCGGCGTCCGTGCCCGCGGGATGGTTGCTACCTGGGATGCGCTGGGATGATCTTCGACAACCGCATCTGCGCCCTCGGCGAGGGGCCGCTGTGGCATCCGATGCGCGAACAGCTGTTCTGGTTCGACATCACCGGCCGGAGGATGCTGACGCGCCGGGGCGAGGAGGCGCAGGAATGGCACTTCCCCGAGATGGTCTCGGCAGCGGGCTGGACCGGGCCGGACGGGCTCGTCATCGCGTCCGAACAGGCGCTGTTCCTGTTCGATCTGGCAAGCGGCACGAAGACGCCGCTCTGCCCGCTCGAGGATGACAATGCCGCCACGCGGTCGAACGACGGGCGTGCCGACCCGCAGGGCGGGTTCTGGATCGGGACGATGGGCAAGCGGGCCGAGCCGGGGCTGGGGTCGATCTGGCGCTGGCACCGGGGCGAGCTGCGCCGGCTCTATGCCGGCATGACCATCCCGAACGCGATCAGTTTTCCGCCGGGGGGTGGCACGGCGCAGTTCACCGATACCGAAACGCGGCGGGTGATGCGGGTGGCGCTGGATGCCGCGGGCTGGCCCAGGGGCACGCCCGAGGCGTTCCTCGATGTCAGTGCCGAGGAGCTGAATCCCGACGGGGCGGTGGTGGATGCCGCGGGGCTGACCTGGCTGGCGGAATGGGATGCGGGCCGTGTGGCCGCCTATGCGCCTGACGGGGCACGGGTCACTTCGGTGTCCTTCGACGCGCCGCATACCTCCTGCCCCGCCTTCGGGGGAACGACGCTCTACTGCACCACGGCCACGCAGGGCATGGGGGCCGAGGCGCGAGCGCGCCATCCCGCCGCCGGCATGACCTTTGCGGCAGCGAACGTCGCGCGGGGGCAGGCCGAACACATGGTGATCCTGTGAACCGCAGCCTCGGTGTCTGCTACTACCCCGAGCACTGGCCCGAGGACTGGTGGGCCGAGGATGCCGCCCGCATGGCGGGGATCGGCCTGACCTGGGTGCGCATCGGCGAATTCGCCTGGGGCCGGATGGAGCCCGAGCCCGGGCGGCTGGAGTTCGGCTGGCTCGACCGGGCGATTGCCACGCTGGGCGGGGCGGGGCTGAAGGTGGTGCTGGGCACGCCCACGGCCACGCCGCCGCGCTGGATGCTCGACCGACATCCCGACATGCTGCCGGTGGACCGCGAGGGGCGGGTGCGCGGCTTCGGTTCGCGCCGGCACTACGACTTTTCGCATCGGGGCTACCTGCGGGACTGCGAGCGCATCGTGACCCTGCTGGCCGAACGCTACGGGTCGAACCCGCATGTGGCCGCCTGGCAGACCGACAACGAATACGCCTGCCACGACACGGTCCTGTCCCATTCGCCTGCCGCGCTGGCCGCGTTCCGCGACTGGCTGGCGCGGCACTACCAGTCGCCGGACGCGCTGAACCGCGCCTGGGGCAACGTGTTCTGGTCGATGGAGTATCGGTCGTTCGACGAGGTGGGCCTGCCCAACCTGACGGTGACCGAGGCAAACCCGGCGCACTGGATGGATTTCCGCCGCTTCTCGTCGGATCAGGTTGTCGCCTTCAATGCCGCGCAGACCGCGATCATCCGTCGGCATTCGGCGGCGCCGATCGCCCACAACTACATGGGCCGGATCACCGATTTCGACCATTTCGCCACCGGAGCCGACCTCGATATCGCGGCCTGGGACAGCTATCCGCTGGGCTTCCTGTCGGACCGGCTGGAGGTCACGCCCGAACACAGGCTCGCCTTCGCCCGGCAGGGCGATCCCGATTTCCAGGCCTTCCACCACGACCTCTACCGCGCCGTCGGGCGGGGGCGCTGGTGGGTGATGGAACAGCAGCCCGGCCCGGTGAACTGGGCGCCCTTCAACCCCGACCCGCTGCCCGGCATGGCCCGCCTCTGGGCCTGGGAGGCCTTTGCCCACGGGGCCGAGGCGGTGCTGTATTTCCGCTGGCGCCAGGCCCCCTTCGCGCAGGAACAGCAGCATGCCGGAATGCTGCGCCCCGACAGCGCGCCCGCGCCCGCATGTCACGAGGCCGAGCAGGTGGCGCGCGAACTGGCCGCCGCGTCGCAGGCCACGGCACGGCCCGCCCCGGTGGGTCTGGTGTTCGACTACGCCTCGGCCTGGGCCTGGGCGACCCAGCCGCAGGGGGCGGATTTCGACTATTTCCGGCTGGTCTTTGCCTTCTACCGCGGGCTGCGGCGGCTCGGCCTCGACATCGACATCCTGCCGCCCGATACGGCCGACCTGTCGGGGCGCGCGCTGGTGCTGGCGCCGGGTGTGGCCACCTTGTCCGAACCCCTTGCGGCCGCGCTCGCGGCCTTTGGCGGCATTGCGATCCTCGGCCCCCGCACCAACGCCAAGACCGCCAACCTGGGCATCCCCGTGCCGCTGCCCCCCGCGATCCCGGGGCTGGCGGCAACGGTGGCGCGGGTCGAGAGCCTGCCCCCCGACCTGCCCGTGCCGCTGGCGCAGGGCGGCGCCTTCCGCCACTGGCGCGAGAAGGTCGAGGGCGGACCGGTGATCGAGGCCACCGCCGACGGCTGGCCCGCGCTGGTCGGCGACCGGATGCGCTACCTGTGCGGCTGGCCCGACGAGACGGCGATGGTTCGCATCCTGCGCGTCGCCTGCGCCGATGCGGGGCTGGCGGCGAAGGACCTGCCACCGGGCCTGCGCACGCGGACGGACGGGCAGCAGCGGTTCTGGTTCAACTACGGCGCCGAGCCGGTCGCGCACGACGGACGCAGTCTGCCCGCCGCCGGCGTGCTGCGCGAGCCGCTCTGAAGCTCGGGCGACGGGGGCCGCTGCCCCGGTACGGCGACCGCTCCCCCCCGGGGGATTTCCGGGCCGGACTGCAAGGGCGGACGGATCACGGGGCCTGATTTGCCCCGTCACAATTCCGCATTTGACGCCGCCCGCCCCCCGCGCCACCTTCGCCGCCCGAACCCGCCGGAGTTGCTTCAGTGTCCAGGGCCCCGCTCTTCACTCCCCTCCTGATCGCCGCCTCCACCATCCTGCTGTTGAACTTCGCCGTCAGGGCCAGCTTCGGTGTCTTCCAGATCCCCGTCGCCACCGAGTTCGGCTGGTTGCGGTCGGACTTCAGCACCGCGATTGCCATCCAGAATCTTGCCTGGGGCATCGGCCAGCCGATCTTCGGCGCCATCGCCGAACGGTTCGGCGACCGTCGGGCGATCGTGGCCGGCGCGCTGCTCTATGCCCTCGGGCTGGTGCTCAGCGCCTTCGCCGTCACGCCGGGGCAGCATCACCTGCTGGAGATCCTGATCGGTTTCGGCATCGCGGGCACCGGATTCGGTATCGTGCTGGCCATCGTCGGCCGCGCCGCCGCGCCCGAGAACCGCTCGATGGCGCTCGGGATCGCCTCGGCCATCGGCTCCGCCGGACAGATCATCGGGGCGCCGGCGGCCGAGGTCCTGATGGGCTTCATGCCCTGGCAGTCGGTGTTTCTCGTGTTCGCCGCGGTCATTCTTGGCTCGCTCCTGCTGCTGCCATTCCTGCGCGGCACGGCGCAGGCCAGCCGCGCGGAACTGGAGGAGTCGCTCGGCCAGGTGCTGGGCCGGGCGCTGCGCGACCCGTCCTATACGCTGATCTTCGTCGGCTTCTTCTCCTGCGGCTACCAGCTCGGCTTCATCACCGCGCATTTCCCCGCCTTCATCACCGAGGCCTGCGCAGTGCCCGATCCGGGCGGGATGCTCGCCGCCATCGGCGTCACCACGACCTCGGCCGTCGGCGCCATGTCCATCGCGGTGATCGGCATGGCCAATATCGGCGGCACGCTGCTGGCCGGCTGGCTGGGCAAGAACTATACCAAGAAATATCTGCTGGCGGGCATCTACGCTGCCCGCACGGTGATCTTTGCCGCCTTCATCCTGGCGCCGATGACCCCCGCCACGGTGCTGCTCTTCTCGGCCGCGATGGGTTCGCTCTGGCTGGCCACGGTGCCGCTGACCTCCGGCCTTGTCGCCCATATCTGGGGTCTGCGCTACATGGGCACGCTTTACGGCCTCGTGTTCTTCAGCCACCAGGTCGGCAGCTTCCTCGGTGTCTGGCTGGGCGGGAAGATGCACGACATATCCGGCGACTACACGCTGGTCTGGTGGATCGGCGTGGGGGGGGGCGCCTTCTCGGCCATCGTCCACCTGCCGGTGCGCGAACACAGGCCGGCCCCGGCGGCGGCCCCGGCGTCGGCATGACGGCGGCACTGTCCATCGCAGTGCTGGTCGCGGCGATGGCGACCGCCGGGCAGGGCATGGCGGCCTGCACCGCGGGCGACCCGCGCCTTGCGGGACTCTACGTCCTGGAGGGGGAACGCGAGGTCGGTGCGGAGCTGATCCTGCGCCCGGACGGCAGCTTCGAGTTCGGCCTCGCCTACGGCGCGATCGACCAGTACGGCCGGGGCTGCTGGTCGCTTTCCGGGGGCGCCCTGACCCTGCTGCCAGAGGGACGCCGCCGGGTGCCGGCCCAGCATTCTCCCGCCGACCGCCGGTTCCGCGGGATGGTGCTGCATCC
>DAOLBY010000277.1:760-2025 GCA_035324325.1 Paracoccaceae bacterium | reverse complement strand
GGCCGTGATCGGCGCCGACCCGAACGTGGCCTTCAAGATCGGCCTCGGCGAGGTGCCGATGCTGCATCAGGTGACCTTCTCGGTCTGGCCCGACGCCGCCGCCATGGCCGCCTTCGCCCGCGGCGACGGCCCGCACGGCCGGGCTATCCGTGCCGTGCGCGAAGGCGGCTGGTTCGCCGAAGAGCTTTACGCCCGCTCCCGCACCCTCGGGGCTGCGGGCTCCTGGGGGGGTGCCGACCCGCTGGCCCGCCTGCCCGACCCGCCCCCTGCCCTGCCCCATCCCGCCGACCCCATCCGACAGGACCTTGCCGCATGACGCGCCACACCCCCCCGCCCGCCGCCCTGACGGGGTCCGCCCTGCCCTTCCCCTTCACCGCCATCGTCGGGCAGGAGGAGATGAAGCAGGCCATGGTGCTGACCGCGATCGACCCCGCCATCGGCGGCGTCCTGGTGTTCGGCGACCGCGGCACGGGGAAATCGACCGCCGTGCGGGCACTGGCCGCCCTGTTGCCCCCGATCCGCGCGGTCGAGGGCTGCCCGGTGAACTCGGCCCGGCCTGAGGATGTGCCCGCCTGGGCCGAAGGCGCCACCGGCCGCATGGTGACGCGGCCGACCCCGGTGATCGACCTGCCGCTCGGCGTGACCGAGGATCGCGTCGTCGGCGCGCTTGACATCGAACGGGCGCTGACGCGCGGGGAAAAGGCCTTCGAGCCTGGCCTCCTGGCCCGCGCCAACCGCGGATACCTCTATATCGACGAGGTCAACCTGCTTGAGGATCACATCGTCGACCTGCTGCTGGACGTGGCGCAGTCGGGCGAGAACCTGGTCGAACGCGAGGGCCTGTCGATCCGCCACCCGGCGCGCTTTGTCCTGGTGGGTTCGGGCAACCCCGAGGAGGGCGAGTTGCGCCCGCAGCTTCTCGACCGTTTCGGCCTCTCGGTCGAGGTCGCATCGCCGCGCGACGTGGCAACACGGGTCGAGGTGATCCGCCGCCGCGACGCCTATGACCGCGACCGCGACACCTTCCTGCGCGCCTGGAAGGGCAAGGAGGCTGCATTGCGCCGGCGCATCCTGGCGGCGCGCGAGGGGCTGGCGGCGCTGGACACGCCCGACGGCACGCTGGAGGATTGCGCAGGCCTGTGCATCGCGCTGGGATCGGACGGGTTGCGCGGGGAGCTGACGCTCCTTCGGGCGGCGCGGGCGCTGGCGGCCTTCGAGGGGGCGGCGGCGGTAGGGCGGGCGCATCTTCGGGCCGTCGCGCCTTC
>DAOLBY010000277.1:0-750 GCA_035324325.1 Paracoccaceae bacterium | reverse complement strand
GTCTGCTGGATGAGATCCTGCCCGCCTCGGCACCATGACCCAGCCCCGCGGCCTCCTCCCTCCCTGGATGCGGGTCGAGACCGCGCTGACGCTGTTGGCCGTCGATCCCGCAGGCCTTTCCGGCCTGTGGCTGCGCGCCCGGGCGGGGGCGATACGCGACCGGGTGACTTCCGCGCTGGCCGCCCTGCCCGTGCCGGTGGCACGCATCGCGCCCCATTCGACCGACGAGGCGCTGTATGGCGGGATCGACCTGGCCGCATCGCTGGGTGCGGGCCGGGCGGTGCGCAGCAAGGGCCTGCTGGCGGGCCGGCCGACGGTCGTGCTGGCCATGGCCGAACGCGCGCCGGCCGGGCTGGCGGCGCGGCTGGGGCGGTTCCTCGATGCCGGCGGCTGGGCCGTGGCGCTGGACGAGGGCGCCGAGGCCGAGGAAGCGCCGCCCGCGGCGCTGACCGAACGGCTGGGCCTGTTCATCGACCTCGACGGCCTGTCCTGGGCCGAGACACGCGACATCCGGCTGGATCCGGCGCGGCTGGCCGAGGCGCGCGCGCGCCTGCCCGCGGTGCAGGTGCCCCCCGCGGCGACCGAGGCGATGGTGGCCGCGGCCGCCGCGCTCGGCATCGCGAGCCTGCGCGCCCCGCTCATGGCGCTGGCCGCCGCCCGCGCCTCGGCCGCCTTCCGCGGCGCGGGCGGGGTGCGCGGCGGCCCCCTCTCTCGCGCCGGGGGTTGGGGGCGCGCCCCGCGCCCCCCCCC
>DAOLBY010000115.1:8491-11328 GCA_035324325.1 Paracoccaceae bacterium | reverse complement strand
ACCCGCCACTGGGGTCCCCCCTTCGTCGAGCGCGAGGACGACCGTTCGGCGGCCTATTTCCACGCCACCAACCGTGGCAAGCGGTCCGTCACCGCCGATTTCCGCACCGAGGAGGGGCGCGCGCTGGTGCGCAGGCTGGCGGCCGACAGCGACGTGCTGATCGAGAACTTCAAGTTCGGCGGGCTTGCGAAATACGGGCTCGACTGGGACAGCCTGCGGGAATTGAACCCGCGGCTGATCTACTGCTCGATCACCGGCTTCGGCCATACCGGCCCCTATGCGCCCCGCGCGGGCTATGACCTGATCATCCAGGGAATGGCCGGTCTGATGAGCATCACCGGCGCCACCGAGGGCCAGCCGCAGAAGGTGGGCGTGGCGGTGGTGGACCTGTTCACGGGCGTCTATGCGACGACCGCGATCCTGGCCGCGCTGCACCGGCGCCAGACGACCGGCCTTGGCCAGCACATCGACATGGCGCTGATGGACGTGGCGACCGGCATCCTGGCGAACCAGGGCATGAACTACCTCGTGACCGGCACGCCGCCGCTGAAGATGGGCAACGCCCACCCCAACCTCGCCCCCTATGCGGTGTTCGACTGCGCCGACGGCTGGATCATCATCGCGGTCGGCAACGACGGCCAGTTCCACCACCTCTGTGCCCTGCTCGGCATTCCCGGCATGGCCGACGACCCCGCCTTCGCCACCAACCCCGACCGCGTGGCCAACCGCATCGCCATGACCGAACGGCTGAACGCGGCGACGCGCGGCTTCACCAGGGCCGCGCTGCTGGCGGCCTGCGAGGCGAACGGCGTCCCCGCCGGCGGCATCAACGACATCGCCGAGGCCTTCGCCGACCCCCAGGTGATCGCCCGCGGCATGCGGATCGAGCCGGGCGGCATCCCCGGCATCCGCACGCCCGTCACCTTCTCGGAGGCGCCGCTGGCGCTGGACCGTCCGGCACCGAAACTGGGCGAACACCAGTCCGAGATCGCGGGCCCGGCGTGATCGACGCGGCGCTGCAACCCCTTGTCGCCCGCCTGCTCGACGACCCGGCGCGGGCGCTGGCCGCACGCGGCGTGACGGCCGACCAGGTGACGCTGGCGGGTTTTGCTCTGGGCGTGCTGGCGGTGCCGGCGCTGGCCGCAGGCTGGTACGGGCTGGCGCTGGTGCTGATCCTCTCGAACCGGCTGGCCGACGGGCTGGATGGCGCGGTGGCCCGCCTGACCGGCCCCACCGACCGCGGCGCCTTTCTCGACATCGCACTCGACTTCCTGTTCTACGCGCTGGTGCCGCTGGGCTTCGCGCTGTCCGACCCCGGCGCCAATGCGCTGGCCGCTGCCGCGCTGGTCACGGCCTTCGTCGGTACCGGCTCGTCCTTCCTGGCCTTCGCGGTGATGGCCGAACGGCGCGGACTGCGCGCCACGGCCTTCCCGAGCAAGGGCCTTCACTTCCTCGGCGGGCTGACCGAGGGGACAGAGACCATCGCCTTCTTCGCAGCAATCTGCCTGTTCCCCGACGCCTTCGCCCCCCTTGCCTGGGGCTTTGCAGCCCTCTGCCTCATCACCACCGCCACCCGCTGGCACGCCGGCTGGACAGCCTTCGCCCCGCGGGGCTGATCCCGCCTCCGTTTCATCTTGGCAGAAGCACCCGCGGGGTGGGCAGGCAGCCCGCCGGCCCGCCGCCCTCAGAAATCCAGGTTCTCGACGTTCAGCGCATTGGCCTGGATGAACTCGCGCCGCGGTTCCACCACGTCGCCCATCAGCTTGGTGAAGATGTCGTCGGCCTCGGCCAGGTCCTCGACCTTCACCTGCAAGAGCGTCCGCGCCTCGGGGTCGAGCGTGGTTTCCCACAGCTGCTCGGCATTCATCTCGCCCAGACCCTTGTAGCGTTGCAGCGTCAGCCCCTTTTCGCCCTCGGCAAGGATCGCCGCCAGAAGGTCGGACGGCCCGTGCACCGCCACGCCCCGGTCGCGGCGCATCAGCGTGGCGGGGCCGGCATAGGTCTCGGCCGTCTGGGCGGCGATGCGGGCGAGGCTGCGCGCCTCGGCCGAGCGCATCACCGGCCCGTCGAGCGTGCGCACCTCCTCGACCCCGCGCACCAGCCGCGTCAGCCGGATGCCGTGGTCCTGCGTGATGCGCCCCTGCCAGCCGCGTTCGTATTCCACCGCCACGAGGTCGAGCCGCACCGCCACCGCCTGAGCCACCGCGGCCAGATCGGCATCGGCGCGCCCCGCCTCGAAGGCGCCGGCCAGCGCCGCCTGTTCCAGGATCGGGCGCGGGTAATGCGTCGGAAACGCCTCCAGCACCCGGCGGAAGCTGCGCGCCTCGGCCACCACGCGGGCCAGATCCGCCCCCGCGATCTCCTCGCCCGAGCTCAGGCGCAGCCGCGCGCCCTCCAGCCCCTGCTCGACCAGGTAATCGTCCAGCGCGGGCTGGTCCTTCAGGTAGACCTCGGACTTGCCGCGCGCGACCTTGAACAGCGGCGGCTGCGCGATGAACAGGTGCCCATGCTCGATCAGATCCGGCATCTGGCGGAAGAAGAACGTGAGCAGCAGCGTGCGGATATGCGCGCCATCCACGTCGGCGTCGGTCATGATGACGACCTTGTGGTAGCGCAGTTTCGACAGGTTGAACTCGTCCCGCCCGATCCCGGTTCCCAGAGCGGTGATCAGCGTGCCGATCTCCTGGCTGCTCAGCATCCGGTCGAAGCGCGCGCGCTCCACGTTCAGGATCTTGCCGCGCAGCGGCAGCACGGCCTGGTTCTGGCGGCTTCGTCCCTGCTTGGCCGACCCGCCGGCGCTGTCGCCCTCGACCAGGAACAGCTCGGACTTGGCGGGG
>DAOLBY010000115.1:0-8481 GCA_035324325.1 Paracoccaceae bacterium | reverse complement strand
GGCCAGCTTGCCGGGCAGGCTGGCCACATCCAGCGCCGTCTTGCGCCGCGTCAGTTCGCGGGCCTTGCGCGCCGCCTCGCGCGCGAGCGCCGCCTCGATGATCTTGCCGACGATCTGGCGCGCGGCGGCGGGGTTTTCCTCGAACCACTCGGCCAGCTTCTCGCCCACCAGCCCCTCGACCGCCGGCCGCACCTCGGAGGACACGAGCTTGTCCTTGGTCTGGCTGGAAAACTTCGGGTCGGGCACCTTGACCGACAGCACGCAGGTCAGCCCCTCGCGCGCGTCGTCGCCGGTGAAATCCACCTTCTCGCGCTTGGTGATGCCCGAGGATTGCGCATAGGCCTGGATCACCCGCGTCAGCGCGCCGCGGAACCCCGCAAGGTGGGTGCCGCCGTCGCGCTGGGGGATGTTGTTGGTGAAGGGCAGCACCGTCTCGTGGTAGCTGTCGTTCCACCACATCGCGACCTCGACACCGATGCCGCCGCGGTCTCCGGTCATGTAGATCGGTTCCGGCATCACCGGCTGCTTCGAGCGGTCGAGGTAGCGCACGAACTCGCGCACGCCGCCCTCGTAGAACAGGTCGGTCTCCTGCAGCTCGGCATGGCGTTCGTCGGTCAGCCGGATGCGCACGCCCGAGTTGAGGAACGCAAGCTCCCGCAGCCGCGTCTCCAGCGTCTTGAAGCTGTAGTCGAGGTTCGAGAAGGTGCCGTCGGCCCGGTTCGTCTTGGCCGAGGCTAGGAACCGCACCTCGGTCCCGCGCCGCCCCGGGGCGGGGCCCACGGGGTGCACATGCGTCACGCAGTCCCCGTCCTCGAACCGCGCGCGGTATTCGATGTCGTTGCGCCAGACGGTCAGCTCCAGCCATTCCGACAGCGCGTTGACGACGCTGACGCCGACGCCGTGCAACCCGCCCGAGACCTTGTAGGCATTGCCGCCCTCGGCCGTGTTGTCGAACTTTCCGCCCGCATGCAGCTGGGTCATGATGACCTCGGCCGCGCTGACGCCCTCCTCGGCATGGATGTCGATCGGGATGCCGCGGCCGTTGTCGCGCACCGAAACCGACCCGTCGGCATGGATCGCCACCGTCACCTCGGTCGCATGGCCCGCCAACGCCTCGTCGATGCCGTTGTCCACCACCTCATAGACCATGTGGTGCAGGCCCGACCCGTCGTCGGTGTCGCCGATGTACATCCCGGGACGCTTGCGAACCGCCTCCAGGCCCTTGAGAACCTTGATGGAATCGGCCCCGTAGTCGTCGGGCTTGCGGGCGGGTTCGGCCATGCGTGGGACACCTTCGGCTGTGCCCCCTCCGTATAGCGGGGGGGCACGGGAATGTCACGGGCAGGGCACAAGATTTGGTGTCAGCCCGGGGCCATTTCCGCATGACCGCCAGCCGCCTTGCCATGGTCAAGGGCGCTGACTACCCTGCCGCATGGCCGAAGCCTTCGATCCCCAGAGCCTGCTCTCGCTGCCGCTGATGGCCAACCTTGCGACGGTCGAGGGCGACGGCGCCCCCCGAAACGCGCCCGTCTGGTTCATCTGGGAAGATGACGCGCTCTGGATGCTGGGCGATGCCGCCGGAAGCACCGTACGTCGACTGACAGGCGACCCCCGCAGTGCGGTCGAGATCGTGGAATTCGACCCGGCCGCCGGTGTCCTTCGCCATCTCGGAATGCGGGGGCGGGCCAGCGTGGAACCGATGGACTCGGCCCGGTTCCGCCGCCTGCTGGCCCGCTATCTGGGCCCCGAAGCCGGGTGGAACAAGTGGTTCATCGAGACTGTGGCGCGCATCGACGACCCGGACGGCCGCCTGATCCGCCTCGTGCCGGACACGACCTTCACCAACGACGTCAGCTACTTTCGAACCGGACCGCAGCGCGTCGTCAGGTGAAGGGGATCACCACCCCCACCAGCACCAGCAGCACCCCCGACCCGAGGTTCATCCGCCGCACCGCCGCCGGGCTCGACAGAAGCCGCCGCGCCCGGTCGAGAAACAGCGCAAGCCCCAGGTTGCCGATCATCGGCACCACGGCCGAAACGGCCAGGATCGCCGCGATGTCGGCGGCCGTCACGCGCGACAGGTCGAAGAAGCCGGGCAGGAAGCCCATGTAGAACAGGATCGCCTTGGGGTTGCCGATCACCGCCGCCACCCCCACCGAAAACCCGGCCCAGACCCCGGGGCGCGTCAGCCGGCTGTCGGCCCCGGGCGGGCGGGCCGGCGCCCGGATCAGCAGCCAGCCCATCAGGATGAACACCGCCGCCGCCACCCAGCGCAGAACGCCCAGCAGGTCGCCATAGACCGACAGCACCCAGGCGAGGCCCAGGATCGCGCAGAGCGGCCAGATCAGATCGCCCAGCGCCACGCCCACGGCCAGCGGCCAGGCCCCCGCCATGCCCCCCGACAGCGCCCGCGCCGTCAGCGCCACCCAGACCGGCCCCGGCACTGCCCAGAGCCCGGCCATCGCCAGCGCGTAAAGGCCAAGCTGATCCACCGTCACCGTCATGCCGCCACCACGCGGCTTTCGCCGCCGTCCTCCGCCACCGCGAACCTCTGCCCCCGCTCGCCCAGCGCCTCGAACAGCGCGGCCTCCGTCCCGGTCATCACCGCCTGCGCGCCAAGGCCCACCACCTCGTCATAAAGCGCCCCGCGCCGCCCCGGGCCCAGATGCGCCGCCACCTCGTCGAGCAGGATCCCCGGCGGCCCGCCCGCCGCCCCCGCCAGCGCCCGCGCATTGGCAAGGCACAGGCTGATCAGCAGCGCCTTCTGCTCGCCGGTGGAACACTGCGCGGCAGCCATCCCCTTCGAGGCATAGCGCGCCTCGAGATCGGCACGGTGCGGCCCCACCAGCGTGCGCCCCGCGGCCAGATCGCGCCGCCGCCCCGCGGCCAGCGCATCGGCCAGCGCGCCCGCGTCCTCGGGCCCCGCCTCCTCGCCCGCAAGCGTCAGCTCGGCGCGGGGAAAGGCGCTGCCCGCCCCCTCCTGCGCCTCCATCAGCCGGGCGACGGCACTGCGCCGGCCCCGTGCCAGCGCCGCCCCCGCCGCCGCCATCTGCGCCTCGAGCGCCCCATGCCAGCGCGGGTCCGTGACCTCCTCGCGCAGAAGCCGGTTGCGCTCGCGCATCGCGCGCTCGTAGGCCAGCGCGGCCTCGGCGTGATCGGGGTCGAAGGACAGCGCCACGCGGTCGAGGAACCGCCGCCGCCCGTCGGCCCCCTCCAGCCACAGCCGGTCCATCGCCGGGGTCAGCCAGACCATCCGCATCACCCGCCCCAGCGCCGCCTGCGTCGCGGCCTTTCCGTCGATGCGCACCTCGCGCGCGCCCCCCGCCTCGGCCCGCGTGTCGATCTCGTGCGCCCCCGCGGGCCCTGTCACCTCGGCCCCCACCCGCCAGCCCGGGCCCCCGGGGCGCTGCGCGAGGTCCGCCGCCTCGGCCCGCCGCAGGCCGCGCCCCGGCGACAGCATCGACAGCGCCTCGAGCAGGTTCGTCTTGCCCGCCCCGTTCGGCCCGAAGATCGCCACCGGCCGCCCGTCGAAGGCCAGCCGCAGCGCCCGGTGGCTGCGGAAATGCGCCAGCACCAGCGCCGTCACCGCAAAGCCCGGCACCGTCCGCCCCTTTCCTGATGGCCCAAATATCCCACGGGGGGTGCGGGGGGTGTGAAACCCCCCGCCGCCGCCGGTCACACGCGCATCGGCATCACGACATAGAGCGCCGAGGTGTCGTTGCCCTCGCGCATCAGCGTCGGATCGCCGGAGGAATTGAACAGGAACACCGCGTTCTCGCGGTCCACCTGGCTTGCGATCTCCAGCAGGTATTTCGCGTTGAACCCGATCTCCAGCCGCTCGTCACCATAGGCGACGGCCAGTTCCTCCTCGGCCGCACCGCTGTCGGGGGCGTTGACCGACAGCACCAGCCGGTCCTCCTCGAGGCTCAGCTTGACGGCCCGCGACCGCTCCGAGGATACTGTGGCCACGCGGTCCACCGCCTTGGCGAAGTCGGTCGCATCCACTTCCAGCCGGCGCGAGTTGCCGATGGGGATGACGCGGGAATAGTCGGGGAAGGTGCCGTCGATCACCTTCGAGGTCAGCGTGACCATCGGCGTGGCAAAGCGCACCTTCGTCTCGCTGACCGACACGGCAATGGTCGCCTCGTCGTCGTCGAGCAGCTTGCGCAATTCGCCCACCGTCTTGCGCGGCACGATGACGCCCGGCATGTCCCCGGCCCCCTCGGGCAGCGGCGCATCGATGCGCGCCAGCCGGTGCCCGTCGGTGGCCACGCAGCGCAGCACGCGCCCGCCCTCGCCCTGCGCGGTATGCATGTAGACGCCGTTGAGGTAATAGCGCGTCTCTTCGGTCGATATGGCGAATTTCGCCTTGTCGAACAGTCGCCGCAGCACCGGCGCGGGGGCGGCGAAGTTCGAGGCGTATTCGGCCGAAGCCATGACCGGAAAGTCCTCGCGCGGCAGGGTCGCGAGCGAAAAGGTGGACCGCCCCGCCGCCACCGTCAGCCGCTGCGTCGCCGGATCGACCGACAGCGCCACCAGCGCCCCGTCGGGCAGCTTGCGCACGATCTCGTGCAGCATCACGGCCGAGACGGTCGTGGCGCCAGGCCGTTCCACCACGGCCGGGGCGCGGTCCAGGATCTCGATGTCGAGGTCGGTGGCGCGGAAACTCGCCTGCGCCCCCTCGGCCTCGATCAGCACGTTGGACAGGATCGGAATGGTGTTGCGCCGCTCGACCACGGATTGCGCCTGACCGACGGCCCGGAGGAGCGCCGCGCGCTCGATGCTGATCTTCATCGCCTGTCCCCTTGCGCACCCCGGGGCAGCCCCGGGGACGCAGACGTTACCGTTTTTGCCATGGCAGGCAAGGGGGGGCGCACCCCGGCGCCCTCTATGCCTGAAGCAGCCGGCGCAGGAGTTGCAGGTCGTCGGCCAACTGGCTGTCGGTCGCCATCAGGTCCTCGATCTTCCTGACGCCATGCATGATCGTGGTGTGGGCGCGCCCGCCGAAACGGCGGCCGATCTCGGGCAGCGATCGGGTGGTCAGCTGTTTCGACAGATACATCGCCACCTGGCGCGGCCGGGCGATGGTGCGCAGGCGCTTCGGCCCGATCAGGTCGGACAGGCGCACGTTGTAGTGCTCCGCCACGCGGCGCTGGATCTCGTCGATCGTCACCTTGCGGTCGCTGGCGCGCAGGATGTCGGCCAGACAGTCCTGCGTCAGGTCGAGCGTGATCTCGCGCCCGACCAGGCTGGCGAAGGCGAACAGGCGATTCAGCGCGCCCTCCAGCACCCGGACGTTGGTCGAGATGCGGTGCGCGATGAATTCGAGAACGCCGGCAGCGATGCGCAGGCCAGGATAGTCGCGCCGGTAGAGGTCGGCCTTGGTCTGAAGGATACCAAGCCGCAATTCGTAGTCGGTCGGGTGCAGGTCGACCACCAGCCCGCATTGCAGGCGCGAGCGGATGCGATCCTCCATGTCCTTGATCTCTCCCGGCGCTCGGTCGCCCGAGATGACGATCTGCTTGCGCTGGTCGATCAGGAAGTTGAACGTGTGGAAGAACTCTTCCTGCGTGCTTTCCTTGCCGGCGATGAACTGCACGTCATCGACCAGCAGGACATCGACCGACCGGAACAGCTGCTTGAAGTCCATGATCGACTTGTCGCGCAGCGCCTGCACGAAGCGGTACATGAAGATCTCGGCCGACAGGTAGAGCACGCGGCGGTCGGGGTGGCGGGCCTTTGTCCCCTGGGCGATGGCATGCATCAGGTGCGTCTTGCCGAGGCCGACACCGCCATAGAGGAACAGCGGGTTGAAGGTGACCTTGCCGCCCTCGGCCACCCGGCGGGCGGCTGCATGGGCCAGTTCGTTCGGCTTGCCCACCACAAAGGTGTCGAAAGTGAAGCGTGGATCGAGCGGGGCCGCCGGAAGGTCGGCGTCATTCACGGCGCGCGCCCGTGCCGATTTCGGGGCGGAGGCCGCAGGCCGCGCCATGGCAGAGGCCGCAAGGCCTGTCGTGGCGCCGTTGGCCCTGGTGGCCGGCGTGAACTCCAGCCGGTCGACCTCTTCGCCCGATTCGGCAAGGTGGCTGCGGATGTGGTCGGCGAAGTGGCGCGACACCCAATCGCCGAAGAACGTCGTCGGAACCTCGAAGCGAACCACGCCCTCGTCGCGGCCCAGAAGCTGCAACGGCTCGATCCAGTGCGAGAAGTTCTCGCGGCCGACCCGGGTCTTGAGCCCCTCGCGCAAACGCAACCACGACTCGTTCGTCATTCCCGCCCACCTGTCCTGCGTCACACCGGTTTTGTCCTGCGTACGGGAGATGCCGGTCGACCCCCGAAACGACGACCCGCCAGACCGGACGGAAAGGCACCAAAGGCCCGCAAGCATTGGCAAACACACGATGCGCCCAACGCCACGGCGGGGCTTGCCGAATCTGACCATCATGTGCGCGCGGTAGCGGCGCAGACCCTAAGGCATTGGGCGACCGGGTTTATTCTCCGAACCAGCAGCGGCAGCAAGCCGTTCGGAACCCTGGTGCGCCTGTATCCATCCCCCAAGACGACGTGAATCGCCCGATGACGCTAACAACCCCCCGCGCGCGTCCGCAACCGAACTTCGCGGTTGACAGGCACGTGACAGGATCGAATCCCGCGCCCTGTGCAAACGGGCAACGAACGACGGCGCCGCGACGGTGCGGAATGCGAAAGGGGCGCGCCCGACCGGCGCGCCCCCTTGCAGAATGGATGCCCCTATCGGGCCTTCAGCCTTCGGCGGCGGGGGCGGCGACGGCCTTCACGCGCGACGACAGGCGCGACATCTTCCGCGCCACGGTATTCTTGTGCAGCACACCCTTGCTGACACCGCGCGCCAGTTCCGGCTGGGCCGCACGCAGGGCGGTTTCCGCCGCCGCCGGATCGCCGGAAGCAATCGCCTCCTCGACCTTGCGGAGGAAGGTGCGGATGCGCGACCGGCGCGCCTTGTTCACGGCATAGCGTGCCTCGGACTGGCGGGCACGTTTCTTGGACTGTTCGGTATTGGCCATCGAGGTTTGTGGTCCTTGCGGTCTTTCGGTTTCGGTTCGTCGCACGAAAGACCCGGCACCGGCGGCCCCGTTTCCGAGGGGCAGGTGCGATTCATGCCTTAAGCGGGCCCACGCGCATGTGCGGCGGGGCGATACACCAGACGCGCGTGAAAGGAAACAGGGAATCCGCCGGGACGGGGCCGGGCCGTCAGCGGTCGCGGAACTGGGGCGAGCGCTTTTCCAGGAAGGCCGCCATCCCTTCGGTCTGGTCTTCGGTGGCAAACAGCGCATGGAACAGTCGCCGTTCGAACAGCAGGCCCTCGCGCAGCGTGGTTTCCTGCGCGCGGTTCACGGCCTCCTTCACGGCCATGACCGTCAGCGCCGACTTCTCGGCGATCTTCATGGCGGCCTTGCGGGCCTCCTCGATCAGGTTCTTGGCGGGCACCACGCGGCTGACCAACCCGCAGCGTTCCGCCTCGGCCGCGTCCATGTTGCGGCCCGTCAGGTGCATGGCCATCGACTTCGACTTGCCGACGAATCGCGTCAGCCGCTGGGTGCCGCCCAGCCCCGCCACCACGCCCAGGTTGATTTCGGGCTGGCCGAACTTGGCCGTATCGGCCGCGATGATGAAGTCGCACAGCATGGCCAGCTCGCATCCGCCCCCCAGCGCGTAGCCCGCCACGGCGGCGATCATCGGCTTGCGGATGCGCAAGATCGCCTCGTGCTCGGGCCCGAAACGGTCGCCCCCGAAGGTGGCGACGAAATCGAGGCCCGCCATCTCCTTGATGTCGGCGCCGGCGGCGAAGGCCTTTTCCGACCCGGTGATGACGATGCAGCGCACCTTGTCGTTGTGGTCCGCCGCCTCGAGCGCATGGACAAGTTCGGTCAGCAGCCTGGCATTCAGCGCGTTCAGCGCGTCGGGCCGGTTCAGGCGGATCAGGGCAACGTAGTCCTCGATCTCGACGATGATCGTCTCGTAGGCCATGGCGATTGTCCCCGTCACATCGGCGTGAGGGGGACTCCTAGCACCCCGCGCGACAGGATCAAGTCACCTCTGGCAGCGCGGGCAGTAGAAGGACGACCGCCCCGACTGGACGATCCGCGCCACCGCGCCGCCGCAGCCGGGTGTCGCGCAGGGCTGTCCCTCGCGTCCGTAGACGCGGAAAGCATGCTGGAAGTAGCCCAGTTCCCCATCGGCCTGCCGGTAGTCGCGCAAGGACGACCCGCCCGCAGCGATCGCCTCGGCCAGCACGTCGCGGATGGCGGGCACCAGCCGGGAAATGCGCCGGGGGCCGAGATTGCCGGCCAGCCGGCGCGGCGAGATGCCGGCGCGGAACAGCGCCTCGGCGACGTAGATGTTGCCCAGTCCCGCCACCACGGTCTGGTCCAGCAGCGCGGCCTTGACCGGCGTGCGCCGCCCCGCCAGCCGCGCAGCCAGCCCCGACTCGGAAAACCCGTT
>DAOLBY010000114.1:9123-11359 GCA_035324325.1 Paracoccaceae bacterium | reverse complement strand
CGAGGCGGCAGCGGCGGAATAGGCGACCGCGCACCGGGGTACGGCCCCCCGTTTCGCCGCCTCCCGGGAAACGGGCGCCGCGCTGAAAGGCGATTGGGGCGTTGACCGGGGCAGAGCGCGGCGGCATGGTCCCGCCGCGGACGACAGCGGGGGACGCATGGACGACGGCGACGACACCGGGCTGGGTGAGGATCACGGCCCCTTCGGCCGGCCGCTGTTCGACGACCCCTCGGCCCGCGCCCTGAGCCGGGTGGGCGTGGTTGACGTGGGGTCGAACTCGGTCCGCATGGTGGTGTTCGACGGCGCGGCACGCAGCCCGGCCTATTTCTACAACGAGAAGATCATGGCGGGGCTCGGCCAGGGACTGGCGCAGACCGGGCGACTGAACCCCCGCGGGCGCGAGCGCGCGCTGATGGCGCTGCGCCGTTTCGCGGTGCTGGCCCGCGAGATGGAGGTCAGCCCCCTGACCTGCGTGGCGACCGCGGCGGTGCGCGAGGCCGAGGACGGGCCGGAGTTCCAGGCGCAGGTCGAGGCCGCGACGGGGCTGAAGCTCTGGGTCATCACCGGCGACGAGGAGGCGCGGCTGTCGGCGCAGGGCGTCCTGCTGGGCTGGCCCGATGCGCGCGGCATCGTCTGCGACATCGGCGGCAACTCGATGGAACTGGCGCGCATCGGCGATGGTCGCGTGGGCCGGCGCGCCACCTCGCAGCTTGGCCCGTTCCGGCTGCAGATGGTCGAGGGTGGGCAGGCCAAGCGTCGCGAACATATCCGCCGCATCATCGACGGGCTGAAGGCCGAACTGCGCCCGGACGGCGACCGCATCTATCTGGTCGGTGGCAGCTGGCGCGTGATCGCGCGACTTGACATGGAACGCCGCGGCTATCCGCTGACGGTGCTGCACGAATACCGCATGGCGCCGCGGTCGCTTCTGGAAACACTCGACTGGATCGCGTCCTCGGACCTGACGCTGCTGCGTGCCCGCACCGGGACCGGGGCCGAACGGATGGAACTGGTGCCGCTGGCGACCGAGGTGCTGCGCGAACTGATCCGGATCTTCCGCCCGCGCGAGATCGACGTGTCCTCCTACGGCATCCGCGAGGGGCTGCTGTTCGAACAGATGCCCGAACGCCTGCGCGCCCGCGACCCGCTGATCGAGGCGGCGCGGGTGGCCGAGCAGACATCGGCGCGGATGCCGGGCTTCGGCAAGAAGCTCTACGAGTTCCTGCTGCCGCTGTTCAACGGGGCGGCGCCCGAACGGCTGCGCCTGATCAAGGCGGCCTGCCTGCTGCACGACACGACCTGGCGCGCGCATCCCGACTACCGCGCCGAGGTCTGCTTCGACAACGCCACGCGGGCAAACCTGGGCGGGCTCGACCATCCGGGGCGGGTGTTCCTCGGGCTGTCGCTTCTGCACCGCTACAAGAACTCGCGCTCGGGGTCGCGGCTGGAGCCGCTGTTCCACCTTCTGAGCGAGGACCAGCTGCAGGAGGCCGAGGTGCTGGGAAAGGCGATGCGTTTCGGCGCGATGTTCGCCACCGCCGATCCCTCGGCCGCCGGGTCGCTGCACTGGAAGCCGAAAAAGCGCGAACTGACACTGCGCCTGACGCCGATGGGCGAGGACCTGTTCGGCGAGGTGGCGGCGGCGCGGTTCCAGTCGCTGGTGCTGGCGCTGCGCGCAACGGCCGAGGTAACCCGCGCGGGCGGCAAGGGCGGCGGCGATGTGGCGGCTTGACCACCTGGCGGTGACGGCCCGCGATCTCGACGCCGGCGCGGCGGCGGTCGAGGCGCTGATGGGCGTGGCGCCTTCGGCGGGCGGGCAACACGCGGCCATGGCGACGCACAACCGGCTGTGGTCGCTCGGCGATGTCTATCTGGAGGTGATCGCCCCCGACCCCGCGGCCGTCCCGCCCGGACGCCCGCGCTGGTTCCGGCTGGACGAACGGGCGGGCCGGCCGGCGCTGACGAACTGGGTCGCGGCCTGCGACGATCTGGATGCTGCGCTGGCCCGCGCGCCGGCGGGGGCGGGCGTGGCGACCGACCTTGCCCGCGGCGATCTTCGCTGGCGCATGGGTGTGCCCGACGACGGCCGGCTGCCCTTCGGCGATGCCTTTCCCGCTCTGATCGAATGGCAGGGCGCGGCGCATCCGCGGGACCTGCTGCCCGACCGCGGGCTGCGGCTGCGCCGGCTGGTCGGCACCTTCGGCTGGATCGCGGCCGGGTTCGTCGTCGGGTGGGC
>DAOLBY010000114.1:0-9113 GCA_035324325.1 Paracoccaceae bacterium | reverse complement strand
AACATGCCGGCGGCCGCGATGTCGAAACGGCCGTTCTCCAAGTCCGTGAGCAGCGCGCCGAACGAAGTCTGCACCCAATCGATCCGGTCGATGCCGAGCGCGGCGGCGAAGGCGCGAACCACTTCCGGCGACTCGCCGGTGACGCGGGCGCTGATGCCGCTGGCCAACAGCCGCGTCGTGGTGGTCAGCGGCCCCGCCGGCCTTTCGGCCGAGATCGACACCCCCGCGGGCCGGCGGGTGCTGGCGTGATCCGCCCCGCAGGGCCGGGCGATGCGGAGGGCATCCTTGCCATCTGGAACCCGCTGATCCGCGACACCGCGGTGACGTTCAACGCGGTCGAAAAGACGGCGCAGGAGGTCGCGGGCATGGTCGCCACGCGGCAGGCCGCCTTGGGCAACGGGTTTCTGGTGGCGGAGGGCGCCGGCGGCGCCATCGCAGGCTTTGCGACGTGGTCGCAGTTCCGCGGCGGCGTGGGCTATGCCCGCACCGCCGAGCATACGATCCTGCTGGGGCCGGCGGCGCGGGGACGGGGACTTGGCCGGAAACTCATGGCGGCGGCCGAGGAGGCGGCCCGGGAGGAGGGTATCCATTCGATGTTCGGCGGGGTCAGCGCGGAAAACCCGGCCGGCGTCGCCTTCCATGCCGCCATGGGCTATGCCGAGGTTGCCCGGCTGCGCGAGGTCGGCTGGAAGTTCGGGCGCTGGATGGACCTGGTGCTGATGCAGAAGTTCCTGTGACAGCGGCGCGGCGCGGCGCTAGGATGCAGCCGCAGCAACCGGGGGCCCGCATGTCGATCTGGACCCGCATCGCCGAGGCCGTCGCCGCGCTTGGCCGGGGCGAGGGGCTGGCCGTGGCCTTCGACCGGCTGCGCGGGGCGCGAACGGCGGCGCCCGAACGGTCGGTTGCCTTCACGATCGCGGTGATCGCGCTGGGCGCCAAGATGGCCAAGGCCGACGGGCAGGTGACGCGCGACGAGGTCGCGGTGTTCCGCCGCCTGTTCGAGATCCCGCCGGGCGAGGAGGCCAATGCCGCGCGCGTGTTCAACCTCGCGCGGCAGGACGTGGCCGGATACGACGCCTGGGCGCGGCGCATCGCGGCGATGTTCGGCGACGACGACCGCAAGACCCTGACCGACCTTCTGGAAGCGCTGTTCGCCATCGCCATGGCCGACGGCGAATGGCATCCGGGCGAAGAGGCCTTCCTGCGCGAGGTGGCGGCGATCTTCGGGCTGGGCGAGCCCTGTTTCCGCATGTTGCGCGCCCGCTTCGTCGAGGGCGCGCCGCGTGATCCGCATGACGTGCTGGGGGTGGACCCCGGCGCGACGCTGGAGGCCGCGCGCGCCGCCTGGAAGGCCGCGGTGCGCGACAGCCACCCCGACGTGCTGGCCGCCCGCGGCGTGCCGCCCGAGGCGGTGCGTCTGGCCGAACGCCGGCTGGTCGCGGTGAATGCGGCCTGGGAGGAGATCCGGGGCCGCCATGCCGCCTGAGACGCGCCTGCGGCTGGGCACCTGGAATGTCGAATGGATGAACGCGCTGTTCGACGATGCCGGGCGACTGCGCGAGGATGACGGGCCATCGGCGCGATACGGGATCAGCCGGCGCGACCAGCTCGCCGCGATCGGCGTGGTGCTTGCGGCCATGGACCCCGATGCGCTGGTGGTGGTCGAGGCGCCGGACACCAATGGCCGGCGGTCCACGGTGCGGGCACTGGAGACGCTGGCGGCGGCCTGCGACCTGCGGGCGCGGTCGGCGCTGATCGGCTATCCGTCTGAAACGGAACAGGAAATCGCACTGCTTTACGACCCCGACCGGATCACGGCGCGCCACGACCCGAAGGGCGAACCCGCGCCCCGTCACGGCGGTGCGCCGCGCTTCGACGGCGTGTTCCGCTTCGATCTGGACAATGACGCGATCCCCGAGCCCGTGCGCTGGTCGAAGCCGCCGATGGAACTGGCCGTTTCCACGGCTGCCGGGCGGGCCTTCCGCCTGATCGGGGTGCATGCGAAATCCAAGGCGCCGCATGGCGCCCGGAGCCCCGGCGAGGCGACGCGGCTGGGGATCGAGAACCGCCGCAAGCAGCTGGCGCAATGCGTCTGGCTGCGCCGGCGGGTCGAGGGACACCTGGCGGCGGGCGAGACGCTGGTCGTGGCGGGCGACTTCAACGACGGGCCGGGGCTCGACGAATACGAGGCGCTGTTCGGCCGGTCGGGGGTCGAGGTGGTGCTGGGCACCGACGCCGCACCCGGGTTGCGCCTGTTCGACCCCCATGCGGCGATGGCACTCGGCCGCAGGCTTGGGCCGGCGCCGGCCACCGCGCGCTTCTATCTCAAGCCGCAGGCGCGGTATTTCGAGGCGCTGCTGGATTTCGTGATGGTCTCGCCCGACCTGGCCGCCACGGCGCCCGACTGGCGCATCTGGCACCCGTTCGACGATCCGCGCATCGCCGCCCGGCCCGAATTGCGCGAGGCCCTGCTGACGGCATCGGACCACTTCCCCGTGACGGTGGACCTGGCGATGTGATTGGACTTGCCGCGCGTTCGGGCGCAGACTGTCCCCATGCTGCGCCCCCTTGCCCTCGCCCTGCTTCTGCCGTTGCCTGCACTTGCCCAGGAGGAAGCCCCCGGCCTGATGGAACGCGGCGCGCGGATGTTCCTCGAAGGGCTGATGAAGGAGATGGAGCCGGCGCTGGACGAGATGGGCAGTGCGCTGCGCGAGATCGAACCCGCGCTGCGCGACATGGGTCCGGCGCTGCGCCAGCTGGTCGAGCTGATGGGCGACGTGCGCCATTACGAGGCGCCCGAGCGGATGCCGAACGGCGACATCCTGATCCGCCGCAAGCCCGGCGCCCCGCCCCCGCCCGCCGCCGCCCCGACGGCACCGCCGGGCGAGGTGGAGCTGTAGCGCAGGTCCGCCGCGGCGCATCGGGACAAGGCTGTCCGGCCGGCTGCGCGCGCTGCCGGGCGCAAGGCGCCTCCCATCCCCCGCTACACGTCCAGTTCCTCGACGAAGCGCGCGTTCTCCTGGATGTACTGATGGAACCCAACCCCAGAAATCGAACCGACAGCGAGAAGAGTTTAGTATATGGCTTATTCGCGTTCTAGAAACATTTCCCAGTAAAGTACATTGCCGCATCGTGCAATCCGTGTTCAGTTTACGTCCTTCCCCTTGGGGGCAATCATTAGATCGGTAAAGGACGGTTGATTATTTTCAAGAAAGATTCCAACCTCTTCTTCTTCCGTTTCCATTAAGCCACGCTGGCCAAACGGAGCGATCGCTTCGATTACATCAATTACTGGGAATTCCCTTCTCTCCTGCAGGAGTCGGCAAACTTCACGCTGGATTGGCACTGGAAGCATTGCTTCGTTTGGAACTCTCGCGTCCGACGCAATAAAGGCTTGAACAGTGCGCCACCCTTCATAGAATGTTTGCATAAAATCGTGATCATGATTTATTGGGCAAATGACCAGGTTCTTCCCGTCATCTTTTCTCACTTGATCATTTTGGCCCTGCCGGTTTGGCACAATTCCGATCCGGAGTCCTTCGGCTCCAGCAAGTTGATTCTGATTAATTTTCACGGTTGTCGCAACCCAACGATCTGAATCGGTGAATCCGATGAATAAATCCGCCTTCCAAAGGCCTTGAATTGAACTTGGCAGCGCTAATCTGGTTCTAGAATTTCTGAAAGCACCTGCCAGCGTCCCGATGTAGCTTTTCAGCTTCGCGGGCCTTCCCCGTTTCCCATAAAGAAGGAGGCTTTCTTCATTCAAAGCTTCATTTGCTGCATCAATTAACTTCAGTGCTCCATTCTTCTCCAGGCCAAACAAAAGACTCTTTAGATTGCTGCCAGGAACATTGCAAAGCTGAGCAGCATCGTTAACCCTTTCAAGCACACGACCATCCTGCCTCTGCAACGCTTCGTGAACTGCATACTCGAAGCAAATTCCGCAGTCTCCGCTGCCAGGCCTATAGAGCCGAGGAAGCATCTTGAGCTTCACATTCTCAAAACCTCCAGCCTCTTCAACGACATCGGCCTTGAGCGCATACAGCAATCCAGTTAGAATAGGCCTGACGACCGAAGTTAGCGCAAGCACCTCATCTGCTATAGCTTCTACCTGTACTTCCTTGCGTATCTTCACTGCGTTCGCCTCCTACACGTCCAGTTCCTCGACGAAGCGCGCGTTCTCCTGGATGTACTGGAAGCGCAGCTCCGGCTTCTTGCCCATCAGCCGCTCGACCAGGTCGCCGGTCTCGCCCGGTTCGTCCTCGTCGATCGAGACGCGGATCAGCTTGCGCGAGCGGGGGTCCATGGTGGTGTCCTTGAGGTCCTTGGCGTCCATCTCTCCGAGGCCCTTGAACCTCTGCACGTCGATCTTGCCCTTGCCGCCCAGGCCCTTCGCCAGCCATTCCTCCTTTTCCGCGTCGTCGGCCACATAGATGCGCCGCGCGCCCTGCGTCAGCCGGTAGAGCGGCGGGCAGGCGAGGTAGAGGTGCCCGCGGTCGATCAGGGGCCGCATCTGGGTGAAGAAGAAGGTCATCAGCAGGCTTGCGATATGCGCGCCGTCCACGTCGGCGTCGGTCATGATGATGATCTTCTCGTAGCGCAGGTCATCCAGGCGGAACTTGGTGCCCATCTGCACCCCCAGCGCCTCGCAGATGTCGCGGATCTCGGAGTTCTCGTGCAGCTTCGCGGAGGCCGCCCCCAGCACGTTCAGGATCTTGCCCTTGAGCGGCAGAAGCGCCTGGGTCTCGCGGTCGCGCGCGCCCTTGGCCGACCCGCCGGCACTGTCGCCTTCCACGATGAAGAGCTCGGTCCCCTCGCGCGACTTGGCCGAACAGTCGGTCAGCTTGCCGGGCAGGCGCAGCTTCTTCACCGCACTCTTGCGCGCCGTCTCCTTCTCGGCCTTGCGGCGCAGCCGTTCCTCGGCCCGCAGCACCAGGAAGTCGAGGATGGCGCCGGCCGACTTCGGGTCCTTGGCCAGCCAGTTGTCGAAATGGTCGCGCACCGCACCCTCGACCAGGCGCCCGGCCTCTTCGGTGGACAGGCGGTCCTTGGTCTGGCCGACGAACTGGGGCTCGCGGATGAAGACCGACAGAAGCGCGCAGGCCCCGGCGGCGATGTCGTCACGGGCGATCAGTTCGGCCTTGCGGTTCCTGACCAGATCGCCATAGGCGCGGATGCCCTTGGTGATCGCCGTCCAGAACCCGGCTTCATGCGTTCCCCCCTCGGGCGTGGGGACGGTGTTGCAGTAGGACTGGATGAAGCCGTCACGCACGGGCGTCCAGGTGATCGCCCATTCGACCTGCCCGGGCACGCCGAACTTTTCCTGAAAGCCGATGCGGCCGGCGAAGGGACGGTCGGCATAGGTGGTGGCGGGGCCGAGCTGGTCGGACAGGTAGTCGGCCAGCCCGCCAGGGAAGTGGAACACGGCTTCCTGCGGCATGTCGCCGTCGGGCAGGGCGGATCTCCACCGGATCTCCACGCCATTGAACAGATAGGCCTTGGACCGCGCCATCTTCATCACGCGGTGCGGTTTCAGGGTCTGGTGGCCGAAGATCTCGGGGTCTGGATGGAAGGTGACGGTGGTGCCGCGGCGGTTCGGGGCGGGGGCGGCCTCGCGCAGGGGGCCCTGCGGCGGTCCGCGGCTGAACTCCTGCACCCAGAGGGTGCGGTTGCGGGCCACTTCCACGCGCATCCGGTCGCTGAGCGCGTTGACGACCGAGGCGCCCACGCCGTGCAGCCCGCCCGAGGTCGCATAGGCCTTGCCCGAGAACTTGCCGCCCGAATGCAGCGTGCAGAGGATGACCTCCAGCGCCGACTTGCCCGGGAACTTGGGGTGCGGATCGACCGGAATGCCGCGGCCGTTGTCGCGGATGGTCACGCCGTGGTCGGCGTGGAACTCGACCTCGATGCGGGTGGCGTGGCCGGCCACCGCCTCGTCCATCGCGTTGTCCAGAACCTCGGCCACCAGATGGTGCAGCGCGCGCTCGTCGGTGCCGCCGATATACATGCCGGGTCGCTTGCGCACCGGCTCCAGCCCCTCGAGCACCTCGATCGAGGAGGCGTCGTAGGCGTCGGGGGTCAGGGGCAGGTCGTTGGGCATGGGGCGCGGCTCCGGTCAGGCGCAAGGAGTGTGGCACCCCCGGGGCGGGGGGGCAAGATGTGGGGTCACCCCCGCCCCCGCAGCCAGGCCGCCAGCGCCGCCTCCTCCATCCGGCCCTGTGCCACGCGGATGACGATCTGGCCGACCTCCTCGGTGTTCCAGCCCTGCAGCGCGCCGTTGAAGGCCAGGGCCGCATCCATCACGCGGAAGGCGGTGCGCTTGTTGCCGTCGTTGTAGCAGTGCCCTTGCGCTACCGCGACGCAATAGGCAGCGGCTAGGTCATGGACATCTTCGATCAACCCATAGGCCGGCCGGTTCTCCACCCTCGCCAAAGCGCCTTCCAGCGACTTGTCTCGGGCGCGGCCGGGCAGTTCGCCGGGGTTCATCCCCGCATCATGCAGCGCATCGACCATCGCGGCCGACAGAAGGACGAAGGCCATGGCCGGTCACTTGTCGCGCAGGTAGTCGAGCACGGGCTGCACCCGCTCGCGCGAGGCTTCGAGGTACTGCGCCACCTCTTCCGCCGTCGCATAACGCGAGGTTGGGGCGGCCTCGACGTGGGCGGCGGGTACGAGGTAGCCCACGACCTGGCTGTTCTTCAGGATCGCCACCGGCTGGCCGCCCGCGCGGTCGAGCACCTTCTGCGGCTCGCGCAGTTCGGTGATCGTGGCGGTCTGGCGGGCAAGGATCGTGGCCATGGCGGCAGGCTCCGGCGTGAATGTGCATCACGATATACATCAGGATGCACATTCCTACAAGGTCACTCCGGCTCGGCCAGCCTTTGCGCCCACATCTTCTGATAGGCCGGGCGCTCGCGGCAGCGGGTGTGCCACGCGGCGACGGCGGGGAAGGACACCAGAAGCGGCGCATGGATCGTGCCGTAGCGCAGGCATTCGGCGACCATCACGTCGGCCACGGTAAAGCGCCCGCCCATGATCCAGTCGGTGCCGGCCAGATGCGCCTCGAGCCGGCGCAGCGGGCGCTGCAGCGCCTCGACCGCGGCGGCGATCTTCGCCTGCCCCTCCTCCGTGTCCTGCAGCTTGTCCATGAAGGTATAGAGGATGCCGATGGCCGCCGCCTCGACCCCGGTGGCGGCAAACAGCGCCCAGTTCTCGGCCAGCGCATCCTCGCGCCCGTCGCGGGGGCCGAGATCGCCGCCGCGCGTGCGCGCGATGTGCAGGCAGATCGCCAGGCTTTCGGTCAGCACCAGCCCGTCGTCGTCCAGCGCCGGAACCTGCCCCAGCGGGTTGATCGCCAGATAGGCCGGCGACGCGGTGTTGAGGGGGGCATCCGCCGCGCCGGGGTCTTCCAGCCGGTAGGACTGGATCACCGGCACATGGGCGAACTCCGCCCCGCATTCGTGAAGCATCCACAGGGGCCGCGTCGCGCGCGACCGGGCGACGCCGTAAAGGGTGAGCATGGGGTCCTCCGCTGCTGTTCCGGCACCCTGCGGCGAGGCGGCGCGTAGCGCAAGGGCCACGGTTGCGACGGTTTCGTGACATTCTTGATGCATGTCAGGGCGGGCGGAGGCGACGGCCTGCATCCGGGCGGAATGACCGGATGAAACCGCGACAGGAGACAGCGCCATGGACGGAACCGCCACCCCCACTGCCGATGCCGCCACCCCCGCCGCCGAAAGGCCGGCCCCGGCCCCGCCGCCGGCTGCGCCGGAGCCCCACACCGGCCCGCGCAGCTATGCCGGAGCCGACCCCGGGCGGATCCGCGACAGCTTCGAACAGGGCCGCTATCCCTATGCCCGCCTTCTGGGCCGCGCCCCCTACGAGGCCGAGAAGGCCCGGCTTCAGGCCGAGCTCCTGAAGGTGCAGATCTGGGCGCAGGAGACCGGGCAGCGCTTCGTCATCCTGTTCGAGGGCCGCGACGCCGCCGGCAAGGGTGGCACGATCAAGCGGTTCATGGAGCATCTGAACCCCCGCTACGCCCGCATCGTGGCGCTGACCAAGCCTTCGGACGCGGAAAAGGGCCAGTGGTTCTTCCAGCGCTACATCGCGCATCTGCCGACGGCGGGCGAAATGGTGTTCTACGACCGGTCCTGGTACAATCGCGCCGGGGTCGAGCGGGTGATGGGCTTCTGCAGCCCCACCGAATACCTCGAGTTCATGCGTCAGGCGCCCGAGTTCGAGCGGATGCTGGTGCGGTCGGGCACCAGGCTGCACAAGTACTGGTTTTCGGTCACGCGCGAGGAACAGCGCACCCGCTTCATCGCGCGCGAGACCGATCCGCTGAAGCGCTGGAAACTCAGCCCGATCGACAAGGCCAGCCTCGACCGCTGGGACGCCTACACCGAGGCCAAGGAGGCGATGTTCTTCCACACCGACACGGCGGATGCGCCCTGGGTGGTCATCAAGTCCGACGACAAGAAGCGCGCGCGGCTGCACTGCATGCGGCATTTCCTGCACGGGCTCGACTACCCCGGCAAGGACCCCGAGGTGGCCCAGGCCCCCGATCCGCTGATCGTGGGCGGTGCCCGCCAGGTGATCGGGCCGGGCAACCACCGGCTTGCCGGCCCCTCGCCGCGTGGCTAGGGCGCGCGCGCGCGCCCTAGCGCCCCACCACGCCCGGCGCGGGGGCGGGCGGCGCGGCCCCCGGCGGGGCCTCCGACAGGGGAGGGGCGTCGGCGGGTCCAGTGACCCCGCAATGCTGGCCGGGGCTGCACCGCTGGTGGTGGCCCTCGCAGGCTGGCGCGTGGTCCGGGCGCGCGACCACGACGAGATGCAGGCCGGGGGCAACCGCCATGTCGGCCGGTTGGCGCCGGTTGACGTGATCCTGACCGCCCCGGGGGTGGAAGCCCCGCCTCCGGCCCGCTAGACTGCGTTCATGCGCGCACTGGCCCTGACAATCGCCCTGTTCGCCGCGGCCCCGGCCGGGGCGCATCCGCATATCTTCATCGACACCGGACTCGAGGTGATCTTCGACGGGCAGGGCCGGCCCGCGGCAGTGCGCGTGTCCTGGACCTACGACGATTTCTATTCGCTCCTGATGATCGTGGACCGCA
>DAOLBY010000113.1:6035-11387 GCA_035324325.1 Paracoccaceae bacterium | reverse complement strand
GGAACGCGGGTAAGATAGCACGGGCAGTCTGCCCGCCTGCGGCGGTCGCTTCGCGCCGCGGGACCCCACAGGAAACGCCGCGTTGCCCCCGCCGGTCGCAGGCCGGGGCCTTCCGGCCAAGGAGATTGCGACATGAAACTGCACGAGCTTGCCGACAACGAAGGCGCGGCGAAGAAGAAGAAGCGCGTGGCGCGAGGTCCGGGTTCGGGCAAGGGAAAGACCGCGGGCCGCGGCATCAAGGGCCAGAAATCGCGCTCGGGCGTGGCACTCGGCGGGTATGAAGGCGGGCAGATGCCGCTTTACCGCCGCCTGCCGAAGCGTGGCTTCAACAAGCCGAACCGGCTGGAATACGCGGTCGTGAACCTTGGGCTGCTCGAGAAGTTCGTGGCGGCCGGCAAGCTCGACGCGTCCAAGCCCATCGACGAGGATGCCATCGTGGCCGCGGGCGTGACCAGCCGCAAGCGCGACGGGATCCGCGTTCTGGCCAAGGGCGCGATCACCGCCAAGGTCAACCTTGTGGTGACCGGCGCTTCGGCGGCAGCGGTCGCGGCGGTCGAGGCTGCGGGCGGCACGCTGACCGTCAAGGCCCCGGTCGCGGCGGCGTCCGAGTAGTCGCCCGAAGAAGCGGGTTGTGGGCCGTCGCCCGACGGCTTACATGACTTCAGGTTTTCGCGCGCCGCCGAGGGGAAACCGCCTCGGCGGCGCGACACGTTCAAGCCCCCGGCACGTTCTGCCCTTCGGAGTGACACGCGAGCATGGCATCGGCAGCGGAACAGATGGCGGCCAACCTGAGCTGGAGTGCTCTGGGCAAGGCCACCGACCTGCGGCAGCGCATCTTCTTCACGATCGGTCTTCTGATCGTCTACCGCCTCGGCACCTTCATCCCGGTGCCCGGCATCGACGGTACGGCCCTGCGCGAGTTCATGCAGGAACTGACGACCGGCATCGGGGGCATGCTGAACATGTTCACCGGCGGCGCGATCTCTCGCATGGGGATCTTCGCGCTGGGGATCATGCCCTACATCTCCGCCTCGATCATCGTGCAACTGATGGGGTCGATGTACGGCCCCTGGCAACAGCTGAAGAAGGAAGGCGAGCAGGGCCGCAAGAAGCTGAACCAGTACACGCGCTACGGCACGGTGCTGCTGGCCACCTTCCAGGCCTATGGCATCGCCGTCAGCCTGCAGGCGGGCGAGCTTGTCACCAACCCGGGCTGGTTCTTCATCGCCTCCTGCGTGATCACGCTGGTCGGCGGCACGATGTTCCTGATGTGGCTGGGCGAGCAGATCACCGCCCGCGGCATCGGCAACGGCATCAGCCTGATCATCTTCGTGGGCATCGTTGCCGAGGTTCCGGCGGCGCTGGCGCAGTTCTTCAGCCAGGGCCGGTCGGGCGCCCTTTCGCCTGCGGTGATCGTGGGCGTGCTGGTGATGGTCGTCGTGGTGATCGCCTTCGTGGTGTTCATGGAACGCGCGCTGCGCAAGATCACCATCCAGTACCCACGCCGCCAGGTGGGCATGAAGGTCTATGACGGCGGCACCTCGCACCTGCCGATCAAGGTCAACCCCTCGGGCGTGATCCCGGCGATCTTCGCCTCGTCGCTGCTGCTGCTTCCCGTCACGGTCTCGACCTTCTCGGGCAGCCAGACCGGGCCGGTGATGTCGACGCTGCTGGCCTATCTCGGGCCGGGGCAGCCGCTCTACCTGCTGTTCTACGCCCTGATGATCGTGTTCTTCGCCTATTTCTACACCGAGAACGTGGCCTTCAAGGTCGAGGACGTGGCCGAGAACCTGAAGAACCAGAACGGCTTCATCGCGGGCATCCGGCCGGGCAAGAAGACCGAGGAATACCTGCACTATGTCGTCACGCGGATCCTCGTCCTCGGGTCGGCCTACCTGGTCGCGGTCTGCCTGCTGCCCGAGTTCCTGCGGGCCGAGCTTGCGGTGCCCTTCTACTTCGGCGGCACGTCGGTGCTGATCGTGGTGTCGGTGACGATGGATACGATCAACCAGGTGCAGAGCCACCTGCTGGCGCACCAGTACCAGGGCCTGATCGAGAAGTCGCAGCTGCGCGGCCGCAAGAAGCCGGGCACGGCGCCCAAGACACCGCTGCGGCGCTGACGGGGGCAGGGCATGGCCAACATCATCCTGCTGGGCCCGCCGGGCGCGGGCAAGGGAACGCAGGCCGTCCGGCTGGTCGAAGGGCGCGGCATGGTGCAGCTTTCGACCGGCGACATGCTGCGCGCCGCCCGCACCTCGGGCACGGAACTCGGCCAGCGCGTGGCCGGGATCATGGCCGAGGGCAAGCTCGTCACCGACGAGATCGTGATCGGCCTGATCGAGGAGCAACTCGACCGTGGCGGCAGCTTCATCTTCGACGGCTTTCCCCGCACCCTGCGGCAGGCCGATGCCCTGGGCGACCTGCTCGACCGCCGCGGTCTGCGGCTGGATGCGGTGATCGAACTGGTGGTGGACGATGCGGCGCTGGTGGGCCGGATCGTGAAGCGGGCCGAAGAGGCGGCGGCGTCGGGCCAGCCGGTGCGCAAGGACGACACGCCGGAAGTGTTCACCGTCCGGCTCCAGGAATACTACAAGCAGACGGCGCCGCTGGTCGGCTACTACTGGGCAAAGGGTGATCTTCGGCAGGTCGACGGCATGGCCGATGTCGACAGGGTGGCCGCTGCCATCGCCGGCATTCTGGACAAGACCTGAGGAGGCTGCGGGCCGGATCGACGGCCCTTGACGCCCCCCGGGAAACTCCCTAAGGCACGGCGTCCCGATAGGGAATCGCCGTCACCGTCGCGCTCTTGTGCGGGGTGTCGCGGCGGATCGCGGGGGGCATGGGCCCCCCGGTTGTGAAAAAAGGTTCTGGCGCTACGGAACCGCAACGAAAAGGACCGGACCCTTGGCCCGCATCGCAGGCGTCAATATCCCCACCGCCAAGCGCGTTCCCGTCGCGCTGACCTATATCCACGGCATCGGCCCGCATGTGGCCGACCGGATCTGCGCCGCCGTCGGCATCGACGTGGCGCGCCGGATCAACCAGCTGACCGATGCCGAAGTTCTGGCGATCCGCGAACATATCGATGCGAACTACACGGTCGAGGGCGACCTGCGCCGCGAAGTCAGCATGAACATCAAGCGGCTGATGGACCTCGGCTGCTATCGTGGCCTGCGTCACCGCAAGGGCCTGCCGGTCCGCGGCCAGCGCACGCATACCAACGCCCGCACCCGCAAGGGCCCGGCCAAGCCGATCGCCGGCAAGAAGAAGTAAGGGGAGCAGGCAGACATGGCACGCGACACCAAATCCGCCGCCCGCGTCAAGAAGAAGGAACGCAAGAACATCGCCGCCGGGGTGGCGCATGTGAACTCGTCCTTCAACAACACCAAGATCCTGATCTCGGATGTGCAGGGCAACGCCATCGCCTGGTCCTCGGCCGGCACGATGGGGTTCAAGGGCAGCCGGAAGTCGACCCCCTACGCTGCCCAGATGGCGGCCGAGGATGCCGGCCGCAAGGCGCAGGAACACGGCGTCCGCACCATCGAGGTCGGCGTCCACGGCACGGGTTCGGGCGGGGGGAGCGCCCTGCGCGCGTTTGGGGCGGGGGGCTTCACCATCCCCTCGCCCCGCGACGTGACGCCGATCGCGCACAACGGATGCCGCCCGCCGAAACGGCGCCGCGTCTGACCGGACAGGCATTTTCCCGGGCCGCGCGCATTCCGCCGCGGCCCGGTTTCGCGTTTTTCCTCGGGCGTCCGCCGCTTAATGGACATGGGCAGCGGGCAGGAATGGAGGCAGTCGCATGATCCACAAGAACTGGCAGGAGCTGATCAAGCCCGCCCAACTGGTTGTCCGGCCCGGCCCCGACGCCAGCCGCACCGCCACCGTGATCGCCGAACCGCTGGAACGCGGCTTCGGGCTGACGCTCGGCAATGCGGTCCGCCGCGTGCTGATGTCGTCGCTGCAGGGCGGCGCGATCACATCGGTCCAGATCGACAACGTGCTGCACGAGTTCAGTTCGGTCGCCGGCGTCCGTGAGGATGTCACCGACATCGTGCTGAACCTGAAGGGCGTGGCGATCAAGATGGAGGTCGAGGGGCCCAAGCGCCTGACGATCTCGGCCAAGGGTCCCGGCGTTGTGACGGCCGGCGACATCAGTGAATCGAACGGCATCGAGGTGCTGAACAAGGAGCACGTGATCTGTCACCTCGACGACGGGGCGGACGTGTTCATGGAGCTGACGGTCAACACCGGCAAGGGCTATGTCGCGGCTGACAAGAACCGGCCCGAGGATGCACCGATCGGCCTCATTCCGATCGACGCGCTCTATTCGCCGATCCGCAAGGTCAGCTACGAAGTCACGCCGACCCGCGAGGGGCAGGTGCTCGACTACGACAAGCTGACGATGAAGGTGGAAACCAACGGCGCGCTGTCGCCCGAGGATGCGGTCGCCTATGCCGCGCGCATCCTGCAGGACCAGCTGTCGATCTTCGTCAACTTCGAGGAGCCGGAGTCGGCGACCAAGGGGCTCGAGGACGCGGGGCTGGAGTTCAACCCGCTTCTTCTCAAGAAGGTGGACGAACTGGAACTGTCGGTCCGGTCGGCCAACTGCCTGAAGAACGACAACATCGTCTACATCGGCGACCTGATCCAGAAGACCGAAGCCGAGATGCTCCGCACCCCGAACTTCGGCCGCAAGTCGCTGAACGAGATCAAGGAAGTGCTGTCGGGCATGGCCCTGCCGCACGACCCGGGCAATCCCGCCCCAACGCGGCCGGTCTACGCAACCGGCCCCATAAAACCGAACGGAGACCATCATGCGTCACGCCCGCGGCTACCGCCGCCTCAACCGCACCCACGAGCACCGCAAGGCGCTGTTTGCCAACATGGCCGGCAGCCTGATCGAGCACGAGCAGATCAAGACGACCCTGCCCAAGGCCAAGGAACTGCGCCCGGTGGTCGAGAAGCTGATCACGCTGGCCAAGCGCGGCGACCTGCACGCCCGCCGCATGGCCGCCGCCCAGCTGAAGGAAGACCGCCACGTCGCACGGCTGTTCGAGATCCTCGGGCCGCGCTACAAGGAGCGCGCCGGCGGCTATGTGCGGGTGCTGAAGGCGGGCTTCCGCTACGGCGACATGGCGCCGATGGCGATCATCGAGTTCGTCGACCGCGATACCTCGGCCAAGGGGGCGGCCGACCGCGCCCGGGCCGAGGCCGAGGAAGCGGTCGAAGACTGAACGCCCGCCCGGTTCCGCGCATGAGCCTGGCCGCCAAGCCCCACGAATGCCCGCCCCACCGGCGAGAATTCTTGTCTGTAGCCATCGTACATCACAGTTCGAGACCTCCCGAACC
>DAOLBY010000113.1:0-6025 GCA_035324325.1 Paracoccaceae bacterium | reverse complement strand
GCCGGCACCTTGCAGGTGTCTGGCGTACCTACCAGATGCAATTTATGGTTGACCGGGAATCATGAGACCTGACGAATCCGACATGTCGATCAAGGCGGGCATCGATCTTGAGCTCCACCAGCTGACCTTGCTGGCGCCCTCCGGTTATTTCCTGGGGCTTCATATCCGCTTCACGGCGCCGCTGATGACCTTCCAGACCTATGACCAGGCCTGGCTCGACCATTATACCGAGAATGGTTTCGTGCTGCGCGACCCGGCTACTGCCTGGGGCTTTTCCCAGACCGGCTGGATCCGCTGGAGCGACCCGGGCCTGCCCGATCCCTTCGGGATCTTCCGCGAGGCCGCGCGCTTCGGGCTGAACTATGGCTTCACGATTGCCTCTGGTCCCATCAAGTCGCGCACCATCGCGTCGCTGGCACGGCCCGACCGCGAATATACCGACAACGAGATCGCTCTGGCCGAGTCCATCGTGCTGCGCCTGCACGACGTGACGGAACCGCCGGAGGAACTGACCCGCGCCCAGATCGAGGCGCTACGTTGCATTGCAGGGGGCGACCGGCACGCCGCGGCGGCTGCCAAGCTGGGGATTTCGGAAAGTGCGCTGAAGGCCCGGATCACCTCGGCCCGGATTCGGCTCATGGCACGCACCACGGCCGAGGCAATCCAGCGCGCAAAGGACTATCGTCTGATCTGACGTCCGTTTGCCCCCGAACCAGGTTCTACCACCCCCAACCTGCTCGGAGGCAGACATGCAGACCACGACGCTTTCCTTTGCCAACATCCACAACCACGGGGAGTTGTTCGCCAACTACCTGCGCGCGCGGCGAGAACTCTTCATCGTCCACAACCGATGGAACCTGCCCGAAGCCATGGGCATGGAATACGACCAGTATGACACCCCCGCCAGCCGGTGGGTCGTCGTGCATGACGAACTCGGCCGGGTGCTGGCGGGCAACCGCCTCACCCCCACCACGACGCGCTGCGGCATCTACAGCTACATGATCCGCGACGCGCAGCGCGGGCTTCTCGACACCATCCCGTCGAACCTCCTCTATGACGAGGCGCCGGTGGCCGAGACGGTCTGGGAAAGCTCGCGCCTGTTCGTCAGCCATGACGTGCCCATGACCGAACGCCGCGCCGTTCATGCGCGCCTGGTGGGCGAACTCGGCCGCGCGGCGCGCTCGCTCGGTGCCACGCATTGCCTGACGCTGCTGAATGCCAACTGGCCGCGCTGGTGCAACCGGGTCGGCGTGAAGATGGAGGCGAAGGGTCCGGTGATGGAGATCGAGGGTATCGACAACCAGGTCGTCTCGATGGACTTCACCTCCGCCCTGCACTGACACCGGCGCGCCTTGCCGCGTTTGCGGTACCGCCGCGGGATACCCGGTATCTTGCGGCGGCGCCGGCATTCGCCCGACCCGGCTTGTGCCGGGCGCGGCGGCAAGGGTGCCCGATGGCGCCCGGATGCCGCATTCGCGCTTTCGTATCTCACCTTGTCCAAATACCCTGGGGGTCCGGGGATGTAGCCCCCGGCACCAGCCCCAGGCACACCGATGATGCCCGATCTGTTCGACACCGCCGCCGCCCCCGAACCGCCGCGTCCGCTGGCCGACCGCCTGCGTCCGGCACGGCTGGACGAGGTGATCGGGCAGGGTCATGTGCTGGGTCCCGATGGCCCGCTCGGGGCCATGCTGGCGGCCGGATCGCTCGGGTCGCTCATCCTCTGGGGGCCGCCGGGCGTGGGCAAGACCACCATCGCGCGCCTGCTGGCGGCCGAGACCGAACGCGCCTTCGTGCAGATCAGCGCCATCTTCACCGGCGTCCCCGACCTGCGGCGGGTGTTCGACACGGCGCGGATGAAGCGCCAGCAGGGGCAGGGAACGCTTCTCTTCGTCGACGAGATCCACCGCTTCAACAAGGCGCAGCAGGACGGATTCCTGCCATACATGGAGGACGGCACGATCCTTCTGGTGGGCGCCACCACCGAGAACCCGAGCTTCGAGCTGAACGCCGCCCTTCTGTCCCGCGCACAGGTCGTGGTGCTGGAGCGCCTCTCGCCCGGCGATCTCGAACGGCTTGCCCAGCGTGCGGAACGCGAGATCGGCCGCTCGCTGCCGCTGGACGGTCCGGCGCGCGAGCGGCTGGTCGACATGGCCGACGGCGACGGCCGGGCGCTCCTGAACCTGATCGAGCAGGCGATGGCCTGGAAGGTCGAGGGTCGCCTGAACACCGAGGCGCTGGCCGCCCGTCTGCAACGGCGCGCCGCGAAGTACGACAAGTCGGGCGAGGAGCATTACAACCTCATCTCGGCCCTGCACAAATCCGTCCGCGGGTCGGACCCCGATGCAGCCCTCTATTGGTTCGCCCGGATGCTCGAAGGGGGCGAGGACCCCCGCTTCCTCGCCCGGCGCCTGACGCGCATGGCGGTCGAGGATGTCGGTCTGGCCGATCCGCAGGCGCAGGCCGTCTGCCTGCAGGGGTGGGAGACCTACGAGCGCCTTGGCAGTCCCGAGGGGGAACTCGCGCTGGCGCAGGCGGTGATCTACCTTGCGCTCGCGCCCAAGTCGAACGGGGCCTATGTGGCCTACAAGGCCGCGCGCGCCGCCGCGCGCGAGACCGGCAGCCAGCCGCCGCCCCTGCACATCCGCAACGCGCCGACCCGGATGATGAAGGACATGGGCTATGGCGCGGGCTATGCCTATGACCACGACGCCGAGGACGGCTTCTCGGGGCAGGATTACTTCCCGGACGGCATGAAGCGCCCGGTGTTCTACGCGCCCCCGGAACGCGGGTTCGAGCGCGACCTGAAGAAGCGGCTCGACTGGTTCGCCGGGCAGCGGGCCAGGCGCCGGGGCGGCTGACCCGGTGGCCCGCCCGGGATCGGCCCGGCCCGGACGTTGACAACCGCCCCGCCCCGCCGCATGGGGTGGGCCATGACACCCGCCATCCTCTTTCAGGTCGCACTCGGCGGCGCCATCGGCTCTGTGGGCCGCTACGTGATGACCTGGGGCATCGCGCGCGCCTGTCTGCCGGGGTTTCCCCTTGGCACGGTGGCGGTGAACGTCACCGGATCCTTCGCCATGGGCATCCTCTTCGTGATCCTGGGCCGCGAGGGGCGTGTTTCGCCCTTTCTGCTGACCGGGGTGCTTGGCGGGTTCACCACCTTCTCGGCCTTCTCGCTCGATGCCTTCTGCCTGTGGGAACGCGGCGACCATGCGCAGGCGGCGCTCTACGTGGGGTCGTCGGTCATCCTGTCCGTCGCGGCCCTGGTCGCGGGGATCGCGCTGGCGCGGGGGATCGCATGAGCAGCGTGCAGCTTCTGGTCGTGGCCGAGGACGAGGGAGAGATGCGGCTCGACCGCTGGCTGCGCCGGCGGTTCCCCCAGCTGACGCAGGGCGCGGTGGAAAAGCTCTGCCGCACGGGGCAGGTCCGGCTCGATGGCGGGCGGGTCAAGGCCGCCGACCGCGTGGCCCCCGGACAGGCCGTGCGCGTGCCGCCGCTGCCCGACGGCCCGCCGCCGGAACCCGACGGCGCGCCGCGCATCCTGTCGGCCGATGCCCGGATGATCCAGGATGGCGTGATCTTCATGGACCAGCACATGATCGTGCTGAACAAGCCGCCAGGTCTGCCCAGCCAGGGCGGATCGGGGCAGGGCGAGCGGCATGTGGACGGGCTGACCGGCGCCCTGACCTTCGGCTACAAGGACCGGCCGAAACTGGTACATCGGCTCGACAAGGACACCTCGGGCGTCCTGATGCTGGCGCGCACCGACCGCGTGGCGCGCGGGCTGTCCGAGGCGCTGCGCCACCGGGCAGCACGCAAGATCTACTGGGCGGTGGTGGCTGGCGTGCCGAACCCCAAGCAGGGGTCGATCAAGTTCGCACTGATGAAGGCGCCTGGCCACGGGCGGGGCGGCGAGGGCGAGAAGATGATCTGCATCCACCCCGCCAAGCTGGCCGAACACCCCGAGGCCAAGCGCGCCCAGACCGATTACTTCACGCTGTGGTTCCGCGGTTCCCGCCTGTCCTGGATGGCGCTCGAACCCGTGACCGGGCGCACCCACCAACTGCGCGCCCACATGGCCGAGATCGGCCATCCGATCATCGGCGACGGCAAGTATGGCGGATCGGCGGCCGAGAACGCGGGCGACGGCTGGGGCGCCGGGATCGGCGGCGAGTTCAGCCGCAAGCTGCACCTGCACGCCCGCAGCCTGACCATCGAGCATCCGGTCACGAAGGAGGTCCTGACCTTCACCGCGCCCCTGCCCGATCACATGGCGCGCACCTGGGCGACGCTCGACTGGAAGGAAGGCGACGTGCCCGCCGACCCCTTCGCCTCAATCCGCTGAGGGGTGCATGGCGGGCTGGGCGACGAAACGCTTCTGGTCCGAGGCACGGGCTGCGGCGGTTCCCGGCGGCTGGGGCGTCGCGCTGGACGGGCGGTCGTTGCGCACCCCGGCCAAGGCAGTGATGGCGCTGCCGACGGCGGCACTGGCGCGGGCGGTCGCAGCCGAATGGCAGGCGGTTGACGGGCGCGTTCAGCCGGGACGGATGCCGCTGACGCGGCTGGCCAACTCGGCGCAGGACAAGGTTGCGCCGCAGTTCGCCGCGGTTGCGGCGGCCGTGGCGGCCTATGGCGACACCGATCTTCTGTGCTACCGGGCCGCGGCGCCGGTGGAACTGGCCGCACGCCAGGCGGCGGGGTGGGATCCGATCCTGGACTGGGCGGCGACGGCCTGTGCGGCACCGTTGGCCGTGACGCAGGGGCTGATGCCCTGTGCGCAGCCCGCGGCCAGCCTTGCCGCGCTGGCCGCGCAGGTCGCGGCGCTGGGTCCCCACGAACTGGCCGCGCTGCACGACCTCGTGGCGATCCCCGGGTCGCTGGTCCTCGGGCTTGCGGTGTCGGAGGGGCGCCTGACCGCCGATGCGGCCTTCGACCTGTCGCGCATCGACGAGGCCTGGCAGGCCGAGCAATGGGGACTCGACGCGGAAGCCGCCGAATCTGAGGCACGCAAGCGCGCCGATCACGCGCACGCGGCCCGATTCTTCGGATTGTGTCGGTCTCAGGATTGACCGCCGCAGGGGCAGGACTGCCGAAATGACGGGCACATGCTGCCCAATCCTGTGGCGCGACAGGGGTTTGCGGCGGGTAGGCGGTTGCACTTGACCTTTCGTTTGGCTTCGGTCGAAAGTGTCATGCGCTGCGGGGAACCCCGCAAGTGGGCCCCCCCGGGGGCAGGGAGCAAAACAAGGCCGCGGACCCATGGGGGCGCGGCCACCACTCAGGAAGAGGTAATCATGAAAAGATCGGTATTCTTCGGCACGCTGGCCACGGCGGCGCTGATGTCGGGGGCCGCGGCGGCCCAGACCACGCTCGAGCAGGTCAAGGCCCGCGGCGAACTGAACTGCGGGGTCACCACCGGCCTCACCGGCTTCTCGCTGCCGGACGCGAATGGCAACTGGACCGGCTTCGACGTGTCGCTGTGCCGGGCGGTGGCCGCTGCGGTGCTGGGCGACGGCACCAAGGTCAAGTTCGTGCCGACGACCGGCCAGACCCGCTTCACCGCGCTCGCCTCGGGCGAGATCGACGTGCTGTCGCGCAACTCCACCTGGACCTTCTCGCGCGATGTGGACCTCAAGTTCGACTGGGCGGGTGTGAACTACTACGACGGCCAGGGCTTCCTGGTGCGCAAGGACCTCGGCGTGTCCTCGGCCAAGGAGCTCGATGGCGCCACCGTCTGCATCCAGACCGGCACCACGACCGAGCTGAACCTGGCCGACTTCTTCAAGGCCAACAACATCAGCTACCAGCCCGTCCCGGCCGAGACCAACGCCGAGATGGAGCAGAAGTACGCCAGCGGCGCCTGCGACGCCTACACGACCGACGTGTCGGGCCTGGCGGCCACCCGCGCCACGCTGACCGACCCCGACAACCACATCATCCTGCCCGAGGTGATCTCGAAGGAACCGCTGGGGCCGCTGGTGCGCCATGGCGACAACCAGTGGGGCGACATCGTGCGCTGGAC
>DAOLBY010000112.1:6109-11423 GCA_035324325.1 Paracoccaceae bacterium | reverse complement strand
GGGAGCATAGGGCTTGCGCGGACGGTCGCCGCCCTCGGTCGCCGCGGGGCGCGGCGTGTAGGGTTTGCGCGGTGCATCCCCGTCATCGCGGGGGCGAGGGGCATAGGGCTTGCGCGCGCGGTCGCCGCCCTCGGTCGCCGCGGGGCGCGGCGTGTAGGGTTTGCGCGGTGCATCGCCGTCGTCCCGCCCCCGAGGGGCGTAGGGCTGGCGCGGCCGGTCGCCGTCGTCACGCCGAGCAGGCCGGGCATCGCGTTCGGGGCGCTCCATCGCCGGTTCGCCCTCGACGCGGCGCAGCGACAGACCGGGCTCCAGTTCGTTCATTCCCGCAAAGCGGCCGGCCTGGGCCTCGGCCACCTGCACGAAGGTCGCGTTGCGCTGCACGCGGATGGCGCCGATGGCGGCCTTGTCCACACCGCCTGCGTCGCAAAGCTTGGGCAGCAGCCAGCGCGCCTCGGCCCGGCCTTCGTGACCGACGCCGATCTCGAACCAGACCGCCGGGCCGAACTCCGCCCGCGGGCGGGGTGGCGCGGCGGGGCGGTCGGGCAGCATCGCCTCGTCCGTCAGCACCTCGGGCGCCGCACGCCCCGTCCGCCACAGCCGCACGAAGGCCGCGGCCACCCGCAGCGCGCCGTGCCGGTCGAGCAGTGCCGCAGAAAGGTCCGCCTCCTCGCCGGTGTCGTCCGACAGCGCCGGGTGGTCCAGAAGGCGCGCATCCTCGGCCTCCTGCACCTCGGCGGCGGTCGGGGGCTTGGTCCATTCCGCCTCGACCTTCGCATCGCGCAGAAGGCGGCTTGCCTTTCGGTGGTCGGCCGGCACGACCATGAGGCAGGACGTGCCCTTGGCCCCCGCGCGCCCCGTCCTTCCCGAACGGTGGAGAAGCCCCTCGGCATTCGTCGGCAGGTCCGCATGGACCACGAGGTCGAGGCCCGGCAGGTCGATCCCGCGGGCCGCCACGTCGGTGGCGATGCAGACGCGCGAACGGCCGTCGCGCAGCGATTGCAGCGCGTGCAGCCGTTCCGACTGGCTGAGTTCGCCCGACAGCGCCACCGCCTGGAAGCCCCGGTTGATCATGCGGGCAAACAGGTGGTTCACGTTGGCCCGGGTCTTGGCAAAGACGATTGCGCGGGCGCTGTCATGCAGGCGCAGGAGGTTGAAGATCGCGGCATCGCGGTCGCGCGCCCCGACCGAGACCGCGCGATAGGCGATGTCGGCATGCTGCGCGCCCTCGCCTGCCACGCTGATCCGGCGCGCATCGCGCTGGTGTTCGGCTGCCAGCGCCTCGATCCCCTTCGGCACGGTGGCCGAGAACATCAGGACGCGCCGCGGCTGCGGCAGGGCCGAGAGGATGAAGCCCAGGTCTTCGGCAAATCCGAGGTCGAGCATCTCGTCGGCCTCGTCCAGAACTGCCGCGCGGGCGCTCGTCAGGTCAAGCGAGCCGCGCTCGATATGGTCGCGCAGCCGACCGGGGGTGCCGACCACGATCTGCGCGCCGCGTTCCAGCGCGCGCCTCTCGGTCCGCCAGTCCATCCCGCCGACACAGGAGGCGATGACCCCGCCGGCAGCTGCGAACAGCCATTCGAACTCGCGCCGCACCTGCAACGCCAGTTCGCGCGTCGGCGCGATCACCAGTGCCAGCGGCTTTCCGGCGGCCGGAAGGGCGTCGGCCCCATCCAGGATATCGGGTGCAATGGCCAGGCCGAAGGCAACCGTCTTGCCCGACCCGGTCTGGGCCGAGACCAGAAGGTCGGCGCCGGACAGCTCGGGGGCCAGCACGGCCTCCTGCACCGGGGTCAGGGCGGAATAGCCCTTGGCCGCCAGCGCGGCGGAAAGGGGGGCGGCCAGCCCCGTCATCATCGTCATGTCGTTCGTCCCGAAAGGGGATGCGCGGCTTGCGTGCCAGCATCGGTGCCAGATGCGGCGCCCCGCCCCCTTGTCCCGGGGCCCTTTGCCCGGACGCATGGAACCCTCACGCCGAACCGCCGCGCATAGCCGAAAGCGGGCCCCCTGTATAGCCCGGCGCTTGACCCTGCGCGCCCGGGCGCCATGATCCCCGCGCATGGCAGGGCACGGGGAGAACGGCATGGCACAGGCGCGGACGGTGGTGATCGAGGCCCAGGGCGGGCCCGAGGTGATGCAGATCGTGTCGCGCGAGGTGCTGCCGCCCGGGCCGGGGCAGGTGACGGTCGAGCAGCGGGTGGCGGGGCTGAACTTCATCGACATCTACCAGCGCTCGGGCACCTATCCGATGGCGGTGCCGACCGCCCTGGGAATGGAGGCCTCGGGCGTCGTGACCGCGGTGGGCGAGGGCGTGACGCACCTCTCTCCCGGGATGCGCGTGGCCTACGCCGCCATGCCGCCCGGCGCCTATGCCGAGGCGCGCACCATGCCCGCCGCGCAGGTCTGCCCGCTGCCCGACGGCATCGGATTCGACACCGGCGCAGCGATGATGCTGAAGGGACTGACGGTGCAATACCTGTTTCACAGGACGGTGCCGATCGCGCGCGGGGACGTGGTGCTGTTCCACGCGGCGGCGGGTGGCGTGGGCCTGATCGCCTGCCAGTGGGCACGCGACCTGGGTGTGACGCTGATCGGCACTGCCGGCAGCGACGAGAAATGCGCGCTGGCACTGGAACATGGCGCCGAGCATTGCATCAACTACGCCGACGGTGACTTCGCTGCCCGGGTGCGCGATCTGACCGGCGGGCGGGGCGTGGATGTGGTGATGGACGCCGTGGGGGCGGCGACCTGGGAAGGGTCGCTGAACAGCCTCCGCCCCCTCGGCATGATGATCAGCTTCGGCAATGCCAGCGGCAAGGTCCCGCCCTTCGACATCGGGGTGCTGGCGGCCAAGGGATCGCTGAAGCTGACGCGCCCGACGCTGTTCACCCATATAGCCGACCACGCGACCTGCCAGGCGATGGCCGCCGATCTGTTCGCCCGGGTCACCTCCGGCGCGGTGCGCATCCGCATCGACCAGCGCTTTCCGCTGGACCGGGTGGCCGAAGCGCACCGCGCCCTGGGCTCGCGCGAGACGACCGGATCGACGGTGCTGACACTGGATCGCGCCTGAGGCCGGCTCAGGGTGCGGGCGCGACCGATCCGCCCGGCAGGGCGACCCGTGCCTGCTGGCCCAGGACATCGAGCAGAACCCAGACCCGGCGTTCGGGCGCCAGCGCCTCGACGGTGCCGACGAAATCTGCGAAGGGGCCGGTCAGCACTGCCACGCGCTCGCCCGGGGCCGGCGGCTGCCCGTCGGGCTGGATCAGCCGGCCCGCCTCATCGCATCGCCGCATCAGGTCATCGACCAGACCCGGGGGAACGCGGGCCGGCGCTTCGCCGTGGCCGACGATCCGGCTGATGCCCACGGTCGCGCCGGCGGCGCGGAAGGCCAGCGGATCGGCCGGCAGGGCGACGAACAGATAGCCGGGAAACAGCGGCCGCAGCCGGGTGACGAAGCGGCCGTGCCGGCGTCCCGTGACCTCCTGCATCGGCAGGAAGGTCCGGAACCCCTGCCGGCCCAGGTTGCGCGGCGCGATGGCGTGGCAGTTCGGCTTGAACTGCGCGAGGAACCAAGCGGTGCTGCTGTCCGGTCCGGGCATCGCTTCACCTATCCTGCGGCGATGGCGTTCTGCGCGGGAATCGCCCCGGTAGCAAGAAAGGCCCGCGTCGGACCGGCAGATCCTGTCGTCAGGGAAGCATCGCCGCGACCTCTTCCGGCGTGACGAATCCCAGCTTGACCGCCGTTTCGGCTACGGCCGCTCCATCCGCCAGCGCCACCTTCGCAATCTTCGCCGCCTTCGCATATCCGATGTGGGGAACCAGCATCGTGGCCAGCACCAGGCTGTTCTCCAGCGCGCCCTCGCATTGCGCCGCGTTGGCCTCGATCCCGGCCACGCAGCGGGTGGCCAGCGTGTCCATCGCCTGCATCAGGATTCGCATCGACTGCAGGACGTTCAGCACAATGATCGGCTCGAAGGCATTGAGCTGCAACTGCCCGGCCTCGGCCGCCATCGTCACCGTCAGGTCGTTGCCGATCACCTGGAAGGCGACCTGGTTCACCACCTCGGGGATCACCGGGTTCACCTTGCCCGGCATGATCGACGATCCCGCCTGCACGGCCGGCAGCCGGATCTCCATGAACCCCGACCGCGGGCCGGAGGACAGAAGCCGCAGGTCGTTGCAGATCTTCGACAGCTTGACCGCGATGCGTTTCAGCACGCCCGAGAAGGTCACGTAGGCCCCGGTGTCGGACGAAGCCTCCACGAGGTCCGTCGCCAGCTTGGTATCCAGCCCCGACACGCGTGCCAGTTCCGCCACCGCGGCCTCGGCATAGCCGTCGGGTGTGTTGACGCGGGTGCCGATGGCGGTGCCGCCGAGGTTGACCTCGAGCAGCAGGCGCGACAGCCGCCCGATGATCTCCACGTCCTCGCCCAGTGTGGTGGCGAAGCCCGCGAACTCCTGCCCAAGCGTCATCGGCACCGCGTCCTGCAACTGGGTCCGGCCGATCTTGCGCACATGGGCGAAGGCCCGGCTGCGCTCTCGGAAGGCCTCGACCAGCCGCATCTGGGCGGCCTGGAAGGCCTCGCATTGCGACACGATCGCCAGCCGCATGGCGGTCGGGTAGACGTCGTTGGTGGACTGCGAGCGGTTCACGTCGTCGTTGGGGTGCAGATTGGCGTAGTCGCCGGGCTGGAACCCCATCTTCAGCAGGCCAAGGTTCGCGATCACCTCGTTCATGTTCATGTTGGTCGAGGTGCCGGCGCCGCCCTGGATCATGTCCACCCGGAAGGCGTCATGCCAGCGGCCTTCGATGATCTCGTCGCAGACCTCCTCGATCACGCGGGCCTTGCCGGCCTCCAGCTCATCGAGCCCCCGGTTCGCTCGCGCCGCGGCCTTCTTGACCCATGCGAGCGACCGGATGAATTCGGGGAACAATGACAGCGGAATGCCCGAGATCGGGAAGTTGTCGATGGCGCGCTGCGTGTGGATGCCCCAGAGGCAGGTGCGCGGCAACTCCATCGGGCCGAGGCTGTCCTCCTCGCGGCGCTGTTCGGTCGGCATGGCGGATCCTTTCGGGAATGTCTCCGCCCCCATGCCCCGGCCTTGCCCGCAGGTCCAATGCAAAATCCGCATTGCCGATGCGGCGGGCGGGTCAGCCGGGGGCGGCCAGCGCCTGCCAGTCCGCGTCGATCCGCGACGCCTGCCAGAGCGCGGCGGGCTCGAACGCCCCTTCGGCCGCGGCGAGCCCGATCACCAGCGAGCCGGGCAGCGCCACCAGGTCGTGGAACGCGGTCAGGCGGAAGGGGTCGAGCGC
>DAOLBY010000112.1:2200-6099 GCA_035324325.1 Paracoccaceae bacterium | reverse complement strand
GATGCGGCGGGCGGGTCAGCCGGGGTCGGCCAGCGCCTGCCAGACCGCGTCGATCCGCGGACCGGCTGCCCGTCGGGGGCGGTAGGCGCAGATCGTCAGGGGCAGCGCCCATTCCGGCCCGGGCAGGGGCGCGATCAGCGTCGCAGCGGCAGCATCGACCGCGCTCTCGGGGAGCCAGCCCACACCGAATCCCGCCGCGATGACTTCCTTCAGCACATCCGACATGTCGCATTGCACGGTCATGCGATAGGCCGGAGCGAGGGGCGCGCGGGCCAGCACATGCTCGAACAGCCGCGCAAAATAAGCCCGCTGCGCATAGCCCACCAGCGGGAACGGCGCCCGTGTCGTGCCGGGAAAGCCGAAGTCGCCTGCGCCCTTCGCGGCATAGGGAAGGAAACGGTCGTCGCGCAGCACGCGGCGTTCGTGGGCGACCAGGGCCTCCTGACCCGGAACGGCGGGGCAGTCGTGGGCGAGCAACAGGTCGGCGTCGCCCGCAAGATAGCGTGCCGTCACCTCGGCCGTGGTGCCCACGATGACCGAGAACGACACCCGCCCTCCCGCCGCGATGGGGCCGAGCAGGCGGCGGAAATCCGACCGCGCCAGCACGTTGGGCATGGCCAGCCGCACCTGGCTCATGGCGTCGAACTGCTGGCCGCGGATAGCCGCACGGGCCTCGAGCAGCCGCTCGACCGAACCCTGCGCCTCGTCGCGGAACTGGGCACCGGCCTCGGTCAGCCGCACGGGCTGGGGCCCCTTGACCACCAGTGCCGTGCCGACCCAGTGTTCCAGCGACTGGATGCGACGCGAAAAGGCCGCCTGCGAGACGTGCCGCACCTCGGCCGCGCGGGTGAAGTTGCGCAGGTCGGCCAGCGCCAGGAAATCCTGCAACCAGCGAATGTCCATGCCGCCCTCCGCCTGCCGTGGCCATCTTGCCCCGAAGGCGGGCGCCGGGAAAGCCGGCATCACCTCCGCCGGTGGTGTCAGTCCAGCGCCCGCACCATGGCGGGGAAGGCGCGCGCTTCGTCCGGGGCGGTGCCGAGGTCGGGGATCAGCGCGCCGAGGCCGGGGAACGCCGCGGCGGCCAGGTCGGGCAGGCTGCCCTCGCCCGCCCGCACCCGTGCGCAGAGCGCCTTGACCGCCGCCGCCGCCCGGTCGCGCGGCATGCTGGTGGCGAGGCGGAAGGTCAGCCTCTCGGCCAGGATCAGCCCGCCGTCCGCTGCCAGCCCGCGCGCCATTGCTGCCGCGTCGGGCCGCACCGCGACCGCCACGTCGCAGGCAAGCGACAGTGCCCGCCCGCAGGCCAGCGCCAGCGGCGGCAGGCACAGCCATTCGGTGAACCAGGCCGCCCCGTCGCGCGCCTGCCGGTGCAGCCCTGCACCCTGCACCGCCGCTGCCAGCGCGCCGGCCTGCCGCGCAAGCGCAACCAGCGCCGAGGGGCCGACCGGATTCTGTTTCTGCGGCATGGTGGATGAGGCGCCGGCCCCCGCGATCGCCACCTCGCCGAAGCCGGTCTGCGCCATGACGGCCAGATCCTCGCCCATCCTGCCCAGTTGGGTGGTCGTTCCCGCCATCCATGCGGCCAGCGCCCCGATCCCGTCGCGCTCGCTGTGCCACGAGGTGGCGGGGTCCTCCAGCCCCAGGAGGGCCGCCAGCCGCGCCCGCACCTCCGGCCCTCGCGGGCCCATGGCGGCAAGCGTGCCGGCCGCGCCCGACAGCGACACCTTCAGCACGTCCGCGCGCAGCGCCGCCAGCCGGGAGCGCTGGCGCATCACGGGCCGGCCCCATCCTGTCGCCACAACACCGAATGAGGTCGGCACCGCCGCCTGTCCATAGGTGCGTGCCACCATCGGCAGGTCGGCATGGCGCTCGGCCTGCTCTCCCAGCAGCGCCAGGAGCGCGGCGAGGCGGCCGTCCCACAGGTCGAACATTGCGCGCAGCCGCAGGGCCAGCGCGGTATCCATGATGTCCTGGCTGGTGGCGCCCCAGTGCAACCAGCGCATCGCCTCCTCCTCGCCCGCCGCCACGCCCGCGGCGCGCAGGGCTTCGACCAGGCCGGGAACCGGCACCCCGTTGCGCCCGGTCGCGGCGGCCAGCGCCGCCATGTCGGGCCGGAACCCCGTGCAGACCCGGGCGATGGCCTCCGCCGCCTCCGGCGGGATCACGCCGGTATCGGCCTGCGCCCGGGCCAGAGCGGCCTCGACCCGCGCCATGGCGGCGACCTCGGCCGCGTCCGACAGATGCGCCGCCGTGCCCTCGTCTCCGAACAATGCGCTGTAGAGTTCGCCTGTTCCGGTCATTCCCGTACCCTGCCCCGACCCTTGCCCCGGGCCCCCGGTCCATAACATAATGACAGGATCGCGCTGCGGGAAATGCAAAGCAGGGGTCCATGCATAATCGTACGGTCATGCATCCGGCAGTCAAGCTGCGCCACATCCGCGCGTTCCTCGACATCGCACGGCTGGGCGGGCTGACGGCAGCGGCCCGTGCGCAGGGCATCTCGCAGCCGGCGCTGTCGCGCACGCTGGCGGAACTGGAAGCGCTTCTGCGGGCCGAACTCTTCCGACGAGAAGGCCGGCGGCTGTTCCTGACCGAGGCCGGAATGCTGTTCCGCCGCCACGCCGCAACCGCGCTTCAGGCTCTGGATGCCGGCGCCGCGGCGCTGCGTCCCGGAACGGCGGGGCGTGTACAACTGGGCATCCTGCCGACCGTCGCCACGCGGCTGTTCCCGCGCGTCGCCTTGCGGTTCCGCGAGGCCAGCCCCGAGGTCACGCTGTCGGTGGCGACGGGGCCGCAGGCCTATCTCATGGGGCTGTTGCGGCAGGGGGCCATCGACATGGTTCTGGGCCGGATGCCCGAGGCGGCCGAGATGGCGAACCTGTCCTTCACCCACCTCTATGAAGAAGAGGTGGTGATCGCCCTGCGGGCCGACCATCCGATGGCGGGGGCGCCTGTGACAGAGGTGCTGACCGCCTGTCCCATGGGGCTGCCGCCGGAGGGCGCGATCATCCGCCGCGCCGTGGGCGACTACCTCGCCAGCATCGGGGTGGCGGCGCAGGCGGCGTGGGAAACCGTGGCGTTGCCGGTAGGGCGCGGCATCCTGCTCGGCTCGGATGCGGTGTGGTTCATCTCGCGCGGGGTGATCGCCGAGGAACTGGCGCGGGGCGATCTGGCGACGCTGCCGCATGGCACGCGGTTCCTGTCGGGCGCGGTCGGCATCACGCGGCGCCAGTCGGATGCCGAGCGCTCCGACCTGTCGTTGCTTGCCGCGCTGACGCTGCGCGCGGTGGGCGAAGGGCTGCACCTCTAGCCGGTGCCGGGCGGAAGTGGCAGCCCGCGCAGGCCGACCGGTCGCAGGGGCGGGGCCGGGGGCAGAAGCCCGCGGATGTCGGCAAAGGGGAACCGCGCGTCGAAGCGGAAGGCTTCGGCCCGACCCTCGGGCAGGGCGTTGCATTCCCCGGCGCGATACGCTGCCTGCCGGTTCGCCATGGCGACGAAACGGGCAGGGGCCTGCGTTTCGTGGACGAGGATCGCGGCCTCCTTCGCCGGCCAGTGGTCGGTCACATCCACCCAATGCGTGGGCGCGAATCCGGTGCCGTTCATCGTGTCCATGTGCAGCACCGGCACGGCAAAGCCCGCCGCCTGAGACACGGCCGCCGACAGCGCACGGTGGTCGGCGTGGTAGTCGTTCGGCGCATGTGTCAGCACGAGATCGGGCGTGGCATCGGCAATCAAGACCATGTCCGGATACGACACCCAGTAGGGCGCTGGGATGATGACCTCATCCCCGGCGTCGAGCAGGGCCAGACAGAGGTTGAAGAAACTCTGCTTGGCGCCGCAGGAGACCAGGATCTGCTTGGGCGTGTAGCGCAGCGCATTGTCGCGCTCGAATTTTTCGACGA
>DAOLBY010000112.1:0-2190 GCA_035324325.1 Paracoccaceae bacterium | reverse complement strand
GAGATCGGGAGTGGCATCGGCAATCAGCGCGGCCAACGCCGTTTCCAGCGCCGCATCTGCCCGCAGTGCTCCGTCGGCAAAGCCCAGCATCCGCGGCGCCCCCTGACCCAGCGGCGCCAGCGCGGCGGTCGTCTCGGACGCCCGCAGGCGGGCCAGTTCGCCAGGTGGCAAGGTACCGCCCCGCGCGCCGTCGGTCGCCACCGCCAGGACCAGCCGCGCGCCCATGGCCGCCCAGACGGCGAGCGTGCCATAGGCGAAGATCTCGAGGTCGTCGGGGTGGGCACCGATGGCGAGGATGCGCACCTCAGCCCTCCTGGCCGAGGAACTCGAGCACCATGGCCGCCGTCCAGGTGAAGCGTCCGCCCCCCAGCGGCTCGCCCGTGACCGGGTCATAGTATTCCGCAAAGCCGCTCTCGCGGATCAGGTCGAGGCTGGAGGCCGTGATCCGTGCCGCCGCCTCCTTCTGCCCCGCGCGGGCCAGCCCGTCCGCGATCATGTAGTTCACCACGAGCCAGACCGGCCCGCGCCAGTAGCGTTTCGCGTCGAAGCGGGGGTCCTGCGGGGCGTGACTGGCGACGCGGAAGCGGGTGCCGTGGTCTTCGATCGCGGCGGCGATGGCAGCGGCCCTTGCGGGCGGGATGGCGCAGAAGGCCGCCAGCAGCCCGCCGACCGAGGGGCTGTCGATCAGCCCGCCCGTGGTGCGGTCACGGCAGAGATACTGGCCACGCGCCTCTGACCAGAGCCCGTCCATCGCGGCCAGCCCCCGGTTGGCAAAGGCGCGGTTCTCGGCCGCGATCTGCGCCCCGCCCAGGGCATCGGCCAGATCGGCGAGGTCGGTGCAGGCCCGCAGAAGAATGGCGTTGAAGCCGGGGTCCACCACCTGGAAGGGCGAGGCGTCGTGCAGCTTCGACGTGTCCCACGCCAGCGCCCGGAAATGCTCGACCAGCCAGAGGTAACGGTCGTACTGCTCCTTGGTGGGGCGGTGCGCGGGGTTGGCGTGCTGGGTGTCGCGGCGGGTGTAGGGGGCGATGCCTTCGGTCGGCACGCGGGCGAAGGGCTCGTCCCAGTCGATCGAGTTGTCGCGGCCGGCCTCCCAGGGGTGGATGATGGCCACCAGCCCCTCGCCGCGCGGGTCGCGGGTGGCAAAGAACCACCGATGCCAGGCCGCGACCCGGGGCAGGAGCGCGCGCGCCCGCGCCTCGGCCCCCACCCGGTCGGCCGCGCGGTCGAACAGCCGGCGCAGGGCAAAGCCCGCAACCGCGGGCTGCGTGATGCCGCTCGTCGGCACCGGCCGCCCGGTGGCCCAGACCGCGGGCCCCGGGAAATAGCCGTCGTCCATCTGGTGGAACACGATGTGCGGCACCATCCCGCAGGGCCACTGGTGGGCGAACAGCGTCTCGATCTCGGTCCAGGCGCGGCCCTCGTCGAAGTGCCGCTGGCCGAGGGCGGTCAGGCAGCTGTCCCAGTTCCACTGGAAGGGGTAGAGCCCCTTGGTCGGCACCGTGTAGGTGCCGCGGTCGTTCTCGCGCAGGATGTCGATGGCGCTTTCGGTCAGCGAGGTCATGTCAGGGCCTTCTGGGTTTCGGGGTCGAACCAGCGGATGCGGTCGGGGACGGGGGCGAGGTGCAGCACGTCGCCGGGCCGGGGCGTGGCGGTGCTTTCGAGGATGGCGCGGAAGGGCTGGCCGGCCACGGTGCAGGTGATCAGGGTGTGCGGGCCCAGCGGCTCGACCACCCGCACCTCGGCGGCAAGGCCGGTCTCGGCCGGGTGCAGATCCTCGGGACGGATGGCGAATTCGGCGGCCGGCGCGACGGGGCCGGCGAAGGACTGGCCGGCCACCTGCCAGCGCCCCGCGCCCAGGGGTGCGGCGGGCAGGAAGTTCATCGGCGGGTTGCCGATGAAGCTGCCCACGAAGCGCGCCGCCGGGTTGCGGTAGACCTCGACCGGGTCGGCGGCCTGGACGATGCGTCCGCCGTTCATCACGCTGATGCGGTCGGCCAGGCTCATCGCCTCGACCTGGTCGTGGGTGACATAGATCGTCGTGGTCTTCGATGCGGCCAGCACGCCCTTCAGTTCCGCCCGCATCTCGAGGCGCAGCAGCGCGTCGAGGTTCGACAGCGGCTCGTCCATCAGGAGCACGCGCGGCTCCCTCCCCCCCCCGCGCCCCCCCCCCCCCCGCCGCCCCCGCCC
>DAOLBY010000111.1:276-11645 GCA_035324325.1 Paracoccaceae bacterium | reverse complement strand
CCGCATCGTTGGCACGGCGGGCGGGCGCCCCCGCCATGGGCGCAGCTGTCAGGGGCGCAGCTGTCAGGGGCGCAGCTGTCAGGGGCGCCGCAGCCAGGACAGGCCGGGCCAGTGCCCGGCGGAACACCAGCATGTGGTGGAAATGCGTGGCGGTACCGGTCAGGCCCACCCGTTCCTCGCAGGGCAACGTATCGGCGCGCAGGTATTCCCAGCCGTCGCGCGCCATGTCGTTCATCACATGCGCCAGCGCCACGCCGAAGCGTTCGGCCACCGACCTGGCGCCGCGCACCTTCTCGCCCTTCCGCGGTGCGGGAACCACCCTGTATTCGAAATCCTGCATCACCGCCCTGCCCTGTTGACGGCGCAGAGGTTAACCGCCCCGCAGCGGGTCGCCAAGCCCGCATGCGTCGCCCCCGCGCGTCGGGCGGAAATCCGCGCCGCGGTCAGAACGGGCCTGCCGCCGGCACCGGCCCGGGGGGCGGCCGCGGCCCCTCCGCCTGCGCCGTGGGATGGATGCGTTCGGAACGGTCACGCCCCACCACCCGCCGCCGCCGCATCAGAAACAGCGCGCCCCAGCCACGCCAGGTGCCGGTCATCGGCGCCTTGGGGTCGCAGGGGAACCGTGCGCGCCATCCCGACGGCAGGTCCAGACCGCAGGTCTCGGCCCGTTCCAGCATCCAGACGAGCGGGATGTTCGACAGCGGCCGTGCCGCGTCGAACCCGCCAAGCTGCCCGCCCACGTCGCCATGCGCGCCACGGAACCAGACCTGTTCCACATTGCCCTGCCATTCGGGCGGGCATTGCCACAGCACCGGCGCGAAGGCGGCGCGCGTCTCGTGCAGCGCCAGCGCGTGGAACCCGTGACGGATCGTCGGCCCCAGCTGGTGGTTGTGAAAGGCGTTGCGTCCTTCGGTCAGCATCCACAGCAGGGGCAGCCTCAGGCCGAGCGCCTTGACCGTGTCCCAGACCCCGACCATCTCGACCGGAGCTTCCGGATGGCAGAAGCGGCGGGCGAAGGCAGGGGGGCGCCCGCGGGTGGGGGCGGGGGGGGGGGGGCGGAGGGCGGGCCGCCCGGCGCGTTCCGTCGCTCCCGCGCCCCGCAGGGGGCCCCGGCGGTCGATGACGCCCGCCAGCGCCCGCACGCCGTAGGCGCCGCGCGAATAGCCGAACAGCCAGATCCGGTCGCCGGGGCGGTAGTGGCTGGCCAGCCAGCCATAGGCGCGGCGGATCTGGCGGTTCAGGCCCCTGCCCTGCGCCACGTCACGGGTATGCGCCCAGTCCTCCCACTGGATGCCCGGTTCGTAATAGACGGCGCGCCGCGCCCGCGGCCCGCCCTCGGACAGCAGAAGATAGGTCAGCCCGGCGTTGGTCTCCTCCCCCGGTTCCAGCGACGACAGCGTGCCGTCCAGGATGACGATGTGATCGACCCGCCCGCGCACCGGCCCCGGCGGGGCGGCCGCGACGCCTTCGCTGTGCAGCGCCGGCACGGCGCCGCGGCGCAGGAACCGTCGCAGGTGGTCAAGGATGGCCAGCGTGCGCCTCCCTCAGATGCGTCCAGATCCGGGCGGGCGTGTGGGGCATGTCCATCGGCGGCGCCCCGGCCTCGGCCAGCGCATCCGCGACGGCGTTCGCCAGCGCGGCCAGCGATCCCACGGTGCCGGCCTCGCCGCAGCCCTTCATGCCGAGCGGATTGGTGCCCGTGGGCACCGGGCGGAACGACAGGTCGGGGCGCGGCAGGTCGGCGGCGCGCGGCACCGCATAGTCCATGAAGCTGCCGGTCAGGAGCTGGCCGTGACGGTCATGGACCATGCGTTCCAGGATCACCTGCCCGAAGCCCTGCGCGATGCCGCCCTGCACCTGCCCCTCGACCAGCGCGGGCGCCAGCATCGTGCCGAAATCGTCCACCACCGTGTAGCGGTCCACCCGCAGGGCGCCCGTCTCGGGGTCGAGTTCCACCTCTGCGGCATGGGCGCCGTTGGGAAAGCTGCGTGCGGCCATGTCGATGCGGGCGTGGTGCCGCATGAGGTCGCCGCGCCCGGCCGCACGGGCCTTCGCTGCGGCCTCGGCCAGCGTCGGGCGCAGGTTCGTGCCCGGCGCGGTGAAGGCCGTGCCGTCGAAGCGGACGCCCTCGCCCATCTCGGCGGACAGGAAGTCCGCAAAGGCATCCGTCATCGCCTTCACCGTCGCGAGCGTCGCCGTGCCCTGCAGGGTGACCGACCGCGACCCCCCCGTGCCGCCGCCCCGCGGGATCGCGTCGCTGTCGCCCTGGACGATGCGGATGCGCCCTTCGGGCAGGCCGGTGCGTTCGGCCAGAAGGCGGGTATAGACGGTTTCGTGCCCCTGACCGTTCGACAGCGTGCCCACAAGAAGCGTCGCGCCGCCATCCTCGGTCAGGTCGACCGTCGCCGCCTCGGACTGGTCGCCCAGGATCGCCTCGAGATAGGCGGCGAGCCCGAAGCCGCGGATCAGGCCGCGCGCGCGGCTTTCGGCGCGGCGGGCAGGCAGGCCGGCGAAGTCGCAGCGCGCCTCCAGCCGGTCGAGAAGGCCCGCGAAATCGCCGTCATGCACCGTCTCGCCGTTCGCCATCCGGTAGGGGAAGGCGGCGATGGCGTTGCGGCGCCGCAACGCGAAGGGCGACACCGAAAGCGCCCGCGCGGCCGCATCCATGGCCCGCTCGATGGTCAGGATCGCCTCGGGCCGGCCGGCGCCGCGATAGGCATCGACGGGGGTGGTGTGGGTGTAGAAACCCTGCGCCGTCAGGCTGGGGGCGGGGATGTGGTAGATGCCGGTGAACACCTTGGCGAAAAGCTCGGACTGGATGTTCTGGCCGAACTGCGAATTGTAGGCGCCGAGGTTCGACCGCACGGCGCAACGGTAGCCGGTGATGCGGTGGTCGGCGCCGAACCCGATCTCGGCCGTCGCCTCGAGGTCGCGCGCGCCGTTGTCGGCCAGCATCGATTCGGAACGGTCGGCCGTCCAGCGCACCGCCCGCCCCAGCATCCGCGCCGCCTGCGCCAGCGGCACGTATTCGGGATAGGTCATCACCTTCATCCCGAAGCCGCCGCCCACATCGGGGTTGGTCACGCGGATGCGGTCGGGGGCCAGTCGCAGCATCCGGGCCAGTTCGGCCTTCTGCGTCCAGACACCCTGCGCGCAGGTGCACAGGTGCAGCCGTCCCCCGTTCCATTCGGCGAAGGCGGCGCGGGGTTCCATCGGGGCGGCGGTGATGCGGGGTTGGGCAACCGTGCCCGCGCCCCGAGGCGCCGACCCCGCCAGCGCCTGCGCCGCCGCGTTCTCGTCCCCCAGCACGAAGTCATAGGCCAGGTTGACCGGCGCCGCCTCCGGGTGGACGGCCGGAAGGCCCGGGCGCGGTTCCAGCGCCGGCGGCGCCTCCTCGATCTCGAGCCCGATGGCCTCGGCCGCATCGCGGGCCTGCGCCAGGGTATCGGCCACGACCATCGCCACGGGTTCGCCCAGATGCCGCACCGTGCCCAGGGCCAGCGTCGGCCGCATCGGTCCCGCGCCCGGGCGCCCGCCCCGCCCGGCGATCCGCATCCCGTTCATCGCCAGCCGGATGCCCTGCGCCGTGAGCCCCCCTGCATCCAGAACCAGCTGCACGCCCGGCATGGCGCGCGCCGGCGCCAGATCCAGCACCGCGATCCGGCCCTGCGCCACGGGCGCACGCAGGAACACCGCCCAAAGCGCGTCCCGCGGCGCGAGGTCGTCCACATAGCGCCCCTGCCCCGTAAGGAACCGCCGATCCTCGATCCGCGCCGCCGTCTGTGCCGTCCCGAAACGCATGCCGCTCTCCCGCGATCCGGACAGCCTATCGCGCAGGGGTGAAAAGAAAAGCGCCGCGCAAGACAGGCTTGCGCGGCGCCCTTCATGCAACGGCGGTCAGGCGCGGGGCGAGATCACCGTGGCGATGGACAACTCTCCGAAACCGTTGAAACGGGTGTTGGTGACGGTGGAATAGGCCCCCATCCCCTCGACCACCACGAAATCGCCCTCGGCGATGTCGGCGGCCAGCGGGATCTCGCCCGGCAGGCGGTCCACCGAATCGCAGGTCGGCCCGAAGACGATCCGCGGCGTCACCGGCCCGTCGCGGCGCAGGCCCTCGGGCGTCAGCACCGAGATGCGGTCGATCATGCCGATCAGCGGCAGTTCGGTCAGGGCGCCGTAGACGCCGTCGTTCAGGAACACGTGGCTACCGTCGCGCACCGCCTTGACCCGCGCGCCCAGCGTGAAGGCATCGCCGCAGAGCGCGCGACCCGGTTCGCAGACCAGAAGCGGGCGGTTGTCGCCGAAGACCTCGGCCGTCACGCGGCCGATCAGCTCGAACGTCGCCTCGAGCTGCGGGGCCACGCCGTGCAGCCGGTGGCTCGGGAACCCGCCGCCCACGTTCAGCCGCGCGATGGTCACGCCCGCATCCCGCGCGATGTCGGCGGCGGTGCGGATATAGGCCTCCCAGGCGGCCGGGTCGGTGCATTGCGTGCCAGGATGGAAGGTCAGCGAGGGGACGAACCCCGCCTCGGCCACACGCCGCTGCAAGGTCACGGCCAGTTCCGCCGTCGCCCCGAACTTGGCGCCGAAGTTGTAGGCGGCGCCCGCCACCGGCAGCTTGAAGCGCACGCTGATCTCGCAGCCCTCGGCCGGGACCATCTCGATCAGCTTCTCGAGCTCCGAGGCCGAGTCGACGCTGTAGGACTTGACCCCCAGCGCCACCGCCGTGGCGATCTCGTGGCGCGCGCGCACGGGGTTGTTGTAGTGCAGCGCGGCCTCGGGCGCGAGGCGGCGGATCAGCGCCATCTCGAAGGGCGAGGCCACGTCGAACCCGCGCAGGCCGGCGGCGACGAGGTTCTCGACCACCGCCTCCTCGGGGTTCGACTTGACGGCATAGGTCACCATGCCGGGAAAGCCGTCGATGAAGCGCCGCGCCTGCGCCTGCAGGGCCGCGGGGCTGAAGAACAGCACCGGCGCCTCGGGGCGCTGCGTGCGCAGGTATTCGGCCGGGTTCGACCAGATCGTTTTCGAGAGTCCCATCGGCGCTGCCCTTTCTTTTCTTGCCAACAGAACGCAGCAGGCCGCCCGGCGTCCGGCCGGGGGCGCACCTGCGCGGTTTCGAGCGAACCAGGCAAGGTGCGTATGAGCCGCCCTTTTTCCTGAAAACGAGGATGCCGCATATGGGGCGCATTTTCACCGGGCGAAACGACAGAATCGTGCTAAAATGACGTCAGATCGACGAAACCGAACGGCAAATCGCATGGACGAGACGGACCGCAGCATCCTGGCCCTTCTGGGGGCCGACGCGCGCATGTCGCTGGCCACCCTGGCGCGGCGGCTGAAGCTGGCGCGCTCGACCGTGCAGGCGCGGCTCGAACGGCTGGAGACGACCGGCGTGATTGCCGGCTACACGCTGAAACTGGGCGAGGCCGCGCGCCAGGGCCGGCTGCGCGCCTCGGTCCTGCTGACCATCGAGCCCCGGGCGCAGCCCGCCATCCTGACGCGGCTGAAGTCGATATCCGAGGTCGACCGCTGCCATACCACCTCGGGCCGGTTCGACCTCCTGTTGCAGATCACGGCGCCGAACACGCAGGTGCTCGATCAGGTGCTCGACCAGATCGGCGCGATGGACGGCGTCAAGTCCTCGGAATCGCTGATTCACCTGTCCACCAAGATCGACCGGGCGGTGTAGGGTAACTGCCAGACATTTCCGTTGCCGGACCATAGGCCGCGGTGTAGTCTTTTTTGCGCGTGGCCTGATTTTTCGCCTGCTGCTGTTTTTTGGTTTGAGGAGATTTTGCCATGCGCCCCGAGGAAATGGAAAAGCGCCTCGTGCAGCTGGAAAAGATGGTGAACGATAACTTTGCGGACGTGAACAGGGCCAATGCAAAGACCGTTCAGAACATCGCAGACCTCGCGAGCAAGGTGGGCCGCATCGTTTCCGGCCTGAACACGATCAACCTGGCGACCGCCGCCCCCGTGAAATCGCTTGAACGCAGCTTCGACCGGCTCGATCGCGCCTCCGACAATGTCGGCAAGATCATCGACAAACGTTTCAAGGAACGCACGATCGACAAAGCGGTCGAACGGGCGCTGGACGCCTTTGACAAGTTTGACAAGACCCGCAGGAAATAAAACGACCGCGTCGTACTTTGGCCGTCTTTACATTCTTTCGCCCCGACAGCACACGAGGCCACAAATGTCGCTGGAAGATCGCGTCAAGAAGCTCGAAACCCGTCTGGAAGGCATCATCAAGCAGCTCGATACGCTGCATGAGCGCATCGCCGACCATATCACCGATCTCCACAAGGATGTCGGAACGCTCGAAAAGCGTTTCGCCAAGCTTGAGAAAGTGTCGGCCAAGACCGCCAAGCTGGCCGAACCCAAAACGCGCGAGCGCGAGACGCTCGAGCTTGTGGACAAGGCGCTGGCGGCCTACGACAAGTCGAAGTCCAAGCGCTGATGTCCGATCCCTCGCCCGGTGCTGCCGGTATCCTGGCACGCGGGGCCAAGCGGGGCCTTGCGGTGGAAGACTTCGGCCCGGTCTGGGACGGCGCGCGGCTGCGGCTGTCGCGGGCGGGCTGGCTGGCGGCGGGGCTGGAGCCCTTCCTCGGCATGGCCGTTCCCTATGTCAGCACGTCGAGCGGGCGGCTGTCGGCCGATGCCGTGGCGGCGGCGCTGGCCGCCCTGCCCGACCGGCCCGGCCTGCGCATCCTTGAGCTTGCGTCGGGGTCGGGCGTTTTCGCGCGGCTCTTCCTCGATGCGCTGCGGCGCGAGGCGCCAGAGGTCTACGCGCGCTCCACCTATGTCGTGACCGACGGCTCTGAGGGCATCTTGGCCGCGCAGGCCGCGCACGGCATCCTCGACACCCATCCCGGGCGGGTGGAACGGATGCGCCTCGACCTGACCGCCGACTGGCCCGACCTCGGGCGCTTCGACGTGATCCTTGCGACCTATGCCCTCGACAGCCTGCCCTTCGACTTTCTGGCGCTGAACGGGGCTGCCACCTGGCGACGCGAGGTCCGCGCCTATTTGCCCGAGGGGCAGGAGGCCACGGCCGACCGCCTGCGCGCCGCCCTGGCCGAGGGAACCGAGGCGGCCCTGGCGCCCTTCTTCCGCCTTGGTCCCACCCTTGCGCATCATACCCGCCATGTGCCGGTGGACCGCGCCGCCCTGCCCCAGGCGGCGCATCTGCCCGACGACACCGGCGGCGTGACCCTGCCTTACGTCCATTCCTGGGGCCCGCTGGCCTGCCTGCATTCCGCGGCCGACCGGCTGACCGAGGGCGGCGTGGTGATCTTCAGCGACTACGGCCACCTCGTGCCCTACGGCCCGCGCGACACGCCCGAGTTCCAGGGCTACGGCACCTCGGTCGCCATCGGGCTGAATTTTCCCCAGATCGAGGCCGCCTTCGCCGACCGGCCCGGCCGGACGCTGTTCCGCCCGGTTGAGGACGACGGCCACCTCTACACCCGCGTCCTGCGCCGCGGTGACGGCCCGGACCTCGGCCCGCTGGTCGATGACCTTTACGGCGCGCTGCGCTACCGGGCGCTGCACGCCACCGTCGATGCCGCCCGCCAGATGCTGCGCGGGCGCCTCTACGAGGCCGCGCGGCGCTACTACGGCATGGCGCTGGAGCGTCTGCCGCAGGACTGGGCCTTGATGCAGGAAATCGCGGGCCTGCTGCACCTTGCGGCGGGCGAGCCGCAGGACGCCGCCGACATGGCAAGCCTCGGGCTGGGGCTGAACCCGGTCTCGCCCGAGCTGTGGCGCATCCTGGCCGAGGCGCGGCTTGAGTTGGGGGATGCCGAGGGTGCGCGGGCGGCGGCCGACCGGGGGGTGGCGCTCGCGCCCGCCCATGTGGCCGCGCAGACGGCGCTGGCGCGCGTGGCGCTCCACCAGCAGGACCACGCCGCGGCCCTGCGCGCGGTGGCCGAGGCGTTTCTGCACGACACCGAGGGCGACAGCCAGGACAGCCTGCTCGCCATCCAGGCTCAGGTGCTGGCGTCACAGGCGCGCGGGCAGATCCGGGTGCTGATGGCCAGCGCCAACCCGTTCCGCGCGCTCGACACGCCGCCCGAGGAATAGGGCCAAGGCTTCCCCTCGCCCCGGGGCCGCGCTAGAACGCGCCCCGACCGCAGGGGAATGCCGCGATGCCCATGGACAAGACCTTCGACGCCGCCACGGCGGAACCCCGCATCACCGCATTGTGGGAGAGGGCCGGCGCCTTCCGCGCCGGCGCCGGCGCGCGGCGGGCCGAGACCTTCTGCATCATGATCCCGCCGCCGAACGTGACCGGCAGCCTGCACATGGGGCACGCCTTCAACAACACGCTGCAGGACGTGCTGGTGCGCTGGCACCGGATGCGCGGCTTCGACACGCTGTGGCAGCCCGGCACCGACCATGCGGGCATCGCCACCCAGATGGTGGTGGAACGCGAACTCGCCCGCGAAGGCAAGCCCGGGCGGCGCGAGATGAAGCGCGAGGATTTCCTCGCACTGGTCTGGAAACAGAAGCAGAAATCGCGCGGCAACATCCGCGCTCAGCTGGAACGGCTGGGGGCAAGCTGCGACTGGTCGCGCGAGGCCTTCACGATGACCGGCGCACCGGGCGACCCCGACATGACGGGGCCGAACTTCCACGACGCGGTGATCCGGGTATTCGTGGAACTGTACAACAAGGGCCTGATCTACCGCGGCAAGCGACTGGTCAACTGGGACCCGCATTTCGAGACCGCGATCAGCGACCTGGAGGTCGAGCAGGTCGAGGTCGACGGCCACATGTGGCATTTCAGGTATCCGCTCGCGGGCGGGGAAACCTACGACTACGTCGAGAAGGACGCCGAGGGAAACGTCACCTTCCGCGAGACGCGCGACTGGATTTCCATTGCCACGACGCGACCCGAGACGATGCTGGGCGACGGCGCGGTCGCGGTTCATCCATCGGATGAACGCTATGCGCCAATCGTAGGTAAACTATGCGAAATCCCGGTTGGCCCAAAGGCACACCGCCGGCTGATCCCGATCATCACCGACGACTACCCCGACCCGGCGTTCGGATCGGGCGCGGTCAAGATCACCGGGGCGCACGACTTCAATGACTACGGGGTGGCCAAGCGGGCGGGCATCCCCTGCTACCGGCTGATGGACACCCGCGCCGCGATGCGCACGGATGGCGTGCCATACGCCGAGGCCGCGGCGGTGGCGCAGTCGGTGGCGCGGGGTGAGCGGGTGCTGTCCGAGGCGGAGGCGGATGCGCTGAACCTGGTTCCCGACGACCTAAGGGGACTGGACCGGATGGAAGCGCGGAAGGCAGTGATCGCGCAGATCACCTCCGAAGGGCTGGCGGTGACGACCCGGGCCGACGACCCGCGGCTGGGCAAGACGGCCGTGAAACCGGGCTCGGAAGGCGCCGATGCCACCGTCCCGCTGGTCGAGTCGAAGAAGATCATGCAACCCTTTGGCGACCGGTCGAAAACCGTCATCGAGCCGATGCTGACCGACCAGTGGTTCGTCGATACCGCGAAGATCGTGGAACCGGCGCTGGAGGCGGTGCGGTCGGGCCGCACCAAGATCATCCCGCCCTCGGGCGAGAAGACCTATTACCACTGGCTGGAAAACATCGAACCCTGGTGCATCAGCCGCCAGCTTTGGTGGGGGCACCAGATTCCGGTTTGGACGGCAATGGTCCCAAACGCAAAAGGAGAAGCCGGCACTTGGAGAACAAGTGTCGGAGGAAACATTCCGCTTGAAGAAGCAATGCGCTTCAAGCGCGAACACGCTCAGGACGAAGAGGCACTCGGCGGAAAGCTGACGGAAGGAGGGTTGCTCACTCAACAATTCTGCGCCGCGTCGGTTGAAGAAGTGAAGCAGCAAATTGCGGATGTCTGGCAAAGCCGGATGGGCGTACGTCCGCCGAAGTTAGTGGAACTCGACTCTGAACCTCACGCTTGGCCGTTGGATAATCCTTCAGAAGACGGCTACTTCCGCATTCCGTTCTGGCGCGACCCCGACGTCCTCGACACCTGGTTCTCCTCCGGCCTCTGGCCGATCGGCACGCTCGGCTGGCCGGAGCCCACGCCGGAGCTAAAGAAATACTTCCCGACCTCGGTTCTTGTGACCGGGCAGGACATCCTGTTCTTCTGGGTCGCCCGGATGATGATGATGCAGCTGGCCGTGGTGAAGGACATTCCCTTCCACACCGTCTACCTGCACGGCCTGGTCCGCGACGCCAAGGGCAAGAAGATGTCGAAATCGCTCGGAAACGTCGTCGATCCTCTGGAGGTGATCGGCGAATACGGCGCCGATGCGCTGCGGTTCGGCAATGCCGCGATGGCCAGCCTTGGCGGCGTTCTCAAGTACGACGCGCAACGCATTGCCGGCTACCGCAACTTCGGCACGAAGCTGTGGAACGCCTGCCGCTTTGCCGAGATGAACGGGGTCTGGGAGGGGCACGAAATGCAATCCGCCCCGCCGCAGGCCACCGCCGCCGTCAACCGCTGGATCCTCGGCGAGACCGGGCGCGTGCGGGCCGAGGTGGACGCGGCCCTTGCCGCCTACCGCTTCGACCAGGCGGCGAACGCGCTTTACGCCTTCGTCTGGGGCCGCGTCTGCGACTGGTATGTCGAATTCGCCAAGCCCCTCTTCGATGGGCCCGAGGCCGCCGAGACGCGGGCCACGATGGGCTGGGTCCTCGACCGCTGCATGGTCCTGCTGCACCCCTTCATGCCCTTCATCACCGAGGAGTTGTGGCACACCACCGGCCGCCGCGCGGCCCCGCTTGCGCTCACCGCCTGGCCCGAGGACCTGTCGCCCGCCCTGTCCGACCCCGCGGCCGACCGCGAACTGACCTGGGTGATCGGGCTGATCGAGGATATCCGCTCGGCCCGCGCGCAGGTGCGGGTGCCGGTGGGCCTGAAGCTCGACATCGTGGCGACCGCGATGGACGCGGCCGCCCGCGCCGCCTGGGACCGCAACGCCGCGCTGATCGGGCGGCTGGCGCGGATCGAGCGTCTGACCGAGGCGCCCGAGGCCCCGAGGGGATCGCTCGCCGTCACCGCGGAGGGCGCGCGCCTGGCCATCCCGCTGGAAGGCGTGATCGACATCGCCGCCGAACGCGCGCGGCTGGACAGGGCCATCGAGAAGCTGGGGAAGGAGATCGCGGGGCTGGAGGGCCGGCTGGGCAACCCCAACTTCGTCCGCTCCGCCCCCGAGGAGGTCATCGACGAGGCCCGCGCCAACCTGGACGCGCGGCAAGAGGAGATGGCGGCGCTGGCGGCCGCGCAGGCGCGGCTGGCCGAACTGGGCTGACCGCCCCCCCCCCCCTTTCCGTATGGCCCAAGTATCCCTGGGGGGCCCGAAGGCGGG
>DAOLBY010000111.1:0-263 GCA_035324325.1 Paracoccaceae bacterium | reverse complement strand
CCCGTCCCCGGCCTGCCCCGCGCCGCGCGGCCCTGCGCGCGGGCCGCTTGCCCGGCGCCGCCCCCTCGCCTAGACAGGCGCGAGGGGGACCCATGCGCATTCTCATCACCAACGACGACGGCATCAACGCACCGGGCCTCGAGGTCCTGACCCAGATCGCGGCCGAGATCGCGGGGCCGGGGGGCGAGGTCTGGACGGTCGCGCCGGCCTTCGAGCAGTCGGGCGTGGGCCATTGCATCAGCTACACCCATCCGATGATGATC
>DAOLBY010000110.1:7686-11715 GCA_035324325.1 Paracoccaceae bacterium | reverse complement strand
GAAGGGGCGGCGATGCCCCTGCCACCCGCGGCACCGGGCGGCGGGCCCCTGCGCGTCAAGGCCACCAATGGCGATGAGGGCGTGTTCGATGCGGTGCTCTTCGCCACCGGGCGGGTGCCGAACACGTCGGGCCTGGGGCTGGAAGGTCTCGGCCTGACGCTGGGTCGCCGGGGCGCGGTGCCGGTCGATGGCTTCAGCCAGACCGGCGTGCCCTCGGTCTTTGCCGTGGGCGACGTGACCGACCGGGTGAACCTCACCCCGGTGGCGATCCGCGAGGGGCATCGCTTTGCCGACACGGTGTTCGGCGGCAGGCCGCAGGCCATGGACCACGACCTGATCCCGGCCGCCGTCTTCACCCAGCCCGAACTGGGCGCCGTCGGCCTGACCGAGGAGGCGGCGCGCGCCGAGGGGCCGATCGATGTCTATGCCACGTCCTTCCGCCCGATGCGGTCGGCCTTCGCCGGCGCGCACGACCGGGTGATGATGAAGCTGATCGTGGCGCAGGACAGCCGTCGCGTGCTAGGGTGCCATATCGTCGCGCCTGAGGCGGGCGAGATGATCCAGCTTGCCGCCATCGCTGTGAAGATGGGCGCCACAAAAGACGATTTCGACCGGACGGTTGCGGTTCATCCCACGATGTCCGAGGAACTCGTCACCCTGCGCAGCCCCGTGAGGCGCGGCTGAAACCGCTTGAATATTCCGCCCGGATGACCAGTTAAGGGCGCAACGAACAGGAAGAGGAACCAGCATGTCAGGCAACGGAGGAGGCCCCTGGGGCGGCGGCGGCGGCGGCGGAAACCGCGGCGGCGGCGGGGATGACGACGGCCGCGACACCCCGCCCCGCGGCGGGCGGCGCCCCGGCGAGGGCGGTGGCACCCCGATCCCCGAGATCGACGAGATCATGCGCAAGGGGCAGGAACAGCTGCGCGTGCTGATGGGCGGGCGCGGCGGCCGAGGCAACTCGGGCGGCGGCGGCGGTGGCGGCGGGGGCAACCCGCTCGGGCCGATGTTCACCCGGCAGGGCATTCTGATCGGTGCGCTGGCCGCGGCGGGTCTCTGGGCCTTCGCGTCGTTCTACACGGTGCGGCCCGAGGAGCGTTCGGTCGAACTCTTCCTGGGCGAGTTCTCGTCGGTCGGCAATCCGGGTCTGAACTTCGCCCCCTGGCCGCTGGTGCGGGCGGAAATCGTGCAGGTGACGGGCGAACGCACCGCCGACATCGGCACCGGCCGCGGCGGGCAGCTTGACACCGGGCTGATGCTGACGCGCGACCAGAACATCGTCGACATCGAGTTCCAGGTGGTCTGGAACATCAACGACCCGGCCGCCTACCTGTTCAACCTGGCCGATCCGACCGACACGATCCGCGCCGTCAGCGAAAGCGCGATGCGCGACATCATCGCGCGGTCGGAACTGTCGCCGATCCTGAACCGCGACCGTGGCGTGATCGCCTCGGACCTGCGCGCTGCGGTGCAGGGCACGCTCGACAGCTACAACTCGGGCATCAACGTGGTGCGGGTGAACTTCGACCGCGCCGACCCGCCGCGCGAGGTGATCGACAGCTTCCGCGAAGTGCAGGCCGCGCAGCAGGAACGCGACCGGCTCGAGAAGGAGGCCGACGCCTATGCCAACCGCGTGACCGCCGGCGCCCGCGGCGAGGCCGCGCGCCTCATGGAGGAGGCCGAAGCCTACCGCGCCCAGGTCGTGAACAACGCCCAGGGCGAGGCGAGCCGCTTCCTCGCCGTCTACGAGGAATATGTGAAGGCGCCCGAGGTTACGCGCCGCCGCATGTATCTGGAAACCATGGAAAGCGTTCTTGGCCGCATGAACAAGGTCATCCTCGACGGGGTGACGGGGGGCGAGGGGATGGGTGGCCAGGGGGTCGTGCCCTTCCTGCCCCTGAACGAACTGGGTCGCCAGACCCCGGCCGCATCGGCGGCCGCCGCGACCGGAGGAAGCAACTGATGGCCCGTTCCGCCCTACTTCTGCCCATCCTCGCCATCGTCGGTGCCACCGCCATGTCGGCGCTGTTCATCGTGGACGAGCGCGAGCAGGCGCTGGTCCTGCAATTCGGCCAGGTGCGCCAGGTCAAGACCGACCCGGGCCTCGGCTTCAAGATCCCGTTGATCCAGGAGGTGGTGCGCTACGAGGACCGCATCCTGGGCCTGCCGACGCAGCCGATCGAGGTGACGCCGCTCGACGACCGGCGGCTTGTGGTCGATGCCTTCGCGCGCTGGCGTATCGTCAACCTGGTGGACTTCCGCGAGGCCGTGGGCGCCGGCGCCGAACAGGCCGCGCGCGACCGGCTGGACCGGATCGTGACCGCGGCGATCCGCGAGGTGCTGGGTTCGGTGCCGTCGAACCGGGTCCTGTCCGAGGACAGGACGCTGCTGATGAACCAGATCCGCGACATTGCGCGGCGCGAGGCGAACAGCCTCGGCGTCGATGTGATCGACGTGCGGCTGACGCGGACCGACCTGCCCGATCAGAACCTTGCGGCGACCTATGCCCGGATGCGGGCCGAGCGCGAGCGCGAGGCGGCCGACGAGATCGCCCGCGGGAACGAGGCCGCGCAGCGCGTGCGCGCCAGCGCCGACCGGACGGTGGTGGAACTGACCTCGGACGCGCGGCGCCAGGCCGAGGTGATCCGCGGCGAAGCCGACGCGCAGCGCAACGGGATCTATGCCGAGGCCTTCGGGCGCGACCCGGAGTTCTTCGCCTTCACCCGCTCGCTCACCTCCTACGAGCGGTCGATGGGCGGGGCCAATTCGTCGATCGTGATGCAGCCCAACAGCGTGTTCTTCGACTACCTGCGCACCGACAAGGCGCCCGCCGTTCCGGGTACGCCCGAGGTGCCGCCCGGCCCGTAGCGCGCAGCCGGTTCACCGCCACACGCAGACCCGACCCGCGCCGGCTCCATCGGCGCGGGTTTTCGCTTTCCTCTCGGTCGTGGCGAAGGCTACAGTCTTTCACATCCTGTTGACGGCGCGAGACAGGGTTTGCATTGCGGCCCGCACCCCTTACCTCGAAGGTGCATCGCAACGGCGCAGGTCCGGCGCCCGGCATCGGGCCGGGCGCGCGGGGGACCAGGGCGCCGGCAGGAAAGAGAGAGAGGAGTGTCATCGTGCAGTCCAGGGTCATCGCAGTTCCCCGCAGAGGGGACGACCAAATGGCTACGACGCGACTGATGCGGCTGGTTCTGGCGCTGCTGATCGGGCTGGCGCTGGCGCTCGGCCCGGGCAGCGCAGCCTTCGCGCGCGGCGCGCCCGAAAGCTTTGCCGACCTTGCGGCCAAGATCAGCCCCTCGGTCGTCAACATCACCACTTCGACCACGGTTGCCGCGCGGTCGGGCGGCGGCGCGCCGGGCGTTCCCGAAGGCTCGCCCTTCGAGGACTTCTTCCGCGACTTTCTCGACCGTCAGGGCCGCGGCGACCAGGCGCCGCGCCGGTCCGAGGCGCTGGGTTCGGGCTTCGTCATCTCCGAGGACGGCTATATCGTGACGAACAACCACGTCATCGAGAAGGCCGACGACATCGAGATCGAGTTCTTCTCGGGCCAGCGGATGAAGGCCAAGCTGGTCGGCACCGATCCCAAGACCGACATTGCGCTGCTGAAGGTCGAAAGCGACACGCCGCTGGCCTTCGTGTCCTTCGGCAATTCCGACCTCGCCCGGGTGGGCGACTGGGTGATCGCCATGGGCAATCCGCTGGGTCAGGGCTTCTCGGTCTCGGCCGGGATCATCTCGGCGCGGAACCGTGCGCTCTCGGGCACCTATGACGACTACATCCAGACCGACGCGGCGATCAACCGCGGGAATTCGGGTGGGCCGCTGTTCAACATGGACGGGCAGGTGATCGGCGTGAACACGGCGATCCTGTCACCCACGGGCGGGTCGATCGGCATCGGCTTCTCGATGGCGTCGAACGTGGTGACCAAGGTGGTGGACCAGTTGCGCCAGTTCGGCGAGACGCGCCGCGGCTGGCTGGGCGTGCGCATCCAGGACGTGACGCCCGAGATCGCCGAGGCGATGG
>DAOLBY010000110.1:0-7676 GCA_035324325.1 Paracoccaceae bacterium | reverse complement strand
GGTACCTCTGTCGGCGCTACTCGGGCCGCGACGCCGAGGCGATGGGTCTGGCCAGTGCCAAGGGCGCGCTGATCACCGACGTGCCCGATGGCCCGGCGAAGGACGCCGGGATGCTGGCCGGCGACGTGATCGTGACCTTCGACGGGGCCGAGGTCGCCGATACCCGCGATCTGGTGCGCCGTGTGGCCGATGCCCCGGTCGGGCAGGCGGTGCGTGTGGTGGTGATGCGCGAGGGATCGACCCAGACGCTGGCTGTCACCCTGGGCCGGCGCGAGGAGGCGGAGGGTCAGGCGGTGCCTGCCGCCGCCGCCGCCCCGCCCGAGCCGCAGACAGGCGAGGTGCTGGGTCTGACGCTGGCGCCGCTGACCGCGGAAGAGGCGTCGGCGATGAACCTGCCCGCCGGGACCACCGGGTTGAAGGTGACGGGGGTGGACGAGGCGTCCGAGGCCTTTGCCAAGGGCCTGCGCACCGACGACGTGATCACCGAGGCCGGCCAGCAGGCGGTCAGCCGGATCAAGGATCTCGAGGACCGCATCCGCGAGGCCGGCGAGGCGGGGCGCAAGTCGCTCCTGCTGCTGGTGCGGCGGGGCGGCGATCCGCGCTTCGTCGCGCTGTCGATCGAAGGGAACTGACGCCGCCATCGGCGGCGGCGAGGGGGGCGGGCGCAGGCCCGCCCCCCTTTCGCATTGCATCACCCGGCCGGACGCGGCGCCGCGATGACGCCGAGCGCGCGGGCCGCGGCCATGGTCAGCACATCGCTGTCGAAGCCGCGGGGCGCCTGCCAGGCGCGCAGCGCTGCGCGGGTGGGGCCGTCCATCGCGCCCGTCAGGGGCAGAAGATACAGGCCTCGCGCCTTCAGCGCGCGTTGCAGCGTCGCCACCATCTCGGACGTCAGCCGGTCGGGGCAGGGGATTTCGGCCCAGACCTCGCGCCGGTCCGCGACAATCACCTGCCGCGTCAGCGTGCGGAAGGCGGCAGGTGCGATCAGGCGGCCGTCCGTGGCGCGGCGCTCGGCCCGGTCGAGCACCTGTTCGGTCCGGGTCTCGATCACTGCCGGGGTGACGGCGGCGAACCAGCAGGCGTCGGGCGGATCGGCGGGGGGCGTGTCGCCGAAGCGCGGCAGAAGGGTGGCGGCAAGATCGGTGTCGGCGGGCTGCGGCAGCGTGGGGGTGCAGGCTGCGACAGCCAGCGCCAGCAGCACCGCCGTGGTCGGCCGCCCCGTCCGCTGTCCTGCCTGCTGCGTCATGCCTGCCTGCCCTCGACCCCTTGGCTGGGGCTGTCGTTCTTCGTCGGTCAGGATAGCGGCGCGGGGCAGGGGGGGAAAGCCCCTGCCGGAGGGTAGGCGCGCGGGCGGGCCCCTCTGGTGCCCGCCTCGAAACAAGGGGGAGGTGGCGCGCCCCCTCAGGGCTGGTCGCCGGCGCGGTGGCCTTCGGTGCGGAAGCCGGGCGTCAGCAGAAGGTCGAGCCAGTGCGAGATATCCTCGACCGTCTCGGCCACGACATGCACGACCCCGGCCTCGCGCTGCAGGCGCCCGGTGACGCGCAGCATCCGGCCCGCGATGACCGCGCGGCGGAAGCGTTCGAACACCTGCGCCCAGACCACCACGTTGGCCACGCCCGTTTCGTCCTCCAGCGTCACGAAGATCACCCCTTTCGCCGTGCCGGGCCGCTGGCGCAGAAGCACGAGCCCCGCCACCGTCACCCGCGCGCCCGCCGGCGGCTCGACCAGCCGGGCGTGGGGGATGGCGGCGGGCGGGCGCGGCCAGGTGCCGGGCGGGGGCGTCGGCACCAGCAGCGCCGCGAAGGACCGTTCGCCGGGCCGGCGGCCGGCGGGCAGCGCGGGATCGGGCAGGGCGGGATCGGGCAGGGCGGGGTCGGGCAGGGGTGCGCGGGGCATGAGAACAAGAATAGAACATACGGCCCGCAATGCCAATCCGCCGCGACCGCTTGTCTCTGGCATCCCCGTGGCGATTGGCCTATGTCCGCTGGCGGAATGCGCGCAGGCCGCGCGGCAGGAAATGCGGGAAATCCGGGCGATGGCAAAAATCACCTATGTCGAACATGGCGGGCGGGAGCATGTGGTAGAGGTCGCCACCGGGCTGACCGTGATGGAAGGCGCGCGCGACAACGGCATTCCGGGGATCGAGGCCGATTGCGGCGGCGCCTGCGCCTGTTCGACCTGCCATGTCTATGTCGACCCCGCCTGGGTGGCGCGGCTGCCCAAGAAGGACGCGATGGAAGAGGACATGCTGGATTTCGCCTGGCAGCCCGACCCGGTACGGTCGCGCCTCACCTGCCAGCTGAAGGTGTCCGACGCGCTGGACGGGCTGCGCGTCCAGATGCCCGAAAAGCAGATCTGACGCCGGTGCGGGGCCTGGGCGCGGCCCTGGCGCTGTGCCTGGCGGGCATGGCTTCGGCCGAACCGCCCGAAAGGGTCACCGTCACGGGGCCGCCGTCGCCCGATCTGCCCGACCTGCCGGCCTGGCCCGTCGAGGCGGTGCTGGAAGGGCCGACCGACCGCTATCCCCACAATGTGCTCGGCGATATCCCGGCCTTCACCCGGCTCGAGGTCACGGCCATGGCCTGCGGGGAATGCGCCCACTGGAAGGAAAGCGCGCAGGTGCGGCTCGACCCGCCGCTGGTGTTCGAGGATGTGGCGCCGCGGCTGTGGGACATCGACGGCGACGGAAGGCCCGAGATCCTGGTGGTGGAAAGCCACGAACAGCAGGGAGCGCGGCTGGCGGTCTGGTCGTGGTCGGACACGGGGGCGCAACTGTCGCGGCGGGGCGCGTCGGCGTTCATCGGTACGCGGTTCCGTTGGCTGGCCCCTGCGGGGGTGGGCGATTTCGCGGGCGACGGCGGGCGGCGGGTCGCCTGGGTCGACCGCCCGCATCTGGCACGCGAGGGGGTGTTTGCGCGGCTGACGGGCGACAGGCCGGTCGAGATCGCCCGCGCGCCGGGGTTCTCGAGCCACCGGATCGGCGAGACCGCCATCGCCTCGGCCGTCCGGTCCTGCGGCGGTCGCGACGAGGTCCTGCTGCCCCGGGCGACAGGCCGGCGGCTGGCGGCGCTGCGGCTGGAGGGTGGACGGATCGTCGCCCGCGATGCCGGCCCGTTCAGCGGACCCGGCGACCTGGCGCGCGCGGCGAGGTGCTGAGCGCCGCAAGCTCATCCGGCATCGCGTGCCCTGTTGAGACGGGACCCCGGCTTGCCTGAACCCTGACGCGTCGCTCCGTCCGCCGCCCTCCACCCCGGCCGGCGCGCATCAATCCGCCGTGAGGGGGGCGGCCCGGCCGGGGGGGTGCTTGGCAAGGGGCAGGCGAAGGGATACCTCTGCCTCGGGCGCTCGTCCGCCCCTGTTCCTGCCCTGCGTCCCGGAGGCGCGCCGCCACCATGTTTCGCCTGCTGATCGCCCCCGCGCTGACCGCGCTTGCCCTCGGCCTTGCCGTCCTGCCCGTTGCGGCCCCCCTGCGGGCCGAGACCGCCGCGCCCGAGGCCGCGGCACTGGCACTGACCGAGACCATGCGCATCGGCGCCATCGTCGAGGTGCTGCGGGAGGAGGGGATCGATTACGGAATGTCGCTCGAGGGCGAACTGTTCCCCGGTCGCGGCGGTGCGGCCTGGCGCGCGGCGGTGGAACGCATCTACGACACCGGCACCATGCGGGCCCGTTTCGACCGCGCCTTCGCAGCCGAGATGGCGCGCGCGCCCGAGGCCATCGCCGCCGCGCAGGCCTTCTTCGGCGATGCGCGCGGGCAGAACCTTCTGGGACTGGAGATCGAGGCGCGGCGCGCGCTGCTCGACGAGGCCGTCGAGGATGCGGCGCGCACCGCGGCCGAGGACATGGCCGCCAGGGACGATCCTCGGATGGGGATGCTGCGCCGGTTTGCCGAGGCCAACGACCTGATCGATGCCAATGTGCAGGGCGCGCTGAACGCCAATCTCGCCTTCTACCGCGGCATGGTCGAGGCTGGCGCGATGGGCGAGGACATGACCGAGGACCAGATGCTGGCCGATGTCTGGGGGCAGGAGGCCGAGATCCGCAGCGAGACCGAGGACTGGCTCTATCCCTTCCTCGCGCTGGCCTACGGACCGCTGCCCGATGCCGACCTTCAGGCCTATACCGACTATTCGCTGACGCCCGCGGGCAAGCGGCTGAACCTCGCGCTGTTCGCCGCCTTCGACGCGGTGTTCACCGCGATCAGCCTCGATCTGGGCCGCGCCGCCGCCCTGCAGATGATGGGCGAGGACATCTGAGCCCGGCCGTTCCGCGCCGCTTGACAGCGCCGGCGCGCTGACCCATAAGCCCGCATCCCGGCGGGCATTCGGCCCGGCCGGGTTTTTCGATTGACGCCGCCCCCCCGCGGGGCGCGCTGCCCGCAGGCACCAAACGCCGGATCCGTCCGGGGCCGCAGGGCGCGGAAACGAAGGAAGGAACGACCCATGTTCGCGGTCCTCAAGACCGGCGGCAAGCAGTACAAGGTGCAGGCGGGTGACGTGCTGCGCGTTGAAAAGCTCGATGCCCAGGCCGGTGCGACGATCCAGTTCAACGACATCCTGATGGTCGGCGGCGAAGGCGCCCCGACCGTGGGGGCGCCCTTTGTCGCCGGCGCGGCCGTCACGGCCGAAGTCATCGACCAGATCAAGGGCGACAAGACGATCCACTTCGTCAAGCGCCGCCGCAAGCATTCGAGCCAGCGCACCAAGGGCCATCGCCAGCAGCTGACGCTGGTGCGGGTCAAGGACGTGCTGGCCTCGGGCGCCGACGCCACCGGGCTGGCCGCTGCCACCGGCACCGCCGCCGCCCGCCGCGCCGCCCACGGCACGTCGCCGGCCGCCGCCGCGGCCGAACCGGCCGCCAAACCGAAACGCGCGCGCGCGGCCAAGGCCGATGCGCCCGCCGCCGAGTAAGAGGAGCACGCGCCATGGCACACAAGAAAGCAGGCGGTTCGTCCCGCAACGGCCGCGACTCGGCCGGCCGCCGGCTGGGGGTCAAGCTCTACGGCGGCCAGGCCGCGATCCCGGGCAACATCATCGTGCGGCAGCGCGGCACGACCTGGCATCCCGGTGCCGGTGTCGGCATGGGCCGCGACCACACGCTGTTCGCACTCGTCGAGGGCCATGTGCAGTTCAAACGCGGGCTCAAGGGGCGCACCTTCGTATCGGTGCTGCCCACGCCCGCCGCGGCCGAATAAGCCTTTCCGTTACAAAGTGACGGTAGGGGGGATCGGCCGGAAGGCCGGTCCCCTTCCGCATTTCTGCCGCCTTCGCGGCGCAGGATGGTGGAAGGTCCGGGCAGCGCGGGTCGGGACGGCTTGAACGGCCGCCGGAAATCCCCACCTCGGAGGGGTGGGGGAGGGACAGATATCTGCGGGCCGCGCCTTGTGCGCCCGCCGTGGCCGTCGGGGAGGGACGCCATGAAACATACCGCGACACTGGCCTTGATTCCGTGCCTGCCGGAAGGCGGCGTTGCCGCCGCGCGCTTCATGCTGCGCCCGGCGCGGTCCTCGGACGTGGGGCTGTTCGCGCTGCATGCCGGCGACCGCCGCGTGGCCGAGGCCACGCGCTCGATCCCCCATCCGCTGCCGCCCGGCGCGGCTGAGGCCTTCGTCGCCCGCGCCATGCGGCCCGGCGGGGACGAGGACATCTGGGTCATGGACGGCAGTGCCACCGGCCTGCCCGAGGTCCTCGGCGTGATCAGCCTCAAGCGCATGGGCCGCGACCAGTCCGAGATCGGATACTGGGTGGCGCCGGCCTTCTGGAACATCGGCATCGCATCCGAGGCGGTGCGCGCCCTGGTCGGCGCCAACCCGCAGGGCTGCCGCACGATCTTTGCACAGGTATTCCAGGACAACCCCGGTTCGGCCCGGGTGCTGACCAATGCGGGCTTTGCCTATCTGGGCGATGCCGAGACGCATTCGGTCGCCCGCGGGGCCAATGTCCCGACCTGGACCTACCTGCTGCGCATCCGCTGACGCCCGTCTCGCCCTTGCGCCGCCGCGGCGGGGCGCCTATCGGGGGGCGGCGGCATGGGGACGGCGATGCAGACGGCGGCGAATGGTGCGATCGGGGCAGCGGGGCGCAAGGTGCCCTCGCACGAGGTCACCTATGCCCGTCTGCGCGACATGGTGCTGTTCGGCCATCTGGAACCCGGCCAGCCCGTCACCATCCAGGGTCTGATCCGCGACCTCGGCGCCGGCATGACGCCGGTGCGCGAGGCGATCCGCCGGCTGGTTGCCGAAGGCGCGCTGTCGGCGCAGGACAACCGGCGGGTCGTGGTGCCCCCGGCCACGCCGGACCTGATCGACCAGGTGGCCTTTGCGCGGCTGTCGGTCGAGCCCGAGCTTGCCCTGCGCGCCGCCGCCCGGATGACACCGGCCCTGCTGGAACGGCTGGCGGCGGCCGACCGGGCGGTCGAGGCCGGCATCGCGGCGGGCGACGTGCCGGCCTACATGGCCGGCAACCACGCCTTCCACTTCGCGCTCTATGAGGCGGCGGGGGCGCCGGTGCTGCTGGACATCGCGCGGTCGCTCTGGCTGCGCTTCGGCCCGGCGCTGCGGGTGGTCTGCGCCCGCCACGGCGACGCCGAACTGCCCGACCGCCATGCCGAGGCGATGGCGGCGGCGCGGGCGGGCGACGGGCCGGCGCTGGCCCATGCGGTGGCGCGCGACATCCAGCAGGGGGTTGACCTGGTGCGCGCGGCGCTCGGGGCGGCCGGGCGGGGGGGCGCTGCCCCCCGGCCCTAGCGGGCCTCCCCCCGGGATACCGGGGCCATCGGGAATGCGGCGGGGTCAGGCGGGACGGGCGACAGCCGCGTCGCCATGTCGAGCATCCGGTTGGAGAAGCCCCATTCGTTGTCGTACCATCCGAAGACGCGCAACAGGCCCTGAGGCGTGACGCGGGTTTCCGGGCAGGCCATCACCACGCTTTCGGGCCGGCCCCGCAGGTCGGACGAGACGAGCGCGCGGTCGATGGCGCCGATCACGCCGCCGGGCTCGCGGAAGGCGGCGTTCACCGCCTCGGCCGTGGCCGGCCGCGCCGTCTGCACAACCAGATCGATGCAGGAGACCGAAGCAACCGGCACGCGTACCGCCTGCGCCACGATCCGGCCCGCCAGTTGCGGCAGCACGCTGTCCACCAGCCGGGCGGCCGAGGTCGTGGTCGGCACCATCGACAGCGCCGCGGCCCGGCTGCGGGCCAGGCCCGGGCCCGGCGCGTCCACCGTGGGCTGGCTGCCCGTGTAGCAATGCACCGTGGTCATCGAGCCGGTGAGGACACCCCAGCCCTCGTCCAGCCGCCGCAGGACCGGGGCGAGCGCGTTCGTGGTGCAGGAGGCGTTGGACAGGATGCGCTGGCCGGCGATGACCTGGTCGTTGCCACCGAGAACCACCGTCGCCTCGGCCGCGGCCGAGGGTCCCGAGATCAGGACACGCCCCGCCCCCGCGGCAAGGCCCCGCGCCGCGACCGCGCGGCTGTCGGCGCGGCCCGTGCATTCCATCACCAGGTCCACGCCCGTCAGGTCGAGCGTGGAGAGGTCGGGCGTGCGGTGCATCGGAATGGTGCGCCCGTCCACCACCAGCGCGCCGTCCTCGAGCGCGACCGATCCGCGCCAGGCGCCGAAGACGCTGTCGAACTCGAACAGATGCGCGCAGGTCTCGGGCGCGGCGATGTCGTTGA
>DAOLBY010000109.1:4160-11748 GCA_035324325.1 Paracoccaceae bacterium | reverse complement strand
GGGGGAATGGCGCGCTACATAGAGCACGGGGCGCGAAGGCAAAAGCGCGAATGCGACGCGGCCGGGCGCATTGGCGAAGGGGTTGCGCCGGTGGTGCGGGCCGGGCAAGACTGGCCTCGCGCCGGCAGCGACGCGGAAAGGGCAGACCGAGTGGCCGACATCGCCTTTCTGGCCAGCCCCAGCCCCACGGCGCAGGACGCTCTGGCCGACCTGAGCGCCGTCTACGGCAACTGCGATCCGACGCGGGCGCGGGCCATCGTGGCACTCGGCGGCGATGGCTTCATGCTGCAGACGCTGGCGGCGGTGCAGCCCTTCGATGTGCCGGTCTACGGCATGAACTGCGGCACCGTCGGTTTCCTGATGAACGCCTTTGCGGTCGAGGGGCTGGAGGCGCGCCTGGCGGCGGCGGTCGAGGAGGTGCTGAACCCCCTGGCCATGCAGGCCGAGGACGCGGCGGGCCGGCTGCACGAGGCACTGGCAATCAACGAGGTCAGCCTGCTGCGCGAAGGGCCGCAGGCGGCCAAGCTGCGCATTCTGGTCGACGGGCGCGAACGGCTGGCGGAACTGGTTTGCGACGGGGCGCTGGTCGCCACGCCGGCAGGATCGACCGCCTACAACTATTCCGCCCACGGCCCGATCCTGCCCATCGGGTCGGAGGTGTTGGCCCTGACGGCGGTGGCGGCCTTCCGGCCGCGGCGCTGGCGCGGGGCCCTGGTGCCCAAAGGGGCGGTCGTGACCTTCGAAGTGCTGGAGGCCGAAAAGCGCCCCGTCATGGCCGATGCCGACAGCCATCATTCCGTGCGCGCCGTGCGCCGCGTCACCGTGCGCAGCGAGGACCGCGTGCGCCACCGGATGTTGTTCGACCACGGCCACGGGCTGGACGAACGGCTGATCGCCGAACAGTTCACCTGACCCGGGCCGCGCCTTCGCCCCGCCAGCCTTCCAGCTTGCGGTAGAGGGTCGAGGGCGACAGGTCCAGTTCGCGGGCCGCCTTCGGCACCGATCCGCCATGCCGCGCGATGGCGCTTTCGATGGCCGCGCGTTCGATCTGCGCCAGCGTCATGCCCGTCCAGGCCGCGGGACCGCCTGCGGGGGCGACGGCGGTGGTAGCGTTCTCGGCCATTTCGCGCACCAGACCGTCAGGCAGCATGGCCGGCGTCACGGCTCCACCCGGGTTCAGCACCACAATGTTGCGGATGACGTTCAGAAGCTGGCGTACGTTCCCGGGCCAGGGATGGGCGCGAAACAAGGCCTCGACTTCGGGCGTCAGGCCGTCGAAGCGCCGCCCCTCTTCCTCGGCAAAGCGCATCAGCGCGGCCTCGGCGATCTCGATCATGTCATTGGCGCGTTCGCGCAGGGGCGGCATGTGCAACGGCACGACAAAGAGGCGGTAATACAGGTCCTCGCGGAACTGGCCGCGGCGCACGGCGTCCAGCGGATCGCGGTTTGTGGCGCAGACGATGCGGACGTTCACGGTGCGCGGCTTGGTGGCGCCGACCGGCGTAACGGTCGAGGTCTGGAGGAACCGCAGGAGTTTCGTCTGCAGCGCGGGCAGCATCTCGCAGACTTCATCGAGAAACAAGGTGCCGCCGTCGGCGGCCGCCGCGGCCCCGGGCTTGTTGGCGATGGCGCCGGTGAAGCTGCCCTTCACATGGCCAAAGACCTCGGATTCCAGCAGGTCCTGCGGGATGGCGCCGCAATTCAGCGCGATGAAGGGGCCGTTGGCGCGGTTCGACCTGCGGTGAACCGCCAGCGCGGCCAGTTCCTTTCCGGTGCCGCTCTCGCCGGTGATGAACACGGTTGCCATCGACGCCGCGACCGATGCGATGGTGGCCTCGACCCGCTGCATGGCGGGGGATGTGCCGATGAAGTCCATCCCGATGGGGCGGTTGCGCGCCTCGTTCTTGCCGGCCGATGCCGCCCCGCGCGACAGCGCCGTGTCGACCGACGACAGAAGCCGGCCCTGTTCGGCGGGCTTGACGATGAAGTCGTGCGCGCCGAGGCGCATGGCCTCGACCGCGCGGGGGATCGAGCGGTCGGCGGTGACGACAACGACGGCCACGCCGGGCCGCAGGCGCAGGATGTCCTGCAGCAGTTCCAGCCCGTCCGCATCCGGCAGCATGAGATCGAGCACCACGGCATCGGGCCGTGCGGATTCGACCAGCGCCCGCGCCTCGCCGGCGGAGGCGGCGGTGATCACGCGGTGGCCGGCACCCTGGAGGATGCCGCGATAGGCCATCTGGAGCGAGGCCATGTCCTCGATCAGAAGGATGCTGCGCCGGGGGCCGCCGGCTGCCGCCGCAGGGCGCCTGGGTGCCGGGGTGGCGGTCATCGCGGCCACAGCGCGGTCACGCGATCCGCCAGCGCGCGCAGGATCGCGGCCAGCGCGGCGCGGTCGGCCGCAGCGGACACGGCGCAGCCCATCAGGCTGTCGCGCAGGGCATCCGCCGCCGCCATCGCTGCCCCGGCCCCGCAGGTGCCCGCCAGGGCGCGCGTGTCGTGCAGCGCACGCCGCAAAGTCGGTGCGTCGGGAGAATGCTCGACGAGGGCGGCGAGCATGGCCAGGTCGATACCGATCTGGCGGACCAGCGCTGCCGCCCCCTGTCCTGACAGCGCACAGAGTCTGTCCATGGCCGCGGCGACATCATCCCCGGCCTCGGACGGCGTGGGCGGTGCGATCGGGCGCGCGTCCTGCATCGCCTATCGGCTAGCCCGGGGCGGCGCGAAAGTCCAGTGGCGCGACGTGCCGGCTCAGCCTCGGGCCAATCCGATGTTGCGCAGGGCCGCCGTGATCTCGTCGAGGATCGCGGGGTCATCGATCGTGGCGGGCCCTTTCCCGGCCCCGCCCCCCGCGATCTTGACCATCGTCGCGCGCAGGATCTTGCCCGACCGCGTCTTCGGCAGCCGGTCCACCACCAGCGCGCGCTTGAAGTCGGCGACCGGCCCGATCCGCTCGCGCATCAGGGTCACACATTCGCGCACCACCTCGGCATGGTCCCGGGCGGACCCCTTGTTGAGGCACAGGAAACCCAGCGGCGACTGGCCCTTCAGGTCGTCTGCCACCCCGATCACCGCGCATTCGGCCACGTCCGGGTGGCCCGCCAGCACCTCCTCCATCGCGCCGGTCGACAGCCGGTGCCCGGCGACGTTGATCACGTCGTCGGTGCGCGCCATGATGTAGAGGTATCCGTCCTCGTCGACATAGCCCGCGTCGCCGGTCTCGTAGTAGCCGGGGAAGTGCGACAGATAGCTTTTCAGGAACCGGTCGTCGGCCTGCCACAGCGTCGGCAGCGTGCCGGGGGGCAGGGGCAGTTTCACCGCGATGGCCCCCAGCGTACCGGCCGCCACGGGGTGGCCGCCCTCGTCAAGCACCTGCACGTCATAGCCCGGCATCGGAACCGAGGGACTGCCCAGCTTCACCGGCAGCAGGCCCAGGCCCACGGGGTTCGCGGCGATCGGCCAGCCCGACTCGGTCTGCCACCAATGGTCGATCACCGGCTTGCCGAGGTGCCGCTGTGCCCATTGGATCGTGTCGGGGTCGGCCCTTTCACCGGCCAGATACAACGTGTCGAGGCATGAAAGGTCGTAGTCGGCCACGATCCTGCCGTCGGGGTCGTCGCGCTTGACGGCACGGATGGCCGTGGGCGCGGTGAAGAAGCTGCGCACCTTGTGTTCGCTGATCACCCGCCAGAAGGCGCCGGCATCGGGCGTGCCCACGGGCTTGCCCTCATAGACGACCGTGGTGCAGCCGGCGATCAGCGGGCCGTAGCAGATATAGCTGTGGCCCACGACCCAGCCCACGTCGGACGCCGCCCAGAACACGTCGCCCGCCCCCACGTTGTAGATCGCGCCCATCGACCAGTGGAGCGCGACCAGATGCCCCGCGGTCGCGCGCACCACGCCCTTGGGCTGGCCCGTGGTGCCCGAGGTATAGAGGATATAGGCCGGATGATCCCCCGCCACCGGCACGCATTCGGCCGGCGATACCCCATGCTGGAAGGCGTGCCAGTCCAGATCGCGGCCGGGCACCAGCGCCGCCACCTCCTGCTCGCGCTGCAGGATCACGCAGAAGGCCGGCTTGTGCGCAGCCAGGTCGATGGCGCCGTCCAGCAGCGGCTTGTAATGCACCACGCGGTTCGGCTCGATCCCGCAGCTGGCTGCGATGATCGCCCTCGGCTTGCAGTCGTCGATGCGGGTGGCGAGTTCCGCCGCGGCGAAACCGCCGAACACGACCGAATGGATGGCGCCGAGCCGGGCACAGGCCAGCATCGCTTCCAGCGCCTCGGGCACCATCGGCATGTAGATGATGACGCGGTCGCCCTGGTCCACGCCCTGCGCCCGCAGCGCACCGGCCAGACGTGCCACCCGGTCCTGCAGGTCGGCGTAGGTGAGGACACGCTTGGACTGCGTCACCGGGCTGTCGTGGATGATGGCGGGGCGGTCGCCGTGGCCGGCGGCCACGTGCCGGTCGACCGCATTCCAGCAGGCGTTGACCTGCCCATCGGCGAACCAGGAAAAGAAGGGGGCCCGGCTGTCGTCCAGCGCGCGTGTGGGGCGACGCGCCCAGTCGATCCCCTCGGCCGCCTGCATCCAGAACCCTTCCGGGTCGGCCTGCCAGGCGGCATAGGTCTCGCGGTATCCCATGGCATGCCCTCCCCAATCCTGGCGCTTGGTTACGCCGCGGCAGGGGCTGGCACAAGAATGTTGCGCGACTGTTGCGCAGGCGCGGCCCGCGGCCCGGTGTCACGGTTTGCGGTAACGCCCGAAGGTGCCCGGCAAGAAAGCCCGAGCCGGCGGAGGATCGGTGCCCCTATCCGTAATGCGCGACCGGCGTGCCCGCGAGCGCGGACATGTTGTAGATGCCGCGTGCGGTGATCGAGGGCGTGACGATATGCGCCTTGTTGCCCATCCCCATCAGGATCGGTCCGACTTCCAGTGCATTGGCCCGCATCTTCAGGATGTTGCGAACCCCCGAGGCCGCATCGGCGATGCCGAACACCAACACGTTCGCCGCCCCCTCGAACCGCGTTCCGGGCAGCAGTCGGTCGCGGATCACCGGGTCGAGCGCCGCGTCGATATGCATTTCGCCGTCATAGGCGAAATCGGGCTCGCGCAGGTCCAGAAGCTCCATCGCCTCGCGCATCCGCCGACCGCTGGTGCAGTCGAGGTTGCCGAACTGGCTGGCCGAACACAGCGCGACCTTCGGCACCAGCCCGAAACGCTTCACATGCCGCGCGGCGCCGATCACGGTTTCCATGATCTGCTGCGGGGTGGGTTCGTAGTGCACATGCGTGTCGGCGATGAACAGCGGCCCGTCCTGCAGGATCATCAGCGACAGCGCCCCGACAGGGTGCAGCCCGTCGCGCGCCAGGATCTCGCGCACATATTTCAGATGCCACAGGTACTGCCCGAAGGTGCCGCAGATCAGGCTGTCGGCCTCGCCCCGATGGACCATGATCGCGGCGATGGCGGTGGTGTTCGTGCGCATCACGGCCCGGGCGATGTCGGGCGTCACACCCTGCCGTCCCATCAGCCCGGCATAGTTTTCCCAGTAGTCGCGGTAGCGGGGATCGTTTTCGGGGTTCACCAGGTCGAAGTCGCGCCCCGGGCGGATCGGCAGGCCCGCGCGTTCGCAGCGTGCCTCGACCACCTCGGGGCGACCGATCAGGATGGGGGCGTCGTTGGTTTCCTCCATCATCGCGTTGGCCGCGCGAAGCACGCGCTCGTCCTCGCCCTCGGCAAAGACGATCCTGCGGGCGGCCATCTTCGAGGCCTCGAACACGGGGCGCATCAGCATGGCCGAGCGGAACACCGACCCGTCGAGCTTGCGCTTGTAGGCGTCGATGTCGGACAGCGGGCGGGTGGCCACGCCGCTGTCCATTGCGGCCTTGGCGACGGCCGAGGCGACGACCCCGATCAGGCGCGGGTCGAAGGGCTTGGGGATCAGGTAGTCGGGGCCGAAGGTCATCTGCTCGCCCTGGTAGGCGGCGGCGGCCTCGGCGCTGGTGGTGGCGCGGGCCAGCGCGGCGATGGCCTCGATGCAGGCCAGTTCCATCTCGTGGTTGATCTGGGTTGCCCCCACGTCCAGGGCGCCGCGAAAGATGAAGGGGAAGCACAGGACGTTGTTGACCTGGTTCGGAATGTCCGACCGCCCGGTGGCGATGATCGCGTCGGGGGCCACCGCGCGGGCATCGGCGGGCAGGATTTCCGGTGTCGGGTTCGCCAGCGCGAAGATGATGGGCCGCCTTGCCATCCGCGCCACCATGGCGGGCGTCAGAACGCCGGGCCCCGACAGCCCGAGGAACAGGTCGGCCCCGTCGATCACCTCGTCGAGCGTCCGCTTGTCGGTGGCCTGGGCATAGGCTGCCTTCTGCGGGTTCATGTCGCCCTCGCGGCCCTCGTGCACCAGACCGTGAATGTCGCAAAGCCAGACGTTTTCCCGCCGCACGCCCAGTTTCAGCAGCATGTTGAGGCAGGCGATTCCCGCCGCCCCGCCGCCGGTCGAGACGACCTTGATTTCCTCCCACTTTCGGCCCGTCACGAACAGCGCGTTCGTCGCCGCGGCCCCCACCACGATCGCCGTTCCGTGCTGGTCGTCGTGGAACACGGGGATCTTCATGCGCTCGCGGCACAGCGCCTCGACCACGAAGCAGTCGGGCGCCTTGATGTCCTCGAGGTTGATGGCCCCGAAGGTCGGCTCCAGCGCGCAGACGATCTCGGCCAGCTTGACCGGGTCGCTCTCGTTCACCTCGATGTCGAAACAGTCGATGTTGGCGAACTTCTTGAACAGGACGGCCTTGCCTTCCATCACCGGCTTCGAGGCGATGGCGCCGATGTTGCCGAGGCCGAGCACGGCGGTTCCGTTCGACACCACGGCCACGAGGTTCGCGCGCGCGGTATAGCGGCTGGCGGTTGCCGGGTCGGCCTTGATTTCCAGGCAGGCCTCGGCCACGCCGGGGGAATAGGCCAGGCTCAGGTCGCGGCCGTTGGCCAACGGCTTGGTCGCGCGGATTTCGAGTTTTCCGGGCTGCGGAAACTCGTGGTAATCCAGCGCGGGGTGGCGCGCCTGCTCCTGCTTGCCGGTTTCCATCTGCCCTCTCGCCGAAATGGTTTAACGTTGAACCATATGGGGACGTGATCGCGCCCTGTGGCAACCCCTGTCCGCCGCATAGGCCCTTTCGCGGATTCTTGCAAATGCCGCGCGCCGCGCGCAGGGTGCCGGTCATGACCGAGACACGCGCCGAGATCGTGCTGCCCACGGCGGACCTGACCGCCGACCTGCCGTTCTTTCGCAGCCTGGGCTTCCGGCTGGATGCGATCTGGCCGGCGGACGATCCTGCAGTGGCCATGATCTCGGGCCACGGGTTGCGGCTTCGGCTGGACCGCAACGCAGGCGGCGGGCCGGGGCGGCTCCGCCTGCTGTCGGACGACCCCGCGGCCCTTCAGGGCGCGCCCGCTGCATCGCCCGGCGGAACGATGGTCGAGACGGGGCCGCTGACCCCGCCCCTCCGCCAGCCCCCCACGCAGCACGCCTTCGAAGTGCGCCGCCTCGCCGATGGCGCCCCCTGGGTGGTGGGGCGGGCGGGGA
>DAOLBY010000109.1:0-4150 GCA_035324325.1 Paracoccaceae bacterium | reverse complement strand
CATCCGCATCCCCGACGGTGGTCCGGTGCCCGACATGGTGCATTTCCACCGCGTCGGGTTCCAGCTGATCTTCTGCCTGCGGGGCTGGGTCGATGTGGTCTACGAAGATCAGGGGCCCCCGATCCGCCTTCACCCCGGCGACTGCTTCATCCAGCCGCCCGAGATCCGCCACCGGGTGCTGGAGGCGAGCGACGGCATCGAGGTGATCGAGATCGGCGTACCGGCCGAACATGTGACCGAGATCGACCACGACATGACGCTGCCGACCCCTCAACTGCGCCCGGATCGCGAATGGCAGGGCCAGCGGTTCGTACACAACGTCGGTGCCGGCAGCCGCTTCGGGCCGCACCGCCTGCCGGGGTTCGCGGCGCGCGACACCACCATCGCGGGCAACACGCAAGGGGTTGCCTCGGTCCTGGTGTTGCGGCCCGACGGATCGCCCACGGCCCCGGTGCGGCACTCGGGCGACATCCTGTTCACCTATGTCATGGCCGGCAGCATGACCCTGCGGGGCGAGGGGCGCGCGCCGTCGCATCTGACCGCGGGCGATGCCTTCGTCATCCCGCCAGGGGTTGCCACGCATCACGCCGACTCCTCCGCCGATCTGGAACTGCTGGAGGTTGCGCTGCCGGCGGATGTTCCCACGGCACCTGCCGCGCTGCCCTGACGCCCGCGCTTGCATCGGGCGGGGCGGCGCCGCACACTCTGCCGCGGGCTTGATGGGGGAACGCGACGGATGGACCTGTTTCAGGCGGCGCTGGCGGTGCGCGACAACGCCCATGCGCCCTATTCGCGCTTCAAGGTCGGCGCGGCGATCCGGTCGGCCGAGGGACAGGTGCACACAGGCTGCAACGTCGAAAACGTCGCCTACCCCCAGGGCACCTGCGCCGAGGCCGGGGCCATCGCCGCAATGGTCGCCGCCGGCGACCGCCGCATCGCCGAGATCCTCGTCGTGGCCGAGGCCGACCGCCCCGTGCCCCCCTGCGGCGGCTGCCGCCAGAAGATCGCCGAATTCGCCGGTCCCGACACACCCGTGATCATGTGCACCACCGCCGGCCTGCGCCAGGCCGTCACCCTGGCCGACCTGCTTCCGGGGGCCTTCGATGCGGCCTTCCTGCCCGGCTGAGCCATGGACGCCCGCGGCATCATCGCCCGCCTGCGCAAGGGCGAGACGCCCTCGGCGGCGGAACTGGACTGGTTCGCAGCCGGTCTGGCCTCGGGCGCGGTCAGCGACGCGCAGGCGGGCGCCTTCGCCATGGCGGTGTGTCTGCGGGGCCTGGGCGAGGGCGGCCGCGTCGCGCTGACCCGCGCCATGACGCAGTCGGGCCGCGTGCTGGACTGGGACCTGTCCGGCCCGGTGATCGACAAGCATTCGACGGGTGGCATCGGCGACTGCGTGTCGCTGCTGCTTGCCCCCGCGCTCGCCGCCTGCGGCGCCTATGTGCCCATGATCTCCGGCCGCGGGCTGGGCCATACGGGTGGAACGCTCGACAAGCTCGAGGCGATCCCCGGCTTCCGTACAGCGCTGACAGAGGACGCCCTGCGCCGCCAGGTGGCCGAAGTGCGCTGCGCCATCGTCGCCGCCTCGGACGAGATCGCGCCGGCCGACCGGCGGCTCTATGCCATCCGCGACGTGACCGGCACGGTGGAATCGATCGACCTGATCACCGCCTCGATCCTGTCGAAGAAACTGGCTGCGGGGCTCGAGGCCCTGGTGCTCGACGTGAAATGCGGCTCGGGCGCCTTCATGAAGACGCGAGCGGAGGCCGAGGCGCTGGCTCGTGCGCTGGTCTCCACCGCCCATGGCGCGGGCTGCATGACCACGGCCCTGATCACCGACATGAGCCAGCCGCTGGCCACCGCGGCGGGCAATGCACTCGAGGTGATCGAGGTGATGGAGACGCTGACCGGCACATCGGTCAACGCCGCGCTCTGGGACATCACGGCGGCATTGGGGGGCGAGGCGCTGGCGCTCGGCGGGCTGGCCGCGGATGCCGAGGACGGGGCAGGCCGCATCGCTCAGGCGCTGGAGTCGGGCACGGCGGCCGAGATCTTCGGGCGCATGGTGGCCGCGCAGGGGGGGCCTGCCGATTTCGCCGAACGCTGGCCCGACCGGCTGCCCGCGGCCCCCGTGACGCGCGAGGTGACGGCACCGCGGTCGGGTTTCGTGGTGGCCATCGACACCGAGGCCCTGGGCCATGCGGTCGTGCATCTGGGTGGCGGCAGGCTGGTCGGCGGCGACCGGGTCAATCCCTCGGTCGGCCTGTCCGACCTGGCCGCCGTGGGCGAGGACGTGTCGCAGGACGTGCCACTGGCGCTGGTCCATGCCGCGACCGAGGCGGATGCCGAGGCGGCGGTCGCCCGGGTCCGCGCGGCCTATGGCATCGGCGATGCGGCGCCCGATGAACCGGCGCTGATCCTTGGGCGCATCGCATGACGCGACGCGCCTTCCTGATCGTGATGGATTCGGTCGGGGCGGGGGGCGCGCCCGATGCCGCGGCCTATGGCGACACGGGCGCCAACACGCTGGCTCATATCGCCGCGGAATGCGCGGCGGGGCGGGCGGATGCGGGACGGGCAGGGCCCCTGCGGCTGCCGGTGCTCGACGGACTGGGCCTGTCGGCGGCGGTGCACGCGGCCTCGGGCGCGTTGATGCCGGGGATGGGGGCCGAACCCGCGGGCCGCTGGGGTGCCGCGACCGAGGCCAGCCGCGGCAAGGACACGCCTTCGGGGCACTGGGAACTGGCGGGCGTGCCGGTGCCCTGGGACTGGACCACCTTTCCCGACGCGCAGCCCGCCTTTCCGCCGGCGCTGATGGCGCGGGTGGCGGAACTGGCGGGGACCGCGGGGACGCTGTGCAACGCCCATGCCTCGGGCACCGAGGTGATCGACCGTCTGGGGACGGACCATCTGCGCACGGGCTGGCCGATCCTCTACACCTCGGCCGACAGCGTGGTGCAGATCGCCGCGCACGAGGAGGGCTTCGGCCTCGCGCGTCTGATCGAGCTGTGCGAACGGCTGGCGCCCGAGGTTCATGCGATGCGCGTCGGGCGGGTGATCGCGCGGCCCTTCACCGGGGATCCGGGGGCCTTCCGCCGCACCGCAAACCGCCGCGACTTCGCCCTCGCGCCGCCCGCGCCCACGCTCTTGGACCGGGCGCAGGCGGCGGGGCGGATGACCCATGCGGTCGGCAAGATCGGTGACATCTTCAGCCACCGCGGTATCGGAAAGCTGTGGAAGGGCGACAGTGACCTTGCCCTTTCCGAACATATCCACAGGCTTTCCGATGCCGCAGAGCCCGGTTCGCTGACATTCGCCAATTTCGTCGAGTTCGACAGTCTTTATGGCCACCGCCGCGACGTGGCCGGCTATGCCCGCGCGCTGGAATGGTTTGACACCGTCGCCGGCGACTTCCTGGCACGGCTGCACCCCGGGGATCTGGCCGTCTTCACCGCCGACCACGGCAACGACCCCACCTGGCCCGGCACCGATCACACCCGCGAGCGGGTGCCGGTGCTGATCCATGGCGCGGGCGCCGGGCCGCTGCCGCCCCTTGCCTTCGCCGATGTGGGCGAGACCGTCGCCGCCTGGCTTGGCCTGCCGCCTGGCCCCCATGGAGTGAACCGCCTGTGACCGCCGACCTGCCCAAGATCGAGTTGCACCTCCACCTCGAAGGCGCAGCACCCCCCGCCTTCGTCCGCGGCCTTGCGCGCGAGAAATCCATCGACGTCGGCGGCATCTTCGACGAGCGCGGGAATTACCGCTTCCGCGACTTCTGGGATTTCCTGAAGGTCTACGAGGCCGCGACCTCGGTGCTGACCACGCCCGAGGACTACGCCCGCCTGACCCGCGCGGTGCTGGAGGAAAGTGCGGCAAGCGGCGTCGTCTACAGCGAAACCTTCCTGAGCCCCGATTTCTGCGGTGGCGGCGATGTGGCGGCCTGGCGTGACTATGTGTCGGCCATCGCCGAGACGGCAGCGGAAATGGAACGCTTCGGCGGCCCCACGCTGCGCGGCGTCGTGACCTGCATCCGCCATTTCGGCCCCGACAAGGCCCGCGCCGCCGCCGTTTGCGCGGCCGAAACGGCAGGCGCCTTCGTCACCGGCTTCGGCATGGCGGGCGACGAGAAGGTGGGCCAGCCCGCCGATTA
>DAOLBY010000276.1:0-2077 GCA_035324325.1 Paracoccaceae bacterium | reverse complement strand
CCCCGCCTATTGCGAGGTCAAGAACGGGCTGCGGCCGCTGGAATCGATCCACCCCTCGATCGACCACATCCTGAGGGAAACGCAGGGCATCATCGTCTATCAGGAACAGGTGATGGAGATCGCCCAGGTGATGGCGGGCTATACCCTGGGTGGGGCCGACCTGCTGCGCCGCGCGATGGGCAAGAAGAACCCGGTCGAGATGGCCAAGGAACGGCCCAAGTTCATCGCCGGCGCCGTGGCCGGCGGCGTGCCCGAGGACAAGGCCGGCGAGGTGTTCGACCTGCTGGAGAAGTTCGCCAACTACGGCTTCAACAAGAGCCATGCGGCGGCCTATGCGGTCGTCAGCTACCAGACCGCCTGGCTCAAGGCCAATCATCCGGTCGAGTTCATGGCCGCGGTGATGAACTGCGACATCCACCTGACCGACAAGCTGGCGCTCTACAAGCGCGAGGCGGACCGCATGGGCATCCGCACCGTGGCACCCTGCGTCAACGCCGCGCAGGCGCTGTTCTCGGTGCAGGACGGCGCCATCGTCTACGGTCTCGGCGCGCTCAAGAATGTCGGCGTCGAGGCGATGCGCATGATCGTCGCGGCGCGCGGCGACCGGCCCTTCGCCGATCTGGCCGACCTGGCGCGCCGTGCGGACCTCAAGCGCATCGGCAAGCGGCCGCTCGAGATGCTGGCGCGCGCCGGCGCCTTCGACATGCTGGAACCCAACCGCGCCCGGGTCTACGAGGGGCTGGATGCGCTGGTCGCCTGGTCGGCCACCGTGCACGAGGCGCGGGCCTCCACCCAGGTCAGCCTGTTCGGCGAGGCCGGCACCGACCTGCCGCCGCCCCGCCTGCCCTTCCGCGACGACTGGGCACCCGCCGAACGGCTGGCGCAGGAACACGGCGCGGTCGGCTTCTACCTCTCGGGCCACCCGCTCGACGACTGGATGCCGGCGCTGCGCCGCAAGGGCGTGCAGACCCTGGCCGAGGTGACGGCGGCGGCCGACCGCGGGCCGGTGAACGCGAAACTGGCCGGTTCCGTCTCGGCCCGGCAGGAGCGCAAGTCGGCCCGCGGCAACCGCTTCGCCTTCGTCTCGCTGTCCGACCCCACGGGGCTTTACGAGGGGACGGTGGTCTCGGACGTGCTCGACGGGGCGCGGACGCTTCTGGAGCCTGGCCTGAACGTCGTGCTGACGGTGGAGGCCGCGCCCGAAGGCGACGGGGTCAAGCTGCTCGCCCGCGCCGTCCACCCGATCGACACGGCGGCCGCGGAATCCGCCCCCCCCGGCCTCCGCGTCCACATCGACCGCGCCGAGGCCGCCGCGGGGATTGCCGCGGTGCTGTCGCAACGGGCCGCGAACGCCGGCCGCACCGCGCGCGCGCCCCTGCGTCTGTGCCTGCGCACCGGACCCGACCGCGAGGTCGACATCGAGGTGGCGCGCGACGCCCCCGTGTCGCCTGCCCTGCGCAGCGCGCTGCGCGCCGTGCCCGGGGTGGCGCTGGTCGAGGATCTCTGAGGGACGGCGAAGGGGGCGCCGCCCCCTCGCCCCGTTCCGGGGCCGCGCCGCCGCTTCCCCGAACCGATGGCGGAACCGGCGGCGCACCCGGGATTTTTGGGCCAAGATGAAAGGCACGCCCCTTTCATCTTGGCCCAAATATCCTGGGGGGAGGGCGAAGCCCGGGGGGCAGCGCCCCCCCGCACCCCTACCCGCAGCGCGAATGCCCGCAGGAGGCGCAGGTCAGGCAGCCTTCGATCATGCGCAGGTCGGGGCTGCCGCAGGCCGGGCAGGTCTGGCCGGCAGCCAGCGCCATGGGCGCGCCGAGATCGGCCTTCGGGTCGGATTTCAGCCCCAGCCCCTCGCCCGCGATGAAGCCGATGGCCACGAGGTGCCGTTCGATCACCCCGCCGATGGCCGCGAGGATCGAGGGGATGTAGCGCCCCTCGGCCCAGGCGCCGCCGCGGGGGTCGAAGACGGCCTTCAGCTCCTCGACCACGAAGGACACGTCGCCGCCGCGGCGGAACACGGCCGAGATCATGCGGGTCAGCGCCACCGTCCAGGCGTAGTGCTCCATGTTCTTGGAGTTGA
>DAOLBY010000108.1:0-11891 GCA_035324325.1 Paracoccaceae bacterium | reverse complement strand
GGGGTCGGCAAGACGACGCTGTTGCGCCTGCTGACGGGCGACTTGGCGCCCGATGCCGGCATGGTGCGGCTCGGCACCGGCCTCCAGGCGGCGGTCTTCGACCAGACGCGCAGCGCAATCGATCCCGAGGCGAGCCTTTGGGACAGTCTGACCGGCGATCCGGCCCTCGGCGTGTCGGGCGCGGGCGATCAGGTCATGGTGCGGGGCCAGCCGCGACATGTGGTCGGATACCTCAAGGATTTCCTCTTCGACGAAACGCAGGCCCGCGCCCCCGTGCGCAGCCTGTCGGGCGGGGAAAGGGCGCGGCTGCTGCTGGCGCGGATCATGGCGCGCGAATCGAACCTCCTGATCCTGGACGAGCCGACCAACGATCTCGACGTGGAGACGCTGGACCTGTTGCAGGAGGTCCTCGGCGACTATGCCGGAACCGTGCTGCTGGTCAGCCACGACCGCGACTTCATCGACCGGGTGGCGACGCAGACGCTCGTGCTGGAGGGGGGCGGCCGGATCGGGGTCTATCCCGGCGGCTGGTCGGACGCGATGGCGCAACGCCCGGCGGCGGCAAGGGCGCCGGCGGTTCCAAAGCCCGCGGAAAGGCCATCGGAACGCGTGAAGAAACACTCCGAAGGGCTTAGTTTCATGGAGAAAAAGCGACTCGACGATCTGCCCGCCCGGATCGATCGCCTGACGGCCGAGATCGCCCGCCTGTCCGACCTTCTGGGCGACCCCGACCTGTTTGCGCGCGAACCCGTCAAGTTCCGCAAGGCGACCGAGATGCTGGCCGAACGGCAGGCGGCGCTGGCCGCGGCCGAGGAGGACTGGCTGAGCCTCGCCGAACGCGCAGGGATCTAGGGAACGGCGCCCGGAGTGCGGAATTTGAACCAAATTCCGTGGCGGAACCTGGGACAGGTTCCGGTGCGGTTTCTGCCTTCAGAAACCGCCGTCTCAGCGCCCCGCCAGCCAGTTCCCTAGGGCGGCCAGACGCGAGGGGTGCGGCGCCCCCCGCGCCTCGGCCCGGTCGGCGGCGCGCAGCAGCGCATACATCCCCCGCACGCCCAGCCATCGCAGGGGTTCGGGTTCCCACCGCCGGACCTTGTGGTTGACCCAGGGCAGGCGGGTCAGCGCGGTGTCCTGCCCGAGCGCGAGGTCGGCGAGGGTGCGTCCAGCGAGGTTGGAAGTCGACACCCCGACCCCGACATAGCCCCCCGCGTGTCCCATGCCCGTCTCCGGGTCGAACCCGACGGTCGCGCACCAGTCGCGCGGCACGGCCAGCACGCCGCACCAGGCGTGATCGATTCCCGCCTCGGCCGCTGCCGGGAAATGGCGTTCCAGGATGCCGGCCAGCCTGCGCACCGTCTCGGCATCCGGCGCCCCGTCGCGGTCGGTCTGCGATCCGAAGCGATAGGGCACGCCACGCGCGCCGACGGTGATCCGGCCCTCGCGCGTGCGCTGGCAATAGCAATAGGCATTGGCGAAATCGCCAAGTATTTCATGCCCGTCCCAGCCGATCTTCGCCCAGGTTTCGGGCCGTAGCGGTGCCGTCACGATCTGGGCCGAGTTCAGCGGCAGCCAGTCGCGGCGCAGCCCGGGCAGCCCGGCGGTGAATCCCTCGGTCGCGCGGATCACGACACGCGCGGTGACCGTGCCGCAATCGGTCTCCACCCGCCCGGGGGCAAGCGCCAGCGCGCGGGTGCCCTCGGCGATCAGCACGCCCCGGCGCTCCACCGCCTCGGCCAGCCCGCGCGCCAGCTTCGCCGGCTGCACCCGGGCCACGCCCGCCACGACCATGGCGCCGAGTGCGCCCGGCATCGCCACACGCGCCCGCACCTCCGCTGCACCGATCGCCGTCACCCGGCTCTCGCCCCAGTGCCGCCGGTGCGCGACCTCGGCGGCCAGTCGCACCATCTGGGCAGGGTTCACGGCCACCATCAGTTCGTCGGTGCGGCGGATGTCGGCGCGGATCGCCTCCATCTCGGCGACCGCGATCACCTCGTCAACCGTGGTGCCCATGGCCGCGACCATGGCGCGTACGCCGGCCTCCCCCCCGCGGGCCAGATAGCGCTCGTGCGCCCGGGCGAAGCCGCCGGTCAGCCAGCCGCCGTTGCGCCCCGATGCGCCATAGCCCGCGAACATCGCCTCGACGATCACGATCCGCAGGTCGGGCCGCGCGGCGGCCAGATACCAGGCCGTCCAGAGACCGGTATATCCTGCCCCCACGATGCAGACATCGGCCCGCATGTCGCCGGGCAGGCAGGGGCGCGGCACGGGGGGGCCGCCCATGTCGGCATACCAGAAGGACACGCCGCCGATGTGCCGGGGTTCGGTCATCCGCGCAGCCTGCGGCGGCCAAGCGGCGCGCGCAAGTCCGCTTGCGCGTCGTCGCGCCGCGGGGCAGGCTGCGCGCGGCGGCCGTTTCAGCCAAGGGGCCTTTCGATGTGGGATTTCAGCCTCGGCGAGGCGCTGCGCCTGATGGTGCGCACGGCCCCCTTTCTTGTCTTCCGCATGGTCGTCTACTTCGGCGTCACCGCTGTCCTGATCCTGGCCACCGGCACCGGGGCGGGCTTCGGCTGGGGCATCGGGCTGGCCGGCGACGAGGCGTTTCGCGCCACCTCGACGGTTTACGGCGGCATCGCGGGGTTCGGCATCGCTGCCGGCATCATCTTCTTCCTGCGCGACTACCTGCTCTACATCGTGAAGGCGGGCCATATCGCCGTGATGGTCGAGATGATGCAGGGCGGGCAGGTGCCGGGCGGGCAGGGGCAGATCGACCATGCCCGCAAGGTGGTGACCGAGCGATTCGGCCAGGCCTCGGCACTGTTCGCGCTGGACCAGCTGATCAAGGGCGTGGTGGCGGCAATCACGGGGCTGGTGCAGGGCCTGCTGGCGATCCTGCCGATCCCCGGCCTCGACCGGATCATGGTGGTGGTGCGGGCCTGGCTGCGGCTGGCCGTGGGGCTGGTGGACGAGGTGATCCTGGCCCATGCGATCCGCACCCGCGCGACGAATCCCTGGGCGAGCGCGCGCGAGGCACTGGTGCTCTACGGCCAGAACGCGCGGCCGATGCTGGTCAACGCGGCCTGGCTGGCGCTGTTCGTCTGGGGGCTGTCGTTCGGGGTGTTCCTTCTGATGCTGGCGCCGGCGGCCTTCGTCGTCTGGCTTCTGCCCGGCACCTGGTCGGCCGGCGGTTTCGTCTTTGCGCTGGTCTTTGCCTGGGCGGTCAAGGCGGCGCTGATCGAACCCTTCGCCATCGCCTGCCTGCTGCAGGTGTTCTTCCGGGTGACCGAGGGCCAGACGCCGGACCCGGAATGGGAGGCGCGGCTCACCTCGGCGTCGGCCAAGTTCCGCACCCTCGGCGAAAGGGCGGTGGCCTGGGCCGGTGGTCGGTTCGGGGCGGGCCGCGGCGCCGCCTCCGTCAAGGTGCCGCAGGCCTGATGCGCGCCCGTCCCGGCGGTTGCAGGGCGCCGGGGGCTGTGGCATCACTTGGGGGAAAGCTGAACCGACGGGTTCAGACGGGAACGGACGGGACCGGACATGGCCGATTACGCGACGCGCCGCATCATGATGGTGGATACGCAGGTCCGCCCCTCGGACGTGACCAAGTTTCCCATCATCGACGCCATGCTGGCTGTCCCGCGCGAGACCTTCGTGCCCGATGCGCTGCGCGAGGCCGCCTATGTGGGCGAGAACCTCGACCTTGCCCCGGGCCGCGTGCTGCTGGAGGCGCGGACACTGGCCAAGATGCTCGATGCGCTCGACCTGTCGCCGGGCGATCTGGTGCTGCATGTGGGCGCCGGCCTCGGATACGGCTCGGCGGTGATGGCGCGCATGGCCGATGCGGTCGTGGCGCTGGAGGAGGATGACGGCATGGCCACCGAGGCGCAGCGCCGCCTTGCCGATGCCGGGGCCGACAATGCCGCCGTCGTGAGCGGGCCGCTGGCGGCTGGAATGCCGAAACACGCGCCCTATGATGCCATCGTGATCGAGGGCGGGGTCGAAACCGTGCCGGAGCAGCTGCTGGCGCAGTTGCGCGACGGCGGGCGGATTGCGGCGCTGTTCATGGACGGGCGGCTCGGCACGGTGCGGATCGGCACGATGCGCGACGGCCGGGTGACGTGGCGCTTCGGCTTCAACGCCGCGGCGCCGGTCCTGCCGGGCTTTGCCCGCGCCAAGGCATTCACGCTCTGACCCCCTGCGGGGCGCGGGCAAACGGGGGAACGGTGATGCGCGTCTTGCGGCGGGTTCTGGTGGCGGCCTGCCTCGCGGTTGTGGCAGCGCCGGCCTCGGCGCAGTCGCTGGCCGACACGCTGATCGCGGCCTACCGCAACTCGAACCTGCTCGAGAGCAACCGCGCCGTCCTGCGCGCGGCGGACGAGGACGTGGCACAGGCCATGGCCTCGCTCCGCCCGGCGATCTCGGTCGAGGGGGGGGGCAGCTATTCCAACCAGCGGCTCGACCGGATCCAGGGCTCGGTCGCGCTTCAGGCGCAGATCACGCTCTACGACTCGGGCCGCGGCCGGCAGGCGGTCGAGGCGTCGAAGGAGGTGGTGCTGGCCACCAGGCAGGCGCTCGTCGATCTCGAACAGCAGGTGCTGCTGAACGCGGTGCGCGCCCATGTGGGCGTGCGACTGAACGAGGATATCGTGGCGCTGCGCCGGTCGAACCTGACGCTCATCGGGCAGGAACTGCGCGCGGCGCAGGACCGCTTCGACGTGGGCGAGACGACGCGCACCGATGTCGCCCAGGCCGAGGCGCGGCTGGCGGCCTCGCGCTCGGAACTGGCCAGCGCCGAGGGCGACCTCGCCGTGGCGCGCGAACAGTACAACCTGGCCGTGGGGCGGATGCCCGGACGGCTGGCGGCGCTGCCCCGCCCGCCCGCGCTGCCCGGATCGCTGGAGGAGGCGCGGCGCATCGCGCTGGCCGGACATCCGCGGGTGCGCCAGGCGCAGCATCAGGTCACTGCGGCCGACCTTGGGATCCAGCGCGCCCAGGCGGCGATGCGCCCGACCGTGACGGCCCGTGCCGGCCGCACCTTCGACATCGAGGGCGGCCGGCCGGTCGACAGCGCGTCGCTGTCCTTCAACCAGACGCTCTATGGCGGGGGGCAGTTGTCGGCTCTGTACCGACAGGCGATCGCGCGGCGCGACCAGGAACGGGCGACCCTTCTCCAGACCTCGGCCGAGATCGGCGCGGCCCTGGGCGAGGCCTGGGCGGGGCTGCGGGTCGGCTCCACCTCGATCGCGGCGTCGGACGAACAGGTGCGCGCCGCGCAGACCGCCTTCGAGGGGGTGCGCGAGGAGGCCCGGCTGGGCGCGCGCACCACGCTTGACGTGCTCGATGCCGAACAGGCGCTTCTGGCGGCGCGGGTGCAGCGCGTGTCGGCCGAGGCGAACCGCGCGGTCCAGGCCTATGCGGTGCTGGCGGCGATGGGGCTTCTGACGGCCGAGCATCTGGGCCTGGGCATCCCGACCTACGACCCCGCGGCCTATTACAACGCGGTGCGCAACGCGCCCGCCACCTCGTCGCAGGGCCGGCGGCTCGACCGCGTTCTGGATGCCATCGGCCGCAACCGCTGAGGCGGGCGTTAACGTTTTGCTGCCCGGTGTTCTTGTATCGGGGTGGCGGCGCGGGTAAGCTTCGCACCGACAAGGTGTCGGTCGGGCACCGGGGGGATGCCCGGCCAAGGTCGGGCCTGGCGGGCAGGAAGGGCATGGCGGAACCGATGTCGGCGGGCGAGATCGAGGATGTGCTGGCCTCCATCCGGCGCCTGGTGTCTCAGGACGTGCGGGGCCGGTCCGCGGCCGCTTCACCGGCCGCCGCCGCCACGACCGCCGATGCGCCGTCCGCGGCCGGCAGCAAGCTGATCCTGACGCCCGCCCTGCGCGTGATCGAGCCGGCGCCCCCGCGCCCGCCCGAGGGCGACGGCGACGACACCTGGGCGGACGAGGTCGGCGCGACCCCGCAGGCATCCAAGGCCGCGGCGGTGGCCGCGACCATCGCGCGCCTGGTGCCCGACTGGGACGAGACGGACGACCGGGCGGCTGCAGGCAAGGCCGATCCCGCGCCGGCGCGACTGTCGTGGATCGACGTGGCCGACAGCTTCGAATACGAACCGGCGGATCCGCCGCGCTTCGTCCACCGCGGCGGCGGCGGCCATGGCGGCGCGGCGGCCCGGGCGGCGGAACCGGCCGAACAGCCCGCGCTGATCGCCACCACCGAGGATGTGCTGGACGAGGCCGTGCTGCGCGAGATCGTGCGCGCAGTCCTGCGTGAGGAACTTCAGGGCCAGCTGGGCGAGCGCATCACCCGCAACATCCGCAAGCTGGTGCGGGCCGAGGTCTACCGCTCGCTGACCCTGCGCGATTTCGACTGAGCGGCACGCCATGCCGGAATGGCGCCGCCTCCCCCCGGGAGAGAGGCCGCGCGGGGACCGGAGTGCTGCCGACACACCCGCCACCAAATGCAAAACGCGCCCCGGCGGGCGCGTTTCCCGTTCTTCCGACGCAGGACCTTCAGGCCGCTTCGGCCTGCTCCAGCGCGTGGCGGCGTTCGCTTTCCTCGCGCGACAGCGCGACCGAAGTGCGCACGCCCTTGGACACGAAATCCATCAGGCCCTTCACCACCCGTTCGTTCGGGTCGATCCCGGCGCAGGACAGAACCTCGCGCCCGTCCTTCGAACGGGCCCAGCGGGCGATCTGCTCGGGTCCGTTCCCGTATTTCTTGTCATCGGCAATCGCGTCGTCGAGCGCGGCGAGCACGACGGCGGCAAACAGCTTGCGCGCGCGCTGCCCCTGCTCGAAGTTGAACGCGGTACCATCCACGAAATCGACCATCTGTCGTCGTCCAGTCTTGTTCTTGCGTTTCCGGGCGTTCGCGCACTATGGCCTTTCGGCAGCGATTCGGTATCCCATCCGCCACATGACAGCCATGCGCAAACTGCATGGCTTTTGGGCACGGACACCGCATGTTGCAGAAGGTAGCGGGCGTAACCCGCGAAATATAGGGGCAGTCATCGCCCTTTCAACCTTTCGTCAAGGTTTCGCCACAAATCACGCGCAGCTTTTTGCCGGTCCGCGCGGTGCCTACAGCGGCCGCACCCGCAGCCGCGTCAGCCGGTTTTCCTGCCGGGCGGCCACCTCGATGCGGAAGCCGTGGAAGGAAAACACCTGCCCCGGCTTGGGGATGGTCTGCGCCTCGTGGATCACCAGGCCGGCGATGGTGTTGGCCTCGTCGTCGGGCAGGTTCCAGTCCATCATGCGGTTCAGGTCGCGGATCGTCATGGCGCCGTCCACGATGTAGTCGCCGGTCTCGGTCGGCTTCAGGACCGGCTCCTTCTCGACCTCGTCGAACTCGTCGGCGATGTCGCCCACGATCTCCTCGAGGATGTCCTCGAGCGTGATCAGCCCCTTCAGGGCGCCGTATTCGTCGACCACCAGCGCGAAATGGGTGCGCCGTTTCAGGAACTGGCGCATCTGCTCGTCGAGCGGCGTGGTCTCGGGGACGAAATAGGGCTTCATCGCCACCTTGAGGATGTCGAGCTCGGCCAGCTGCGCCAGGTTGCCCGCGTCCCCGCGCACCAGCCGGTCGACCTCGCGCAGCAGGTCCTTGGCGTGGACGACGCCGAGGATGTTCTCGTCCGAACCGCGGAACAGGGGCAGTCGGGTGTGCTGGCTCGCCAGCACCTGGCTGATGATCTCGCCGGGCGGTCGATCGGCGTCGATCATCTCGATCCGGCGGCGGTGGCGCATCACCTCCTCCACCGTGCGTTCGCTGAGATCGAGCGCACCCAGGAGCCGGTCGCGGTCGGCCCGTTCCACGGCGCCCTCGGAATGGCCGAGCTCGATCGCCCCCATGATCTCCTCGCGCAGCGCCAGCACGTTGCGATCAGGGTCGGTGCGGATGCCGAACAGCCGCAGGATGCCGCGCACGAGCGCCCTCACCACGGTCACGACGGGCGAGAACACCATGACCACGATGCGGATGACCGGCGCCACCATCGTGGCGGCGGTTTCGGAATTGGTGATGGCGTAGGTCTTGGGCAGCACCTCGGAGAAGATCAGCACCAGCGCCGTCATCACCAGCGTGGCCAGCGCCACGCCGCTTTCCCCGAACAGCCGCGTCAGAAGCGCGGTGGCCAGCGCCGCCGACAGGATGTTGACCACGTTGTTGCCCAGGAGCAGCGCGCCGATCAGCCGCTCGCTGTCCTCCTTGATCGCCAGGGCGGTCTCGGCACCGTGTGACCCGCGGTCGGCCATGCCCTTGAGCTTGGCGCGCGAGGCGGCGGTCAGCGCGGTCTCGGAGCCGGAAAAGAAGGCCGACAGGACAAGAAGGACGACGATCGCCCCTGCGGTCAGCCAGAAGGCGGTGTCGAGGGCAGAGGGATCCATGGGTTTCAGGTCTCGGGTTGGGGTGTCCGGGCAAGCGGGTGATGGTCATGCACAAGGCGGGTCAGGTGTTCGTCCAGCACATGGGTATAGATCTCGGTCGTGGAGAGGTCGGCATGGCCCAGAAGCGTCTGGATCACCCGAAGGTCGGCGCCGCCCTGCAACAGATGCGTGGCGAAGGCATGGCGCAGGGTGTGGGGTGTCACCTGGGCCGGATCAAGACCGGCCCGCGCGGCGATCTGCTTGACCAGGCGAAAGATCTGCTGGCGTGTCATGTGACCGCCCGCGCCCCGGCCCGGAAACAGCGCGCGCGCGGCGGGGCGGCCCTGTTCCTGTGCCGCGGCATCGGCCTCGTCGCGCGCGGCCAGCCAGGCGGCAAGGGCGGCGCGGGCGGGGCCGGACAGCGGCACCATGCGTTCCTTGCCGCCCTTGCCGCGCACCAGGATCATCCCCGGATCGCCCCGCACCGCCGCCACCGGCAGGCCGGCGAGTTCGGACACCCGCAGCCCGGTGGCATAGGTCAGTTCCATCAGGGCGCGGTTGCGCAGCGCCTCCCCGGGGTTGCGACCCGTCGCGTCGGAGGCCGCCAGCAGGGCCGCGACCTCGTCCTGGCTCAGCGTGCCGGGCAGGGTGGCGGTCTTGCCGGGGCCGGTGATTCGCAGGGCGGGGTTGTCGCCGCGCCAGCCTTCCTCGAAGGCAAAGCGGTAGAGCTGGCGGATGGCCGACAGTCGCCGGGCGCGGGTGGCGCGCGACAGGCCCTGCGCGTCGCAGAACACCAGATAGGCCTCGACCGCCGCGCGGTCGGCCGTGTCGACCCCGCCGCCCCGCCGGTCCAGCCACAGCGCGAAGTCGGCCAGGTCCCGGCCATAGGCAAGCCGCGTGTTGCGCGCGGCGTCCTGCTCGGCGGCGATCGCCTCGAGAAAGGCCGAGATCCAGCGCGCGGCGAGCGGCGGCAGCGGCGCCTCGGGCGCGGCGAGGGCGGCGGCAGAGCGGCGGGTCATCCGCGGCGTTCCAGGATCATGAGTTCCAGCGCCACCCGCCGCGCCCAGGGGTCGAGCCCCGCCGCCCGCAGCGCGCTCAGCCCCTCGGTCACGCCGCGCAGGTCGCCCAGCGTGCCCCGCGCGACGGCCGCCATGGCGGCGATCACGGCCTCGCCGCGCCGATCCTCGTCGATCAGCCGTTGAAGGGCGGCGCCGGGTTCGGGACGCAGGAACGCGGGCGCGATGGCGCGCGCCAGGCTGTCGGGCGGCGTCACCCCGGCCAGGTCGCCCCGCGCGATGCCGATCAGGAAGGCCTCGGTCGCATCGGCGGGCGCGCGGGCGGACGACAGAGTATCGGGCCGCGCCAGCAGCAGCATGCGCAGCGCCACGGCCGCGGCGTCCTCGGTCAGGGGCAGGCGCTGCAGCGGCTCGGCAAAAAGCCGGGCAAATGGTTCCTCCAGTTCGCCCTCGGTCATGCGCGCCCAGACACGGGGCAGGTTTGCGGCCACCGCCCCGGGGTCACGCGCGTCCAGCGCCGTCTGGAACCGCTGGAACGCCTCGACCCGGTCCCAGACCCCGCCCGACGCCGCCGGCAGCCGCGCGAGATAGACCGAGGCCAGCCGTTCCGGCGACAGCGCCCCGGCGCGGGCCAGCCGTTCGGCAGCCTCGATCTGGCCGCGCCATCCTGCGGTGTCGCGCAGGTCGGCATGGGCAAACGCTAGCGGCAGGCCGTTCGTGGGCAGCGATTCGCCGATGGCCTCGAACATCCGCCAGGCCAGCGGCGTCACCGGCTGCGGGGCGGGCAGGGGGGGCTCGTCCTCGGCCAGTTCGGGATCGAGAAAGCGCGACAGCAGCGCGTCCTCCTCGGCGGTGATCTGGCCGAGCGCCTGGCCGGTGCGCAGCGACAGCGCCGCCGCGTTCCAGTCGCCGGCCCGCGCCAGACAGAAGACGCGGGCGGGGAAGGTGGGCGACAGGTCGGGGGCGGCGCGCATGGCGGCGCAGGCGCGGTCCTCGGTGCCGGTCAGCATGGCCACGTCGAAGGCGCGGCGGAAGAGTTCTGCCTCCGGTGCCGCGCCCTGCGCGCGCGCCGCCTCGATCAGCGCCTCGGCCGGTTCCACCGCTCCGATGGCCAGAAGCTTGTCGACCCGCGCCAGCAGAAGCCGCCCCTCGCCCCGCGCATCGCTTGGCGGGTCCAGCGCGGCGAGAAGCAGCCCCACCATCAGCGCGCGCAGCGCGGGCAGCGCCTCGGCCGGTTCCTCGGCCAGAGCCGCGGCGATGTCGGCCGTGGTGCCGAGGCCCCAGAGCGCGGCCGGCAACCCCGCGGCTTCGGGCGTCAGCACGCCGACCGCATCCGGCGCGGGCGCCCCCAGCACCGTTACCGCCACATCGACGGGCGACGCGCCCTCGGCCACGCCGGTCTCGGGCGGTGGCGCGGCTTCGGACACCGATTTGGACAGCCAGTCGATGGCCGACATCGGCGCCTCGGCCACCGCAGGCGCGGCCAGCGCCAGCAGGACCAGGGCCGCGCGCGCGGTCTCAGTCGGCATCGAGCGTCACCGGCGTCGTCACGGTGCCCTGCACCGGTGCGAAATTGCCCAGATAGGCATAGGCCACCAGCCCCAGAAACCCCGCAATCGCCAGCACCAGCACCGCCTTGATCATCCGCCCCATGCCCTGCCGCCCCTCTCTGCCCGTTTCTTCTGACCGTTTCTTCTGCCATCCGCCTTGGCGGCGGTGGCGCGAGTATATATGGCTTCGCCGGCAACTTCACGCCATCCGCAAGGGCGGCGGGCGGCGGGATGCCGCCGCGGGGGGCGGGGCGGGGCCGGTGAACGCAGAACGGAACGCAGACAGGGCAGCACAGGACGCGAAGCCGGCGCCGCGGCTGCACAAGACCGTGGTTCTGGTGGGAATGATGGGCGCCGGCAAGACCGCCGTGGGCACCGCCATGGCCCGCATCCTCGGTGTGCCCTTCCTCGATTCGGACGAGGAGATCGTTCGCGCCGCCAATCGCACCATTGCCGAGATCTTCGAGCGCGAGGGCGAACCCTTCTTCCGCGAGAAGGAGGCGCAGGTGATCGGGCGCCTGCTGCGCGGGCCGCCCTGCATCCTGTCCACCGGCGGCGGCGCCTTCATGTCCGACCGCAACCGCGGCCGGTTCGCCGAGGCCGGCGTGGCCCTCTGCCTGCGCGCCGATCTCGTCCTGCTGTGGAACCGGGTCCGGCACAAGTCGACGCGCCCCCTGCTGCGCACCGCCGACCCGCGCGGCACGCTGGCCGAGCTTCTGGCGCGGCGCGGCCCGGTCTATGCGCTGGCCGAGGTGGTGGTGGATGCCGAACCGGGCCTGCCGGTCGAGGCCATGGCGCGAAAGGTGATCGCGGCGCTGTCCGTGCGAGCGGATGTGGTGGAGACGGCAGGATGACCGACACGGTGCGGGTGGAACTGGGTGCGCGCGCCTACGACGTGCGGATCGGGCCGGGCCTGCTGGCGCAGGCGGGCGACGCGCTGGCGCCGCTGTTGATGCGGCCCC
>DAOLBY010000107.1:0-11901 GCA_035324325.1 Paracoccaceae bacterium | reverse complement strand
CCAGCGCGAAGAGCGCATCGGGCAGCGCGGCGGCGGCGGTCTCGTCGTCGGGGGCGAGCAGCACCGCGTCCACCAGCGCCTGCGGCCGCTCCGCCAGCGCGGCGGCATTGCCGGCGAGCCGGTCCTCGGCATCGCCGATCTCGGCCAGCCGCAGGTGCCAGGGCGACAGGCCGGCGGGAAAGCCGGTCGAAACGGCGGCGACCGGGATGCCCGAGCCCTCCAGCGCCCGCACCGCCGTCTCCACCATGTCGTGATAGACGCAGACGGCGCCGACCGTCAGGCCCGGCAGGCCCAGCCGGTCCAGCACCGCCGGCGCCACCGGCTGGCGCGCCTTTGCGCAGAGCCGGCGCACTCGGCCGGGCGTGTCGTCGCCCGAAAGGGTGGTCAGGTCGATCAGGCTGATGCAGCGGGCGAGCCAGGCCGCCTGCCAGTCCTTCTTGACCGTCCGGCGGCCGGGCAGGGTCGCGGCGCGCCGCTCGATCGCCGAGGTATTGGCCTGCACGGCGGCCACCCAGTCGAGATCGAGCGCCATGCCGGGGTTGCGCGGATGCCCGGGTTGCGGCGCGACCTGCGGCAGGCCGGCGGTGGCCTCGGGCGTGGGGATCAGCGTTGCGGTCATGGCGACAACGTCGCACGGTCTCCGGATGCCGCGCAAGGGCGGCGCGGCGCGCGCACGCTGAAATCCTGACCTTTCGGTCAGGATTTTCGGGTGGTCACTCCGCCCGGCTGCGTTCGGCCGGATGCCCGGGGTTGCGGGCGTCGTCGGGCTCGAAAGTTGCCCAGGACCGGCCGGTGCCGGTGGGGGGCAACTGGTCCTCGACCTTGGCGCGGTGGATTTGCGCCTTGGCGATGAAATTGGCGGTGATCGGCGCGGTGATGAACAGGAACAGCGTGATCATCAGCTCGTGCCAGGACAGCACGCCCTCGGCCGCCCAGGCATGCGCCATGGAGGCGATCAGCACCCCGCCCACGCCCAGCGTCGTGGCCTTCGTGGGGGCATGCAGCCGCGTCATCGTGTCGGGCAGCTTGATCAGCCCGAAGGACCCGACGATGCCGAAGATGCCCGACATCACCAGAAGGCCGGCAATGAGGTATTCCCAGATCGGGTTCATGGCGCCCCCTTCCTTACTCGATCACGTCGCCGCGCAGGATGAACTTGGCATAGGCCACGGTGGACACGAAGCCGGTCATCGCAAACAGCATCGCCACCTCGAAATAGGCGCTCGACCCGGTGCCGATGCCGTAGAGGACCACCAGCGCGATGACGTTGATCACCATGGTGTCCAGCGCCAGGATGCGGTCGGGCACGCCGGGGGCGCGGAACACGCGCCACAGGTTGAACAGCAGCCCCGCGCCGAAGGCGGCGTAGGCAAAGGTCAGGGCGAGGTCGATCGGGGTCATTCGAAGATCCTCATCAGACGGGCCTCGTAGCGCGACTTGATGCCGTCGCGGACGCTGTCGGGGTCGGGGGCGTGCAGGCAGTGCACCAGGAGGACGCGCCCGCAGCCCGACATGTCGGATGTGACGGTGCCCGGGGTCATGGTGATGGTGCCCGCCAGAACGGTGATCGCCTCGGGCGTGCGCAGGTCGATCGGCACGGCGATCCAGGCCGGGCGCAGCTGGCTGTTGGGCATGAACAGCACGATGCGCGCGACGATGAAGTTCGACACCACGATGTCCCACAGCACGATCAGGACATATTCCGCCATCGCCGGGATCGACCGCAGGTGCGGCCGGTTCTCCCAGTAGGGGGCGGTCAGGATGGGGATGATCGTGCCCAGGATGATGGCGAAGACCAGGCTGCCCAGCGCCCAGCCGTTGACCAGCAGCATCCAGGTCAGGATCAGCAGAAGCGTCAGGTAGGGGTGCGGGAACAGGCGGCGCAGCATGTCACTTCCCCTTCAGTTCGGCGTCCGAGGGCTCGCCCATCCGGGCCAGCACGGCGTCGATATAGGCCTGCGGCGCCAGCAGGTCGGCGGCGGTATCGGACAGGAAGCCATGGACCGGACCGGCCGCGACCGTCAGTGCGACAAGCCCCGCGATCAGCGCGAAGATCATGGTCAGCGCCAGCCCTTCGGGCCGGTGCGCGGGTCCGCCTTCTTCGGCGGGGGCCGACGCATGGGCCTTCCAGAACACGGTCGATCCGGCACGCGCGAAGCCGAGGATCATCAGGAACGAGGTCACGAGGATCGTGGTCCAGACCAGTGCCATGCCCTCGCCCCGGGTTGCATCCATCACCAGAAGCTTGCCCACGAAGCCCGACACCGGCGGCATCCCCGCCATGGCAATGGCCGCGGCGAAGAACAGCGCCGCCAGCAGGCCGTTCTGCGCCACGGGCGGCAGGGCGGACCCCGCCGTGTCGCTGCCGCGCCGGGCGACCACCAGATCGACCACCAGGAACAGGGCGGCACCGGCCAGTGTGGAATGCACGAGATAGTAGAGTGCCGCCGCGATCCCTTCGGGCGAGAAGGTGGCCACCGCAACGAACAGCGTCCCCATCGAGGCGATGCCGGCGAAGGCCGCCTGCCGGGCAAGCCCGGTGGCGCCCAGCACGCCCACCGCCCCCACCGCCAGCGTGACCAGCGCGGCCGGCATCAGGAGGTCGGCGAACATCGTGCCGGTGGCCGCGGTGCCGGGCGGGAAGGCCAGCGTGTAGATGCGGATGATCGCATAGGCGCCCACCTTGGTCATGATGGCGAACAGCGCCGCCACCGGCCCCGGCGCCATCGCATAGGTGGCGGGCAGCCAGAACTGCAGGGGCACCAGCGCCCCCTTGATGGCAAAGACCAGGATCAGGAGGATCGCCGCGACGCGCAGGATGGCGGCGTCGCCCTCGGGCATCTCGGCGACGCGCACGGCGATGTCCGCCATGTTCAGCGTTCCGGTCACGGCATAGACGGTGCCGAGCGCGAACAGGAACAGGGTCGAACCCACCAGGTTGTAGGCGATGTACTGCACCCCGGCCCGCAGCCGGTCCGCCCCGCCGCCATGGATCATGAGGCCATAGGAGGCGATGAGCAGCACCTCGAAGAACACGAAGAGGTTGAAGGCGTCGCCGGTCAGGAAGGCGCCGCAGATGCCCATCAGCTGGAACTGGAACAGCGCGTGGAAATGCCGGCCCCGCGCGTCCCAGCCCGTCCCGACGGCATAGAGCTGCACCGCCAGCGCCAGGAGGGCCGTCAGCATCACCATCACGGCCGCCAGCCGGTCCAGCACCAGCACGATGCCGAAGGGCGCCGGCCAGTCGCCCAGGAAATAGACCTGCGGCACCCCGTCGGCGGACTGCCACAGGAGCCCCGCCGAAATGGCGACCAGCGCCCCAGTGCCGGCCAGCGAAAAGACCCGCTGCAAGGTCAGGTCGTGGCGCATGGACAGCACGATCAGCGGTGCCAGCAACGCCGGCAACAGGACGGGGGCGATGATCCAGTGGTTCATGCGCCGCCCTCCGGCCGTCCGGGTGCCTCGGGCGGGTCATCCATGTCGATCCGGTCGTCGCCGCGTTCCAGGAAGGCGCCGAGCGCCATCATCACGATCACCGCCGTCATCCCGAAGGAGATCACGATGGCTGTCAGCACCAGGGCCTGCGGCAGCGGGTCGGTATAGCCGGCGGCCTCGGGCAAGATGACCGGGGGCAGGTTCAGCGCCAGCCGCCCGCTGGCGAACAGGAACACGTTGACCGCATAGGTCGGCATCGCCAGCCCCACGATCACGGGGAAGGTCCGCTTGCGGAGGATCAGGTAGATACCCGATGCGGTCATCAGGCCGATGGCCGAGGCGACGAGCGCTTCCATGGATCAGCCCTCCCTGCCGGTGGCGGCCGGGGCGCCGGGCTCGATGTCGTAGGGCGCCACGTTCACCGTCTCGCCCGCCCGGATGGCGATGCGCGACAGCGAGGCCAGCGCCAGCATCACCGCGCCCACCACGGTCAGGAACACGCCGATGTCGAACAGCAAGGCGGTGGCCAGCTCGAACTCCTCCAGCGGCGGAATGGTGAAGTAGCCGTAGGCCGAGGTCAGGAAGGGCGTGCCCGAGAACCAGGCCCCGATGCCGGTCAGCCCCGCGATAAGGACGCCCGCGCCGATCACCGCATGGTAGTCGATGCGCTGGCGCGCCTGCGTCCAGGCGAAGCCGCTCGCCATGTATTGGATCACCAGCGCGATGGCCACGATCAGCCCGGCGATGAAGCCGCCGCCGGGTTCGTTGTGCCCGCGCAGGAAGATGTAGGTGCCCACCACCAGCGCGACGGGCAGCATCAGCCGCGTCGCCACCACCAGCATCAGCGGATGCCGGTCGCCGGCGCGGCGCTGGTCGGGCGCCCAGGCCAGCAGCCGGTCATTCGCAGGGCCGACGCGCAGCAGCGCCTCGGTCAGCGCGAAGATGACAAGGCCGGCGATGCCCAGCACGATGATCTCGCCGAAGGTGTCATAGCCGCGGAAGTCCACCAGGATGACATTGACGACGTTGGTTCCGCCGCCCCCGGGCTTGGAGTTTTCCAGGTGATAGGCGGCGATGGTCGGGAAGGACAGGTCGCGCATCATCAGCGCATAGGCCAGCCCGCCGGCGCCGAGGCCCGCGACCGCGGCCACCGCCCCGTCGCGCAGCCGCCGGCCGCCCGTGCTTTCGACCGGCGTGTGCTTGGGCAGGAAGTTCAGCGCCAGCAGGAGCAGGATGATCGTCGCCACCTCGACCGAAACCTGCGTCAGCGCCAGGTCGGGTGCCGAGAGATAGGCAAAGGCCACCGACACCATGAGCCCCGCGATCCCCACCAGCACCAGCGTCAGCAGGCGGTTGCGATGGAAGACGAACAGCGCCAGCGTCGCCCCCACCAGCAGCACCCAGCCCGCCAGAGCAACAGGCGCGACGGGTGTTGCGGCGCGCGCGCCCGGCAGGTGCGGCGCACCCCAGAAGGCGAAGGCGCCGGCGGCGATGATGGCCACCGTGGCGATGGCGAAGTATTTCGTCACTGCCCCGTCGTGCAGCGCGTCCGTCACCGCGCGGCTGGCATCGGCCAGCGGTTCCACCAGCGCGTCGAAGATGCGCTTGGCCTCGGGGCGCGGCGTGGTGTCCCACAGCCGGGCCAGCGGCGCGTGCAGGCCGAGGATCACGAGGCCCGCACCGACGGCGAAGATCGACAGGAACAGCGCCGGCACGAAACCGTGCCAGTGGTAGATCTTGACCGGCACTGCCTCGCCCGTCACTGCGCCGGCGACAACGCTGACCAGATCGCCCACCATCGTCATCGGCATCACCCCGATCAGCACGACCAGCACCGCGAGGAAGGCCGGCGCCGCCCACATGCCGAAGCCGGGGTCGTGCGGGTGGTGCGGGTAGTCGTGCCGCTCCGGCCCCAGGAAGACATGCGCGATCAGCCTGAAGCTGTAGGCGACCGAGAACATGGCGCCGATGGTGGCCAGCGCCGCCAGGAGCCAGGGGCTGCCCCACCAGACGGTATGCGCCGCCTCTTCCAGCATCATCTCCTTCGACAGGAAGCCGTTCAGCGGCGGGATGCCCGCCATCGACAGCGACGCGACGGTGACGATGACGAAGGTGACGGGCATCAGCTTGCGCAGCCCGCCGAGGCGCTTGATGTCGCGGGTATGCGCCTCGTGGTCGACGATGCCCGCCGACATGAAGAGCGCGGCCTTGAACGTGGCATGGTTGATGATGTGGAACACCGCGACCACCGCGGCATCCGTGGTGCCGAGGCCCAGAAGCATGGTGATCAGGCCCAGGTGGCTGACGGTCGAGAAGGCCAGAAGCGCCTTGAGGTCGTCCTTGAAGATCGCGATCTTGGCCCCGATCACCATGGTGATCAGCCCGGCGGTCGAGACGATCAGGAACCAGGCCTCGGTGCCCGCCAGCACCGGCCACATGCGGGCCATCAGGAACAACCCGGCCTTCACCATCGTCGCCGAATGCAGGTAGGCCGAAACCGGCGTCGGCGCGGCCATCGCATGCGGCAGCCAGAAGTGGAACGGGAACTGCGCCGACTTGGTGAAGCAGCCCAGCAGGATCAGGATCAGCGCCGGCAGGTACCATTCGGAGGCCTGGATCGCCTCCTTCTGGGTCAGGATCACCGACAGGTCGTAGCTGCCCGCGATCTGGCCGAGGATCAGCATCCCCGCGATCATCGCAAGGCCCCCCGACCCGGTGACCGCCAGCGCCATCCGCGCGCCCTGCCGCCCCTCGGGCAGGTGCTTCCAGTAGCCGATCAGCAGGAAGGACGACAGCGAGGTGAGTTCCCAGAAGATCAGCAGAAGCAGGATGTTGTCCGACAGCACGATCCCCACCATCGCACCCTGGAACAGCATCAGATAGCTGTAGAACTGTCCCATCGGGTCGGATTTCGACAGGTAGAACCGGGCATAGAGGATGATCAGAAGGCCGATCCCCAGGATCAGCCCGGCGAACAGGAACCCCAGCCCATCGAGAAAGAAGGTCGCGTTCAACCCCAGCGCCGGCAGCCAGTCGAAACGCGCCTGGATCACCTCGCCCCGGAACACGGCGGGCGCGTGCAGCAGAAGTCCGATCAGCGCCAGGGCCGTGGCCGACCCCGCCGCCGTGGCGCAGGCGGTGCGGCCTGCGCGGATCATCAGTCCGGGCAACAGCGCGCCGAGGAAGGGCAGGGCGGCGATCAGGGCAAGGGACATCGGAAATCCGTTCTCGCTCGGGTCGTCGGATAAAGGGAAGCGGCCCGGAGGGTGTCGGGCCGCTGCGCCCCTAGGTGAAAGGCTGGACCCGGCCTGTCAAGGTCGCCCCGGCCGTTTTCGGCCCGAAACCGCCCGTAGAGGCGATTTCCCGGCCGGGCGCGATGCCCCCGCCGGGCTGGCGATATTGCCCTGCTATCGCATGTTCCGGCGGGCCTATCACCGGACGACGCCAGCGCATGCCGAAAACCGCGTGGTCGGGGTCGGGAAAGGCCGCGCCGGCGGTTGCGGCCCAGATCAGCTCGTGCAGCAGGATCACGGCCGAATGCCCCGGCGGCAGGCCGGGCAGGGCGTCAAGGGCATCGCGCGCGGACAGGATGCCCGCCGCCAGCGCATCGGCCAGCGCGGCGGCGGCGGCATCGACGGCCGCCAGCGCCGGATCGCCCAGCACCGGAAACCGCGGCCGTCCCGCGGCATCGGCCAGCCCCGCCGCCACCGCCCCGGGCGGCAGCGCTCCGCCCTGCGCAATGGCGCCCAGCATCGCCGGCGCCCAGGGCGCGCGGCGGATGCGGTCCAGCGCGGTCGCGGTCGCCGGCGTCCAGACCAGCACCAGCCGCACCCCGTCCCCCGCCACCTCGTTGGTGCCGATGGCGCCTGGCACCCCCGGCCAGACCGCCCAGAACACGCCCCGCCAGCCCGGGACCGCCGGTTCGGGCCGGGTGTCGGGGATCGACAGCGGGCCGCGCAGCCGGTCCCAAAGCAATCCGTCCCAGACATGCCCGGCCTCGATCGCGGGCCTCCAGGCGCCGAATCCCGCATCGTCCAGCGCCGCCTCCAGCACGGCGTGCCGGTCCGCCGTGGCTGCCCGCAGCCGCAAGGCCAGATCCTGCATCGCGCCGCGCAGGGGCAGGATCGTCGCGGGGCCCAGCATCGGGAAGGTGGCGGCCCATCGCCCCCGGTCACGGCGGATCAGCGCCATGCGCTCCAGCGCGGCCGGATCGGCGCCGGCCTCGGCCTCTGCCGGCCCGGCCCGCAGACCGTGCAGGAAGGTGCCGTTCTGTCCGGTGCGCACCAACCGGTGCGGCGTTTCCCGCGCGCCGAGGCAGAAGCAGTGCAGCGACCATTCCGCCAGATCGGGGGGCGCCTGCATGTCCGTCATCCCTGCGGCGTCATCGCCTTGCGCTGGCGCGCGCGCTCCAGGCCCAGCCGGTGCTCGCGCCAGATGATCAGGACGCCCGCCAGCACGACCAGCGCCGCCCCCGCCAGCATCGTGACCGTCGGCGCTTCGGCGAAGAACCACCAGCCGATCGCCAGCGCGAACAGGATCGAGGCATAGTCGAAGGGCGCCACGACCGAGGCATCGGCCTCGCGGTAGGCCGAGGTCAGCAGGATCTGGCCGATCCCGCCCAGCAGCCCGCAGGCCACCAGCATCGCCGCCTCGCCGGCCGTCGGCACCACCCAGCCGAACGGCAGCGTGACCAGCGCCAGCCCGGAGGCCGTGACCGAGAACCAGAACACGATGGCCGCGGTCGATTCGCTGTGCACCAGCTTGCGGATGAACACCTGGGCCAGCGCCGCGAAGACCGCGCCCCCCAGCACCAGCATCGCCCCCAGCGCCTCGGTCGTGCGCACCGTGTCGCCGCCGCCCAGCGTCAGGCGCGGCGACAGCACGATCAGCACGCCCGTGATCCCCAGCACGACCATCGAGATGCGGAAGATTCGCACGTCCTCGCCCAGGAACATCGCCGCGAACACCACCGTCAGCAGCGGCGCGGCATAGCCGATGGCCGTGACTTCGGGCAGCGGCAGGAACGCGAGGCCGGCAAAGCCGAGCCCCATTGCGACCGTTCCCACCACGCCCCGCCAGACATGCCCCATGGGATCGGCCGCGCGCAGCCCCGTGCGCAGTTCGCCCCGCATCGCCAGCCAGACGAGGATGACGGGAATGGCAAAGAAGGACCGGAAGAACACCGCCTGCCCGGCCGGCACCCGGTCGGACACCGCCTTGACCAGAGAGGCCATGACGATGAACACGACGACCGAGCCGAGCTTCAGAAGGATGCCGCGCAGCGGGCGGCCGGTCGGGGTTTGCGGCGTCTCCGGCATGGGGCTTTCGTCGCACCGCATCCGCCCGGGGGCAAGCGCGAAACGGCTTGCCGCGGCGCTGCGGCTGCGGGACGATGGCGCTGCAGCAGGAGGCCTTGCATGTCCCGCCGACCCGAGCTTGCCGACCTCATCGCCCAGGGCCGCGGCCGTGCCCCTGCCGACCTCGTGCTGAAGGGCGGGCGCATGTTCGACCTGATCACCGGAGAGATGGTCGAGACCGATGTCGCGATCTGCGGCGATACCGTCGTCGGCACCTTCGGCAGCTACGCCGGGCGGCAGGAGATCGACGTGGCCGGTGCCGTGCTGGTGCCCGGCTTCATCGACACGCACCTGCATGTCGAAAGCTCGCTCGTGACGCCGCAGGAGTTCGACCGCTGCGTGACCCCCCGGGGCATCACCACCGCCATCTGCGACCCGCACGAGATCGCCAATGTGCTGGGGGTCGAGGGCATCCGCTATTTCCTGCGGGCCGCGGAAGGGCTGGTGATGGACCTGCGGGTGCAGCTGTCGTCCTGCGTGCCCTCGACGCATATGGAGACGGCGGGCGCACGGATCGAGGCCGCGGACCTGGTGCCGCTGATGGACCACCCGAAGGTGATCGGGCTGGCGGAGTTCATGAACTTCCCCGGCGTGCTGGCCGCCGACCCCTGCTGCCTGGCCAAGCTGGAGGCCTTCCGCGGCAAGCACATCGACGGCCATGCGCCGCTGCTGACCGGGGCGGACCTGAACGGCTACATCGCTGCCGGCATCCGCACCGAGCACGAGGCGACGACCGCTACCGAGGCACTGGAGAAGCTGCGCAAGGGCATGCGCGTCCTGATCCGCGAAGGGTCGGTCAGCAAGGACCTGGCCGCGCTGCACCCGCTGCTGACCGAGCGGCTGTCGCCCTGCCTGTGCTTCTGCACCGATGACCGCAATCCGCTCGACATCGCCGAGCACGGGCATATCGACCACATGATCCGCTGGGCTATCGCGAAGGGTGCGCCGCCGCTCGCCGTCTACCGCGCCGCGAGCCTTTCGGCGGCCGAGGCCTTCGGGCTGCGCGACCGCGGCCTGATCGCGCCGGGCAGGCGCGCCGACATCGCGGTGCTCGACAGCCTCGAAGGGTGCCATGCGCAGATGGTGCTGGCCGGGGGTGTCGTGGCCGAGGCCGCGGCCTTTGCCGCCCGGCCCGAAGTGGCGCCGGTGGGGCGCGGGTCGGTCCGGGCGCCGGCGGTGACCGCCGACAGCTTCCGCACCTCCGGCAATCGCGCGGAGACCCCCGTCATCGGTATCCTGCCCGGCAAGATCATCACCGAGCACCTGACCGAGACGATCGAGCCGAAAGGCGGCGACAAGCACCCAGATCCGGCGCGCGACCTGATGAAGATCGCAGTCGTGGAACGCCACGGCCGGAACGGCAACATCGCCACAGGCTTCGTGCGGGGCTTCGGGATGACGCGGGGCGCCATCGCCTCGACGCTGTGCCACGACCACCACAACATCGCCGTGGTGGGCGCCGATGCCGCCGACATGGCGCTGGCCGCGAACCGGCTGGGGCAGATCGAGGGTGGTTTCGTCGTGGCGGCGGGGGGGGAGGTGCTGGCCGAACTGGCGCTGCCGGTGGCGGGGCTGATGAGCCTTTCGCCCTTCGAGGAGGTCCACCGCGACCTGATCGCGCTTCGCGCCGCCGCGCGGTCGCTGGGCGTGGTGCTGGACGAGCCCTTCCTGCAACTGGCCTTCCTCTGCCTGCCGGTGATCCCGCACCTGAAGATCACCGACCGCGGCATGGTGGACGTGGACCGCTTCGAGATCATCGGCTGAGGCGCCCGGTTGCCGGCGCCGGGGGCTGTCTGCCCCCGGACCCCCGAGGATACTTGCGCCATCAGGATAGGATCAGCCGGGGATCGTCAGGTCGGCGGGGCGCGAGCCCTGCGCCACGCGCCGCGCATTCGGCATGTCGTTGCCGTCGATCCAGGCGCGCGCCGCTTCCGGCGTCTTGCCGTGCCGCGCCCAGCGGCGCAGCAGGCGGCGGTCGATCTCGGCCTCGGGCACCCGCAGCATCACCGTGAGGTCGAACAGGGGGGCAAGTTCGCGCCACGGCGTCTCGTCCAGCAGAAGCCAGTTCCCCTCGACCACCACCAGCCGGTCGGATACCGTGACCACGTCCGCCGCCGCGCGCGACAGTTCCAGCCCGCGATCGAATACCGGGATGGCCGCCTCCTCGCCCGCCCCCAGACGGCGGATCAGGTGGATCAGCCCTTCCGCATCGAAGGTTTCGGGCGCACCCTTGCGGTGGCGCAGGCCCCGCGCGGTCAGCACGGCATCGTCATAGTGGAAGCCGTCCATCGGAACCACGCGGGCGCCCGTGCCGAGTTCGGCCACGACCGACGCCGCCAGCGTGGACTTGCCCGCCCCCGGCGGCCCGGCGATGGCGGTCAGGAAACGGCCCGGGCGGTCGCCCGCCCGGGCCCTGATCAGGTCGGCCAGAGCGGCCGGTGTCACGCCGCGGCCTCCACCCCTTCGGGCACCTTGGCGCCGGTCATGAAGGCCACGGCGTCCGACATCGTGTAATCCTGCGGGCGGATCACGCAGAGGCGGGAGCCGAGGCGGTGGATGTGGATGCGGTCGGCCACCTCGAACACATGCGGCATGTTGTGGCTGATCAGGATGATCGGGATCCCGCGCGAGCGCACGTCGCGGATCAGTTCCAGCACCCGCCGGCTTTCCTTGACCCCCAGCGCCGCCGTGGGTTCGTCCAGGATGACGACCTTCGATCCGAAGGCAGCGGCACGGGCCACCGCCACCCCTTGCCGCTGGCCGCCCGACAGCGTCTCGACCGCCTGGTTGATGTTCTGGATCGTCATCAGCCCCAGTTCGGTCAGCTTGTCGCGGGCGAACTTCTCCATCCGCGGGCGGTCGAGCATGCGCAGCCACTGGCCGAGCACCCCCGGCCTGCGCAGTTCGCGCCCCATGAACATGTTGTCGGCGATGGACAGCGCCGGCGACATGGCGAGCGTCTGGTAGACCGTCTCGATGCCGGCCTCGCGCGCCTCGATCGGCGTCTTGAAGGCGATCTCGCGGCCCTCCAGCCAGATCGTTCCCTCGTCGGGGATGACCGCGCCCGAGATCGCCTTGATGAGGGTGGACTTGCCCGCCCCGTTGTCGC
>DAOLBY010000106.1:0-11969 GCA_035324325.1 Paracoccaceae bacterium | reverse complement strand
CCGGGGGGCCGGTCCGGCTTTCGCTTTCGGTCCTGACCCCCCGCGCCCGGGTAGAGCTGCTGCTCGCCCCCGAGGGCCGCATCCTGCGCCAGACCGCCGAGGCGCTGCCCGAACCCCCGACGCCACCCCCTCCTCCGCCGCCACCTCCGGATCCGCGCCCGGCTCCCGCACCGCCACCCCCCCCGGCCCTGGCGGCACCGACAGTCGGGCCCATGGCCCTGGCCGCCCGCGCGCTGGTCGAGGAGGTCGGCACCGGTCGCGCCCTGTGGGAAGTCGCGGTCTGGGGCGACCGCGTCACCGTGTCGGCCAACGCGACGGGCGGCGGACGGGCCCTGCGCGAGTTGCGCTTCGACGGCAGCCGCTTCGTCCCCACCCCGCATGGCCTGGTGAACACCGCGTCACTGATGGGCAACATCGCCTTTTCCGCCGCTGAAGTGGACCTTGCGGCGCTGCCCCGTGTCATCGCTGCCGCCGCGACTGCGGCCGGGCCGCAGGCCGGCCCCTTCCGCCGCGCCGAGGCTAAGGCCAGCACCGCAGCGGGCCGCCCGATGGTCGTCTGGCGTCTGACCTTCGGCGCCCCGAACGCCCCTGCGGCGGACCTGACCGAGGTGGTCCTGACGCCCGACGCGCTGGTGCAGCGCGTCATCCTGCCCGAGGCGCAACGCCCGCCCTTCGAGGGCCATGCCGGCCCCGGTTTCACCCGGGCGCTGGCGGAAATCCTGTCCACCTTCCCGCCCGACACACGGATCTTCGAGATCGACGCCCGCCCCGACCGTGTCAGCATCGAACGCCCCCACCCGACCGAAGGCGGCAAGACCGCGCGCAGCACGCTGTCGCCCAGAGGGTTGCGCGCCGACCCCGACTTTCCGCTGATGATGCAGACCGAGGCAGACATCTTCGACCTTTCCGCCGTCGCCGGCCTGACCGCCGAGACGCTCGACCGCATCCGCGCCGACGCGGTCGCTGCCGTGGGCATCCCCGGCGGTCAGGCGGTGCGCTTCCGCATCTGGTCGGGCGCGCCCTTCTGGCGGCACCCGGCCGGGCAGCCCTTCCTCGACATCCGCATCGAAGGAGACAACGGGCGCAACGGCTACGCGGTGTTCACGCTCGACGGGCAGGGCGTCGCGGCCTTCCGCTGAAGGATGCCGGGCCTTGATCCCTGCGCCCCCCTCGGGCATGAGGGCGCGGCAACCCCATGGCGCCGGCCCCCGCATGACCCGCATCTGCCATATCGAGATCGACGAGACCGGGCTTGCCCGGCCCACGCCCGAGATCGAGCAGGAACGCCGCGTCGCGATCTTCGACCTTCTGGAGGACAATCGCTTCGCCCTGCCCGACCGCGACGGCCGCGCTGCACCCTCCGGCCCCTACCGGCTGGGACTGGCCATCCGCGAGGGGCGGCTGGTGTTCGACATCACGACCGAGGCGGCCGAGAAGGTGACCGAGTTCCACCTGTCGCTCGGACCCTTCCGGCAGGTGGTCAAGGACTACTTCCAGATTTGCGAGAGCTACTTCGACGCCGTGAAGCGCCTGCCGCCAAGCCAGATCGAGGCCATCGACATGGCCCGCCGCGGCATCCACAACGAAGGTGCTCGGGTGCTGCAGGAACGGCTGGAGGGCAAGGCCGAGGTCGACAAGGACACCGCGCGGCGGCTGTTCACCCTCGTCTGCGTCCTGCACTGGGGGTAGGTCTTGACCGACTTTCCCCAGTCGATCCTGTTCTGCTGCGACCACAATGCGGTGCGCTCGCCCATGGCCGAGGGGCTGATGAAGAAGCTCTACGGCACAAGGGCCTATGTGCAGTCGGCCGGTGTCAGGAACGACATGGAGATCGACGGCTTTTCGGTCGCGGTCTGCGCCGAGATGGGGATCGAACTGGCCCGCCACCGCTCGCGCAGTTTCGACGAGATGCAGGAATGGGGCGATGACCTGTCGCAGTTCGACCTGATCGTGGCGCTGTCGCCCGCCAGCCAGCGCCAGGCGCTGGAGCTGACGCGGTTCCACCACCTCGACATCGAATACTGGCCGATCCTCGACCCCACGGGCCTCGGCGAGACGCGCGAGGCGAAACTCGCCGCCTACCGCCAGGCGCGCGACCAGATCCGCGACCGCATGATCGCCCGCTTCGGCCCGCCCCAGACGGGCGAGGATGCGGCCTGATGCCACCACCAGGAGCCCCCGCATGACCCCCGCCGACACCGCCCGCGACACCCTCGCCCGCTACTACGCCGCCTTCAACGCCGGGGATGCCGCCGGCATGCTGGCCTGCGTGACCGAGGATGTGGAGCACCGGGTGAACGAAGGCGGCATCCGGCGGGGCAAGGCGCTGTTTGCCGAGTTCTGCGGACACATGGGCGTCAGCTACCGCGAGAACCTGCGCGACATGGTGATCTTCGTGACCGACGACGGCACCCGTGCCGCGGCCGAGTTCACCGTGCACGGCACCTATCTGGTCACCGATCCCGGTCTGCCACCAGCGCGGGGGCAGACCTACGTCCTTCCGGCGGGGGCCTTCTTCGACCTGCGCGACGGCCTGATCTCGCGGGTGACCACGTACTACAACCTGCGCGACTGGATCGCCCAGGTCTCGGGCTGAGCGCGCCAGCCGTCAGGCCAGCTGCGCCGCCACCTCTTCCGGCACATCGAAATTGGCGGTGACGGTCTGCACGTCGTCGTCATCTTCCAGCACGTCGATCAGCTTCATCAGCTTCTCGGCCGTTTCCAGATCGACATTCGTGCGGTTCTGCGGCCGCCAGACAAGCTTCGATTCGGTGCTCTCGCCCAGGGCCGACTCCAGTGCCTCGGACACCTGCGCCAGGCTGTCCATCGCGCAGTAGATCCAATGCCCCTCGTCGTCGCTTTCCACGTCGTCGGCACCGGACTCGAGCGCCGCCATCATCACCGTGTCCGCATCCCCCGCCCCGGCCGGATAGCTGATCTCGCCCACCCGGTCGAACATGAAGCTGACCGATCCGGTGGTGCCGAGGTTGCCGCCGTACTTGGCGAAGGCCGCGCGCACGTTCGACGCGGTGCGGTTGACGTTGTCGGTCATCGTCTCGACGATCACCGCGATGCCGTTCGGGCCGTAGCCCTCGTAGCGGATCTCGGTGTAATCCGCCGCATCGCCTGCCTGGCTCTTCTTGATCGCGCGCTCGATCACGTCCTTGGGCATCGAGGCCGCCTTGGCCGCCTTGACTGCCAGCCGCAGACGCGGGTTCTTGTCGGGGTCGGGGTCGCCCATCTTGGCCGAGACGGTGATCTCCTTCGACAGTTTCGAGAACATCTTGGAGCGCAGCTTGTCCTGCTTGCCCTTGCGATGCTGGATGTTGGCCCACTTCGAATGGCCTGCCATGACCCCTCTCCGATCCCTGCCCTGCCGGTGACGCGCCCCTCTACACCAGCGCCCACAGCAGCCGCAACCCCGCGCCCCCTTGCCGGCCCGTCGCGGGCGCCGTAACGCTGGCCCCATGCGGATCCTGTTTCTGGGCGATGTGATGGGCCGGGCGGGCCGGACGGCGGTGCAGGCCCGGCTGCCGGGGCTGCGGACGACGCTGGCACTCGACTTCGTGGTGGTCAATGCCGAGAACGCCTCGGCCGGCGTGGGGCTGACGGGGGATCATGCGAAGGCGATCCTGGCCGCAGGGGCCGACTGCATCACGCTGGGCGACCATGCCTTCGACCAGAAGGACATGCTGCAGTTCATCGAGTCCGAGCCGCGCATCATCCGGCCGCTCAATTATGCGAAGACCGCCCCGGGACGCGGCGCAAGGGTGTTCGATGCGCCCGGCGGGCGCAAGGTGCTGGTGGCGCAGGCTTTGGGGCAGGTCTTCATGAAGCGGCCCTTCGACGATCCCTTCTCGGCCCTCGATGCCGTCCTGCGCGCCCACCCCCCGGGGGGGATCGTGCAGGCCGCCGTCATCGACTTCCATGCCGAGGCCACCAGCGAGAAGATGGGCATGGGCCACTGGTGCGACGGACGGGCGAGCCTGGTGGTCGGCACGCACACCCATGTGCCCACGGGCGATGCGCAGTTGCTGCCGGGCGGCTGCGCCTACCTGACCGATGCCGGGATGTGCGACGACTACCTTTCGGTCATCGGGATGCATCGCGACGAACCGATGCGCCGCTTCATCACCGGCATGGCGAAGGGCCGGTTCGAGCCGGCCGAGGGCGAGGCGACGCTCTGCGGCGTCGTCGTGGACACCGACGATGCGACGGGTCGCGCGCTGCGCATATCGCCGCTGCGCACCGGCGGGCGACTGGCCGAGGTGATGCCCTGAGCGACCGGCTGCTGCTGACCGGCATCCTTCTGGCCACGGGCCTTGCCTGGGGATCCACCCAGACGCTGGGCAAGATCGCGGTTTCGACCGGGCACGGGCCGCTGGGGCTAATCTTCTGGCAATTGGCGATCGGGGTCGCGGTGCTGCTGCCGCTTGCGGGGCGATTCCGGGTGGGTCGGCGGCAGCTGGGCTTTGCCGTGCTGATCGCCACCATCGGCACCCTGATCCCGAACACCACCTTCTACCTGTCCGTCGCGCACCTGCCCGCGGGCATCATGTCGATCATCATTGCCGCGGTTCCGATGCTGGCCTTTCCGATCGCGCTGGCGCTGGGGATGGACCGGGCGGGGGCCGGTCGCATCGCGGGGATCATCTGCGGGCTCGCCGGCGTCGCGATGATCGCGGCACCTGGGGGCGGGCTGCCGGCAGGCGCCGCGCTCTGGCTGCCAGTCGCGCTGGTCGGGCCGCTGTTTTATGCCATCGAGGGCAACGTGGTCGCCCGCTGGGGCACGTCCGGCATGAGCGCCCTGCAGGCCATGGCGCTGGTCTCGGCCGTGGGCGCGGTGATGGCGCTGCCGCTGGCGCTGGTGTCCGGTCAGTGGATCGACCCGCGCGCCGCCTTCGGCGCGGCCGAGGGGGCACTCGTGGCCTCGTCCATCGCCCATGCCTTCGCCTATGTCGCCTATGTCTGGCTGGCGGCCCGCGCCGGGGCGGTGTTCGCGGCGCAGGTGTCCTACATCGTCACCGGCTCGGGCGTGATCTGGGCCATGGTCATCCTGGGCGAGCGCTTTCCGCCCATGGTCTGGGCGGCGCTGGTCCTGATGCTGGCGGGTCTGGCCCTTGTCGCCCCGCGCGACCGCGCCGCAGTTTGACTTCGCGTCCCTTGGCGTTACCAAGGCACGACGCAACGCAAGGGTCGCCATGTTCGGGCTGGAACTGTCGGAAGGGGCGCAGGCCTGGGGTGCGGTCGTCATCGTGCTCGGCATGCTTGGCCTTTTCGTGCGCGAAGCCTTCCCGCCCGAGGTGACCGCGATCGGCGGGGCGGCGGTGATGCTGGTGCTCGGCATCCTGCCGCAGGGGCAGGCACTGGCGGTCTTTTCCAACCACGCGCCCTGGACCATCGCGGCCATGTTCATCGTCGTGGGCGCCCTGGTGCGGACCGGCGCGCTCGACTGGGTGACAGCGGTCGCCATGCGCAACGTGGAACGCAACGCGGCGGTGACGCTGGCCGCGCTGACGGTGGGCATCGTGGCCATGTCGGCCTTCATGAACAATACCCCCATCGTGGTGGTGATGATCCCGGTGTTCATGCAGCTGGCGCGGCAGATGCAGCTCTCGGCCTCCAAGGTCATGATCCCGTTGTCGTATCTGGCAATCTTTGGCGGCACGATCACGCTGATCGGCACCTCGACCAACCTGCTGGTCGACGGCGTGGTGCGCGACCGGGGGCTGGAGCCCTTTGGCATCTTCGCCATTTCGCCCCTCGGCATCGCGGTGTCGCTGGTGGGTGTCCTCTACCTGTGGCTCTTCGCCCGGCGCCTTCTGCCAGACCGCGACAGCATGGGGATGCTGTTGGGCGACCGGGCGCGGATGAAGTTCTTCACCGAAGTCGCGCTGCCCGAAGGCTCGGCCCTGAACGGCCGGCGGGTCGAGGAGGTGGACCTGTTCCGCCGCGACAACTGCCGGGTGATCGACGTGCTGCGCGGCGATGCCTCGCTTCGGCGTGACCTTTCGGCGGTGGTGCTGGAAGCCGGCGACCGCGTGGTGCTGCGCACGCCGATGTCCGAGGTGCTGGCGCTGCAGGGGTCGAAGGACCTGCGGCTGGTGGACAAGCTGTCTTCGGTCCAGACCACGACGGTCGAGGTGCTGATCACCCCCGGCTGCCACATGGTCGGACGCAGTCTGGGGTCGATGCGCCTGCGGCGGCGCTATGGCGTCTATCCGCTGGCCGTCCACCGCCGCAACCAGAACATCGGCCGCCAGCTCGACGACCTCGTGGTGCAGGTGGGCGACACCCTTCTGCTCGAAGGCGCGCCCGGCGACATCCAGCGCCTCGCCGCCGACATGGACATGGTGGACATCTCCAAACCTTCCGAGCGGCCGTATCGGCGGCGCCATGCACCCGTCGCCGTGGGGGTCCTTGCGGGTGTCGTGGTGCTGTCGGCGCTGAACGTGGCGCCCATCGTGGTGCTGTCGCTCCTGGGTGTGGCGGTGGTGCTGGTGACGCGATGCATCGATGCGGACGAGGCCTTCGGCTTCGTCGAGGGGCGGCTGCTGGCGCTGATCTTCGGGATGCTGGCCGTGGGGGCAGGGCTGGACCACTCTGGGGCAGTGGACCTTCTGGTGGCATGGCTTGCACCCGTGCTGGCGGGCCTGCCGCCGTGGGTGCTGGTCTTCGTCTTCTACGGGCTGACCTCGGTCCTGACAGAGATCGTGTCGAACAACGCTGTGGCGGTGATCCTGACGCCCATCGCAATCGGGCTGGCGGCAAGCCTCGGCATCGACTACCGCCCGCTGGTGGTGGCGGTGATGTTCGGCGCCTCGGCCAGCTTCGCGACCCCCATCGGCTACCAGACCAACACGCTGGTCTATGGCCCCGGCGGCTACCGCTTCACCGATTTCCTGCGCATCGGGGTGCCGCTGAACCTGCTCATGATGGTCACGCTCAGCCTGCTGATCCCCGTGTTCTTCCCCTTCTGAAAGGTCTGGCCCATGCCCCGCGCGCTTTCCCCTGCCCTGCTTGTTGCGCTGGTCCTGGCCGCCTGCGCCGCCCTGCCGCCGGCGCCGCAGACTGCGCGGCTGTCGGCCGAGACGCTGACCGTCACGCTTTCGGACGGCACGACCTGCCGCACCGCCTGGGCCGCCCAGGGGCGGCTGAACGGCTGCGGGCCGGGGTTCGGCTACGAGGTCCGGGTGGTCGAGAATCCGAATCTGCTGCGCCAGATCGCTCAGGGGCTGTTCGCGGCGCTCGGGGCCGAAGGTGCGCTGGCCCCGATGGCCGAGGTCGTGCTGACCGACGCGGCGGGCGCCACATGGCGCTTCGTGTCGCCGCCACCTGTCCGCAACTGACAGCGCGCTTGCCCGCCGCCGCCGCCCTGCCCCATTCTGACCCCGGGTCAGGGGAAGGGTCAGGGGATGCAGGATGTCGATGTGGCCATCGTCGGGGCAGGCTGTGCGGGACTGGCCGCGGCCAAGGCATTGCGGGCGCGCGGCCTGACCTTCGCGGTATGGGAGGCGATGCCGCGCATCGGCGGTCGTGCCTGGACGCATGACCGCGACTTCGGCATCCCCTTCGACATCGGCTGCGCCTGGCTGCATGCGGCCGACCGCAACCCCTTCTTCCCCGAAGCGCAGGCAGCGGGCTGGACTCTGCATCACCACGACATGGGCCTCGACCACCTGTACTTCGGCAACCGCCGCGCGACGCCCGATGAACTGGCCCGCACGCGGGAGGCCGAGGCGGCGCTGGCCGAGTGCCTCGCGAAGGGCGCGCCGGGCGACCGCCTGGGCGACCTGATCGCCGATTGCCACTGCCTGCGCGCCAACGCGACCTTTGCCGGCCCGATGGACTATGGCCTCGACCCCGACGAGATTTCCGCCGCCGACTACGCCGCGGCCGCTGACCTCGATCCCAATTACTTCACGCGGGAAGGCTTCGGCGCACTGATCCACCGCTGGGGCGCGGATGTGCCGGTGGCGCTGTCCTGCCCGGTGCGGCGCATCGCCTGGGGCGGGCCGGGCGTGGTGCTGGAAGGCCCGCGCGGCATGCTGCGGGCGCGGGCGGTGATCGTGACCGTCTCGACCGGCGTGCTGTCCTTCGACCAGATCGCCTTTTCCCCCGCCCTGCCCGAGGCGCATCAGGAGGCCGTCTTCGACCTGCCCATGGGCCTGCTGACCAAGATCCCGCTGCGGCTGCGCGGCAATCGCTTCGGCCTTTCGACCTTCGACGACCTGCTGATCGACCGACGGGCACGCCACGACCTGTTCTTCCTGTGCTTTCCCTTCGACCTCGACCTGATGGTGGGCTTCGTCGGTGGCGATTTCGCCTGGGAACTGGAGGCCGCAGGCCAGGACGCAGCGGTCGAATTCGCGACCGACCGGCTGGCCGACATCTTCGGGTCCGATGTGCGGCGGGCGGTCGACCATGGCATCATGACGAACTGGGGCGCGGATCGCTGGGTGCGCGGCGCCTATGCCGGGGCCCGGCCAGGCCGGTCAGGCGCGAGGGCGGCCCTGGCCGAACCGGTGGGCGATCGCATCTGGTTCGCCGGCGAGGCGCTGGCCCCTCACGGCCTGACCCAGACCGCCGCCGGCGCGCGCCTGTCGGGCGAGGCAGTGGCGGCACATGTGGCGGCGGCGCTGGGCTGAGCGGACCGTCGGATCACCTCCCCGCCACGATGGCACGGCGCGAATCCGACGCGAACTCGCGCCGCAGCAGGATGGCGGCGGCGGCCGGCGTGGCGATGGCCAGCGCCACAGGGCCCGCGAGCCCGGTCAGCGCCGCCAGCGCGAAATAGATCGCCCGCAGACCCCGGTTGAAACTGCGCGCCGCCGTGATGTTGATCTCGGCCGCCATGGCGGCGGCGGGCCGCGCCGCAGGGTCCTCGGGGTCGTTCGGCACCGCCCCCATCAGCACCGCGCAATAGCCGAACAGCCGGTTCGACCAGAGGAAGCGCAGAAGCGCGTCGGCCAGCAACAGCAGCACGAGCACCAGTCGCCATTCGACCGGCATCCCGGTATCGACCGCCAGGGACAGATCGTCCGCCACCCGCGCCAGCCGGTCGGCATTGCCGATCAGCGCCACACCGCCCCCAAGGGCGATCAGGCAGGCCGAGGCGAAGAAGGCCGTGCCCTGCCGCAGGCTGTCCACGATGGCAGCGTCAAAGATGCGCTGCTGGCGGCCCACCATTTCGGCCATCCAGGCGCGGCGATACCCCTCCATCAGCCGGGCGACCGACTGGCGACGCGTCGGCGGATGCTCGATGATCCAGCCCGTCGCCCACCAGATCGCCACGAGCACCGCGGCGGCCGCGGCGCTGGCGGGATCAACAAGGGCAAGGGCGGGCAGCGACAGGTCCATCCTTCACCCATGACGCAGATTCGCGCTTGCCAGAAGGGCAAAATTGGTTATCTTTCCTTACCAATTCAGCGAAGCTTCCCGCGCGACGAGGCCTGCCATGGAACTGCCCCCCGCCGATGCCCGCATCCTGGCACGCCGCGCCGCCATTCTGGCGGGGCTATCGGCGATTCTCCCGCGCGATGCGGTGATCGCCGATCCGCACGAGCTCAAGGCCTACGAATGCGATGCGCTGACGGCCTACCGCTGCCTGCCGCTGGCCGCCGTCCTGCCCCGCACGACGGACGAGGTTGCGGCCGTGCTGCGCTTCGCCCATGCAGAAGGGGTCCCCGTGGTGCCGCGCGGCGCGGGCACCAGCCTTGCGGGCGGGTCGATGCCCACCTCCGACAGCATCATCCTGGGCGTGGCGCGGATGAACGCGGTGCTGCAGACCGATTTCGACAACCGCTTCGTGCGGGTGCAGACCGGCCGCACGAACCTGTCGGTCACCGGCGCGGTCGAGGGCGAGGGATTCTTCTACGCCCCCGACCCGTCGAGCCAGCTGGCCTGCGCCATCGCGGGCAACATCGCGATGAATTCGGGCGGCGCGCATTGCCTCAAGTACGGCGTGACCACCAACAACCTGCTGGGTGTGCGCATGGTGCTGATGGACGGCACCGTGGTCGATCTGGGCGGACCCTGGATGGATGCGCCGGGCCTCGACCTCCTGGCCGTGGTCTGCGGGTCCGAGGGCCAGCTCGGCATCGTGACCGAAGCCTGGCTGCGCATCCTGCCCAAGCCCGAGGGCGCGCGCCCCGTGCTGATGGGCTTCGATTCGAACGAGGTCGCGGGCGCCTGCGTGGCCGACATCATCAGGGCCGGCATCCTGCCTGTGGCGATCGAGTTCATGGACCGCCCCTGCATCCGCGCCTGCGAGGATTTCGCCCATGCGGGCTACCCTGATTGCGAGGCGCTGCTGATCGTCGAGGTCGAGGGCAGCCCGGCCGAGATCGACGAACAGCTGGCGCGTATCCTCGCCATCGCGCGCACCCACAACCCCGTCGCGCTGCGCGAAAGCACGAGCGAGGAGGAGTCGAAGAAGATCTGGCTCGGCCGCAAGTCGGCCTTCGGCGCCATGGGCAACATCAATGACTACATGTGCCTCGATGGCACGATCCCGGTCTCGGCGCTGCCGCAGGTGCTGAAGCGCATCGGCGAGATGAGCGCGGAATTCGGGCTCGATGTCGCGAACGTGTTCCACGCGGGCGACGGCAACATGCATCCGCTGATCCTGTTCGATGCCAACAAGCCCGGCGATCTGGAACGCTGCGAGGCCTTCGGGGCAGCGATCCTGAGGCTCTGCGTCGAGGTGGGCGGCTGCCTGACCGGCGAGCACGGCGTGGGGATCGAGAAGCGCGACCTGATGGAGGTGCAGTTCGCCCCCGCCGACCTGCAGGCACAGATGCGGGTGAAGGACGTGTTCGACCCGAAGTGGCTGCTGAACCCGGCCAAGGTGTTCCCGCTGCACGTCAGCGCGGGCCGGCGCGCGGCGTGAGGGGGGCTGAGGCGGGGGTTTCACACCCCCGCACCCCCGTGGGATACTTCTGCCGTCAGGAAAGGGCAGGGAATGCGTCCATCGGATGAGGCGGAACTGGCGGATATCCTTCGCGGCGCCGATGCGCCCCTGTCGGTGAGGGGCGGCGGCACGCGCAGCGCGCCGGCGACCGGGGCCGTGCTGGAGACCGGCGGGATGGCGGGCCCCGTGCGCTACGAGCCTGGAGGGCGGGCGCTGGGGGCGGGGCCGGGCGCCGCCGGCCGACATCGAGTCGATCCTGGCGGGAGAGGGGCAGCGGCTGGCCTTCGAGATACCCGACATGCGGGGACTGATGGGCACCTCCGGGGTGTCCAGCATCGGCGGGGTGATCGCCGACAACGCCAGCGGCCCGCGGCGGGTGCAGGCGGGGGCGGCGCGCGATTTCCTTCTGGGGGTTCGTTTCGTCGATGGCCGGGGCGAGGTGGTCAAGAACGGCGGGCGGGTGATGAAGAACGTCACGGGCTACGACCTGGCGCGCCTGATGGCAGGGGCACAGGGGCGGCTTGGCGTTCTGACCGAGGTTTCGCTCAAGGTTCTGCCGGCGCCCGAGACGCAAGCCACGCTGGTGGCCCGCGGCCTGTCGCCGTCCGAGGCGGTGGCTGCGATGGCGCGGGCGCTCGGGTCGCCCTACGAGGTGACGGGGGCCGCGCACCGCGATGCGGGTGGCGAGGCCGAGACGATGCTGCGGATCGAGGGGCTGGCGGGCTCGGTCGCCTACCGCACGGGCCGGCTGCGCGACATGATGGGCCGGGGCTGGGAGGTCGAGGGGGCCGAGACCTCGGCCGCTCGCTGGCGCGGGGTGCGCGACGTGGCCGAATTCGCCGGGCGCGCGGGGTCGGTCTGGCGGGTGCATCTGATGGCGACCGATGCGCCGGAGTTTCTGGCAGCGGTCCAGGCGGAAGATGGTGCGCCGGCGCTTCTGGACTGGGGCGGGGGCCGGATCTGGCTTTGCCTGCCGGATGCCGGCGACGGCGGTGCGGGACGGCTGCGGGGGGCGCTGGCGCGTCTTGGCGGCCACGCGACGCTGGTGCGCGCAGCG
>DAOLBY010000105.1:2332-11978 GCA_035324325.1 Paracoccaceae bacterium | reverse complement strand
GCTGGAGGTCAAGCTTCGGCTGCAGGACCAGAGGCGCATGGGTCTGGAACATCCATTTCAGCGCCTTCATGGGGATGCCGGGCGCGGCCCAGGGGGCCGAGTAGCCGGGGCTGACCTCGCCCGCATTGGCGAAGGAGGTCTCCAGCGCCGGGCCGGCCTGCCGGTCGATCACGGTGACCTCGTGGCCCGCCTGCGCCAGTTCAAAGGCCGTGCTGACCCCGATGACCCCTGCCCCCAGAACCACGATGCGCATCGCCCGACCCCTTCCGATCAACGTTGCGCGGTCTATGATCGAAACGGGGCGGAAGGTTTTCGCAAATGCCGCCTGGTGCACTTGACTCGCTGGCATGAAACGCGGAGTTTTCCTCAGAACGCCGCTGTTTCTTGCACGATACTCGGACAGGCCAGACGAATCCTCTATGCCGCGATGGGATTGCGCAGGTTTCGTGCGTGCCGGTCGGTCAGCCGTCGGGCGCGATTCCCCGTGAGCACGGGGCGCGCCAGGGCGAGGCTCCCGGTGCCCTCCCGCAGGATCGCCCGTACCTCGGCACGCGCCCCGGGCTCCAGTGCGGCCAGGGCCATCGGACCGGGCAGGAAGGATTCTGCCCTTGCGCCCTCGGCCAGCACGATCTCATGTGCGTCGAACATCAGATGCCAGTACGTCACGCCCCCCTGCCCCGGATCGGGGGCGATTCCGGGTAGGCCGCACAAGTGATGGCCGGCCACCGGCCCCTGGCCCGCGCCCGCCATGCGCCGCGCGATCTGTGACGACACGACCAGCCGGTGCTGGCGCGACAGCCGGAGATCGCGCTGCGGAAGTCCCGGGCCCAGCGCCCCGGCAGCGATGCGCACGGGCGCAAGTTCGGGCTGCGCCGCCACTTCGGCCTGCGTATAGTGGCGCCGGCCGATCCAGCGCAGGGGCCTTGGTCCGTGGTCGGCGGTCTCGACCAGATCGCCGGGCCGCAGCCGCTCCACCGGCCGCCGGCCGCCGGCGGTCTCGATCCGGGTGCCTTGCACGAAACAGGTGGGGAAGTTCAGTGCGGCGCGGTCGATGGCAAGGCCCGCAGCGGAGGTCGTCGTCGGTGTGCCGACGGTGACCGAGCGGATCGGCGCCGCTGTCAGTGCGGTGTTGTAGGCACCGCCGGCGGCGATGCCCGGGGCGAGGTACAATTCGCCCGTGGTGGACTGGAAGATGACGCCGACGACATTCGCGGTCGTGCCGTCGATGTAGGTGATGGTGATGTTGAAGGCCGCAACCGCGTCGAAGACATATGTGACCGGTCCGCTGCCGTCGTTGACCACGAACTGGTCGTTGGCAACGTTGTTGTTCTGGTCCAGCGCCGTGGCGCTGCCGCCGATGTTCTGCGAAGTGATCGTGACGATGTTGTTGACCAGCGCATTCTGCACGCCGCCGAAGGTCAGCCCGTTCAGGCTGGCCGCATTATCCGCGACATTGTCGCCCTCGATCAGGTCGATCAGCGGCCCGGTGCCCAGAAAGATGCCTGTATAGGTCAGGGGCATGCACACGCCCTCCGTTCGAATGACACACGACGCGCGCCATCCCATGGCCGCGAATCGAGTGTCGCCGGCGGGTGTGGCCGATCTTGGGAAGAATCAGGGCGCGCTCCGGCGCCGCATTCGGCGCCGCTTTCCCTCAGTGCAGCCGCTTCAGCACCTCGGCCAGCGTGCCGATCAGCCGGTCGATATGCTCCTTCTCGATGATCAGCGGCGGCGACATGGCGATGATGTCGCCGGTGGTGCGGATCAGGATGTTGCGGTCGTAGGCATCGAGGAAGGCCTGGAAGGCGCGCTTGGTGGGCTCGCCCGCGATCGGGTCCAGTTCCACCGCCCCGATCAGCCCGAGATTGCGGATGTCGATGACATGCGGCAGGCCCTTGAGCGAGTGAAGCGCCTCTTCCCAGTAGGGGGCGATGTCGGCAGCACGCTCGAACAGCCCCTCCTCGCGGTAGGTTTCCAGCGTGGCGATGCCGGCGGCGCTGGCGATCGGGTTGCCGCTGTAGGTGTAGCCGTGGAACAGTTCGATCATGTGCTCCGGGCCCTGCATGAAGGCGTCGTGCACCTCGCGCGTGGTCAGCACGGCCCCCATCGGGATGACGCCGTTCGTCAGCCCCTTGGCAGTGGTCATCAGGTCGGGCTTGACCCCGAAGAACTGCGCCGCGAAGGGCGCGCCCAGGCGGCCGAAGCCGGTGATGACCTCGTCGAAGATCAGCAGGATGCCGTGCTTGGTGCAGAGCGCGCGCAGCCGTTCCAGATAGCCCTTGGGCGGCAGGATCACGCCGGTCGATCCGGCTACGGGTTCCACGATCACCGCGGCAATGGTCTCGGCCCCGTGCAGGGCGACCATCCGCTCCAGATCGTCGGCAAGGTTCGCGCCATGCTCGGGCTGGCCGCGGGTGAAGCCGTTCTGCGCCGGCAGGTGGGTGTGCGGCAGGTGGTCCACGCCGGCCAGCAGCGCGCCGAAGTGGCGGCGGTTGTTGACGATGCCGCCGACCGAGATGCCGCCGAAGTTGACGCCGTGATAGCCGCGTTCCCGCCCGATCAGCCGCGTGCGCGTGCCCTGCCCGATCGCCCGCTGGTAGGCGATGGCGATCTTCAGCGCCGTTTCAACGCTTTCCGATCCGGAGTTCGTGTAGAACACATGGCTGATCCCCTCCGGCGCGATGTCGAGCACGCGGTTGGCCAGCTCGAAGGCCGCCGGGTGGCCCATCTGGAAGGCCGGCGCATAGTCCAGTTCGGCCGCCTGGCGCTGGATCGCCTCGGTGATCTTCGGACGGCAATGGCCCGCGTTGCAGCACCAGAGGCCCGCGGTGCCGTCCAGCACCTCGCGCCCGTCCTGCGTGGTGTAATGCATGTCCTTGGCACCCACGAACATGCGCGGCGCCTTCTTGAACTGCCGGTTCGAGGTGAACGGCATCCAGAAGGCATCGAGGTCGTTGGGCTTGCGGTCGAGCGCCATGGGGGGGATCCTTGCCGGAAAATGCAGTCCGGCGGATTTGACCGGACGATCAGGACCACGTTACCATCGGCCCCCGCGCCGTCAAGGCCGCCCCCGAATCCCCGAAGGCCACGCCGCGAAGATGAACCACAGCCGGCCCCGCACCCGCATCCAGGCGCGCAACCAGGACACGATCCTCGGGGCCGCGCTCGAGGTGTTCTCGGCGCAGGGGTTTCGCGGCGCCACGCTCGACCAGATCGCCGAGGTGGCGGGGCTGTCGAAGCCGAACCTGCTCTACTACTTCCCCTCCAAGGAGGCGATCCACGCGCGCCTTCTGACCGGGCTTCTGGACACCTGGCTCGACCCCCTGCGCGCGCTCGACCCGGCGGGCGAGCCGCTGGGAGAGATGCTGGCCTATGTCCGCCGCAAGCTCGACCTCGCGCGCGACTACCCCCGCGAGAGCCGGCTCTTCGCCAATGAGATCCTGCAAGGCGCGCCGCGGATGCGTGCGGCGATCGAGGGCGACCTGAAACGCCTCGTCGACGCCAAGTGCGCCCTGATCGCGGGGTGGATGGAGGCCGGGCGGCTGGCCCGCAGCGACCCGCACCACCTGATCTTCTCGATCTGGGCGCTGACCCAGCACTACGCCGATTTCGACATGCAGGTGCGTGCCGTCCTCGGCCCGGCCCGCGACCCTCTGGCCGAGGCCGGCCCCTTCCTCGACACCCTGTTCCGCCGGATGCTGGCGCCGCAAGCGCCCGGGCGGTCGGGCAGCTAGCCCCCGTCCTGCCGCTTCAGCTTCCAGGCGATCTGGCGCAGCATGCCGTGGAAGGTCTGCACCTCGCCCCGCGTCAGGCCCAGCCGCGCCCACATCGTCCGCAGGTTGGCCTTCATATGCGCCGCCTTGTCGGCGGGAAAGAAGAACCCCGCATCGCCCAGCCGCTCCTCGAAATGGTCCCCAAGGCGCGCAACCTCCTCGGCCGTGGCAAGGTCCCCGCCGGCCAGATGCAGCCGCTCGGGCGGCGTCGAGTCGCCGGCGCGGTGCCACTCGTAAGCCAGCAGAAGGGCGCATTGCGCCAGGTTGAGCGAGGGGAAATCGGGGTTCACCGGCACCGTGACGATCGCCTGCGCGGGCAGGATGTCCTCGGTCTCGAGCCCCGTCCGCTCGGGGCCAAGGACGAAGGCCGTGCGAACGCCCTGCCCCGCCAGCACGCGGGCCTCGGCCATCGCCGCCGCGGGCGTCATCACGGGTTTCACCATGTCGCGCGGCCGCGCGGTGGTGGCATAGACGCGCTGGCAGTCGGCCAGCGCGGCGGCCATGTCGGGGAACAGGGCCGCGTGGTCCAGAACCCGACCCGCGCCGCTGGCCATGGCCACGGCCTGCGGGTTCGGCCAGCCGTCGCGCGGGGCCACGAGCCGCATCCGCATCAGCCCGAAGTTCAGCATGGCGCGGGCGCTCGCGCCGATGTTCTCGCCCATCTGCGGGCGCACGAGGACAAAGACGGGGGGGACGGGCTCGGCCATGGGGGGGGCTGATAGCCGTGCGGGCACGGCCCGCGCAAGCCCCCGCATCGGCCCCCATGGCCAGCCGCCCGCGCCTGCGCTAAGGGGGGCCGTCCCGCAGCCCGCAGGTGCCCGATGCCGCAAGCGCCCGAACGCCCCCAGATCGTCCTGGTCACGCCCCCCGCCTTCGACCCCGCGCCCTTCGCCGAGACGCTGGCCCGGGTGCTGGATGCGGTGCCGGTGGCCTGCCTGCGGCTGGCGCCGGCGGGGCGCGACCTCGACGCCATCGCGCGGGCGGCCGATGCGCTGCGCCCCGTGGCGCACGACCGCGACGTTGCGGTGGTGATCGAGACGCATGTGCTGCTGGCGCAGCGCCTCGGGCTCGACGGGGTTCACCTGACCGACGGCGCGCGCTCGCTGCGCAAGGTGCGCAAGGACCTCGGGGCCGATGCCATCGTCGGGGCCTTCTGCGGCACGACGCGCCACGAGGGGATCAACGCGGCCGAGGCGGGGGCGGATTACGTGTCCTTCGGTCCGGCGGCGGCCACCGGACTGGGCGACGGGGCAGTGGCCGACCCTGACCTGTTCGACTGGTGGTCGCAGATGATCGAGGTTCCGGTGGTGGCCGAGGGCGGGCTGACGCCCGAAATCGTGGCCCGACTTGCCCCCGCCGCCGATTTCTTCGCCCTCGGCGAAGAGGTCTGGCGCGCCGCCGATCCCGTGGCGGCCCTGCGCGCGCTGGACGCGGCCATCGGCTAGGACCGGGTCGGGCCGGCGCCCTGCCTCGCCGCATGCCCTGCCCGAACCGCGGCCTCGCAGGCTGCGGCCAGCGCCTTCCGGTCGGGGAAGTCGGCGGCACGCCGGGGGGGGTGGAAGGTCACATGCACCGCCCCCTGCGGGCTCTGGGCCAGCACGCGGAGGAAATGGGGGCCGAAATCCATGTCGTCCCACCAGCCATAGAGCCGCGGGTCGGCGCCGGGGGGGGCGCGGTAGGCCACGCTCACGGGCTGGATCGACAGGTCGTCGCGCAGTCCCGGCGCCAGGAAGGCCGCGAACAGCGTCGACTTGAACGGCAGGACGCGCAGCGCGTCGGTCGAGGTGCCCTCGGGGAAGAACAGGAGCCGATGGCCGAGGTGCAGCCGCGTCTCGAAAAGCGCGGTCTGGGCCCTGGCCTCGGCCCCGTTGCGGGCGATGAACACCGTGCCGGTGGCGCGCGCCAGCCAGCCGATGCCGGGCCAGCCACCAACCTCGGACTTCGCCACGAAAAACACCCGGTCGCAGGCGTTCAGCACGAAGATGTCGAGCCAGGACGCGTGGTTGGCCACGATGGCCCCCTGCCCCTGCATCGGCCGCCCCTCGACCGTCAGACGCAGCCCCATCAGCCGCAGTGCCGAGCGGCAGACGAACTGGGTGATGAAGGGCGTCAAGGGGCGGCGGTGGCCGCAGAACAGCCGTTCGGGGATGCGCAGGACCAGCAGAGGGATCAGGCAGCCATAGGTGACAACCCCGATGACCGCCCCGCGCAGCAGGCCGCGCAACCGCTCCGCAGGGCCGGGCCGCCAGGGCGCCAGCCGCGCCTTGCGCCAGTCGCCGTCTGCCGGCGTCATTCGCGCCCCTGCTTGCGGAGGTAGAAGTCGCGGTGCTTGGCGCTCATCCGCGCGGTGTCCATGATCAGGCAGACATCGGTGGTGTTGAAGGCATGGTCGATCCAGGCCCCGTCGCCCACGAAACCGCCAAGTCTCAGGTACGCCTTGATCAGCGCCGGCGTCGACAGCATCGCCGTTTTGCGGTCGAGTGCGTCCTTCGGCATCAGCGCCATCTCCTGCCGGCATTCCGGCCGTGCGGTGACGCGCAGCGCAGGCGGGGCGAGGTGGTGGTGGTAGAGCCAGGACAGCGCCTGCGCCAGCGGTGCGGGATCGCGGCCGTGGAAGCTTGCCACCCCGAACAGCACCTCGATGCCGCGCGACAGCACATAGTCGGCCAGCCCGTTCCACAGGTGGAACATGGCCGATCCGCCGCGATAGTCGGCATGGACGCAGGACCGTCCCAGTTCCACCAGTCGCCGGCCCGAGGCGCGCAGCGGTGTCAGGTCGTATTCGTCCTCGGAATAGAAGCGCCCGTGCGCCGCTGCCCGGTCGCCCGGCAGCAGCCGGTAGACCCCCACCACATCGTCGAGCGCCGCGGCATTGCGGCGGCTGTCGGTCAGGATCAGGTGGTCGAACACCGGGTCGAAGGCATCGGCCTCGAGCTGCGCGTCGTGGTCGACCAGCGGGCCGTCGCCACCCAGTTCCTGCACGAAGACGCGGTAGCGCAGGCGCTGTGCCGCGCGCAGGTCGCGCGCGTCGCGGGCCAGCCGCAACGTCAGGTGCGGATCGTCGGTCTGCATCGCCCTCCCCGCGGCGGGGGCCGCCCCCGCGCGCGGCAGGTGATAGGGGCGGGGGGGCAGCATTGCAACACCTTCCGCCGGGGCACGTCGGCCCTGCACAATCACGGGTTGAACAGGGGCCGACGCGGCCCTAGCCTTGGGGTGCCGGGCCGAAATGCCGCCGCAACGCGACGCGGCGGCCGTCGATCACCACCTTGCCGGCATGTTCGAAGTTCACGGTGATGCGGTCGCCGATGCTCGACTGCACCTGACCGAGGCCCCAGTCGGGCCGGTCGGGATGCAGGACCAGCATCCCCGGTTCGAGGAGCGCGTTCATTCCATGGCCTTTCCGACCGATCCCCCCATGCCCGACCTGCCCGGGCTGGTCGCCGCGCGCATCTGTCACGACCTTATCAGCCCCATCGGCGCCATCGGCAACGGGGTGGAACTGTTGTCGATGGCGGGTCCGGCGACCGGACCCGAGGCACAGCTGATCGCCGACAGCGCCGCGCAGGCCTCGGCCCGGGTAAGGTTCCTGCGGCTGGCCTTCGGCTCGGCCGGGTCCGAGGCCCGCGTGGGGCGGTCCGAGGTGGCGGGGTTGCTGGCGGAGGTGGCGCAGGGCGGGCGTCTGGCCTTCGACTGGCAGGCGGGGGCCGAGGCGGGCCGGGCCGAGGTGCGCCGCGCCTTGCTGGCGGCGATGTGCATCGAACATGCGCTGCCTGCGGGCGGGACGATCGTGATCGCACAGGCAGCCCGGGGGTGGCGCGTGACGGGGACGGGCAGGCGCCTGCGCATCGAGACGGCGCTCTGGGACTGGCTGGCCGGCTCCGCCCCCGCCCCGGCCATCGGTGCGGGTCAGGTGCAGTTCGCGCTGCTGAAGGCCGATGCCCGGGCCGCGGGCCTGCGGCTGGCGGTCGAACCGGGCGAGGGCAGCGTGGCCATCGGGTTCTGACCGGCAAGCCCGGCCGCCCCCTCAGCCCCGCACCGTCCCGTTGCCCGTCACCAGATACTTGAAGCTCGTCAGCTGTTCCGCCCCGACCGGCCCGCGGGCGTGCATCTTGCCGGTGGCGATGCCGATCTCGGCGCCCATCCCGAACTCGCCCCCGTCGGCGAACTGGGTCGAGGCATTGCGCATCAGGATCGCGCTGTCGAGCCCTGCAAAGAATCGCGCGGCCGCGGCGTCATCCTCGGTCAGGATGCTTTCGGTGTGGCTGCTGCCATGGCGGCGGATATGGGCGATGGCGCCCTCCACATCCTCGACCACCGCCGCGGCGATGATCATGTCGAGGAACTCGCGCCCGAAATCCTCGGGCGCCGCGGGCACCACGCCCGGCAGATGCGTGAGCCCCGCGCCCGCCCGCACCTCGACCCCTGCGGCGACCAGATCGGCGATGACCTGCGCGCCGAGGCCCGCCACCAGATCGCGGTGGATCAGCAGGCATTCGGCCGCCCCGCAGATGCCGGTCCGGCGGGTCTTGGCGTTCAGCACGACGCGCCGCGCCTTCTCGGGGTCGGCGGCGCGGTCGAGGTAGACATGGCAGATGCCCTCCAGATGCGCGAAGACCGGCACCCGCGCCTCGGCCTGCACGAGACCCACGAGGCCCTTGCCCCCCCGCGGCACGATCACGTCGATCCATTCGACCGCCCGCAGCATCGCCGCCACATGCGCCCGGTCCTGGTCGGGCACCAGTTGCACCGAAGCCTCGGGCAGGCCTGCGGCCCGCAGCCCCGCGACCATGCACCCATGGATCGCGGCCGAGGAATGCGCGCTTTCGCTGCCGCCCCGCAGGATCACGGCATTGCCGGCCTTCAGGCACAGGGCGCCGGCATCGGCCGTCACGTTGGGGCGGCTTTCGTAGATCACCCCCACGACGCCGAGGGGCGTGGCCACCCGCCGGATGTGAAGCCCCGAGGGCACGGTCCAGTCGGCCAGCACCCGGCCCACAGGGTCGTCCTGCGCGGCCACCGCGCGCAGCCCGGCGGCGATGGCCCCGATTCGGTCGGGCGTCAGGCGCAGCCGGTCCAGCATGGCGCCCGATAGTCCGCGGCCCTCGGCCGCCTCCAGATCCCGCGCATTCGCGGCCAGGATCGCCCCCTCGGCGGCCTGCACCGCATCCGCGGCGGCCTCCAGCGCCTGCGCCTTCTGCGCCGCCGGCGCCGTGGCCAGAACCTGGGCGGCTGCGCGGGCGGCCCGCCCCAGGGTGTCGATCAGGTCGTCATGCGCGCTGCCGTCCATCGCCGTCCCCTTCATTCCACCATGTCGTCGCGGTGGACCATCGCCGCGCGGCCCGCATAGCCGAGGATCCCCTCGATCTCGGCGGTCCGGTGCCCGGCGATGGCCGCGGCCTCGGCCGCGGTATAGCGCACGAGGCCCTTGGCCAGACCCTCTCCCGAAGGCCCCAGGATCGCCACCGGGTCGCCGCGGCCGAAACGCCCCGCCACCGCCCGCACACCGGCGGGCAGGAGCGACTTGCCCTGCACCAGCGCCGCCGCGGCCCCGGCATCGACGGTCAGCTCGCCCTTCGGCTTCATCGCCGCGATCCAGCGCTTGCGCGCGGCCTGGGGGTCGGCCTCGGGCAGGAACCAGGTGCGCGGCGCGCCCGCGGCCAGCGCGGACAGCGGGCGCATGACCGACCCTTCCATGATCGCCATGGCGCAGCCCCCCGCGACCGCGGTCCGCGCGGCCAGCAGCTTGGTCTTCATGCCGCCCTTCGACAGGCCGCTGACGGGGTCTCCCGCCATCGCCTCGATGGTCGGGGTGATGCGCTCGACCAGGTCGAAGCGCTGCGCCGCAGGGTCGGTCTTGGGGTTGGCGGAATAGA
>DAOLBY010000105.1:0-2322 GCA_035324325.1 Paracoccaceae bacterium | reverse complement strand
GATCGCGGCAGCGTCCAGCTTGGTCACCATCCCGCCGGTGCCCACGTCGCTGCCCGAGCCGCCGATCCGGACGTCGGCCAGGTCGGCCGGCCCGTCCACCCGGTCGATCCGGCGCGCACCAGGGGAGGTCGGCGGTGCGTCGTACAGCGCGTCCACGTCCGAGAGCAGCACGAGCGCGTCGGCCCTGGTCAGATGGGAGACGAGCGCGGCGAGCCGGTCGTTGTCGCCGAAGCGGATCTCGTCGGTCGCCACGGTGTCGTTCTCGTTCACGATGGGCACGACGCCGAGCGACAGAAGCGTCTGCATCGTCGCCCGGCTGTTGAGATAGCGGCGCCGGTCCTCGGTATCCTCGAGCGTGACCAGAACCTGCCCGGTCACGATGCCATGGGGCGACAGCGCCTCCTCATAGGCCCGCGCCAGGCGGATCTGGCCCACGGCGGCGGCGGCCTGGGCCTGTTCCAGCGGCAGGGCACCGGCGGGCAGCCCCAGCACCTTGCGACCGAGCGCGATGGACCCGGACGACACGATCACCACATCGGTCCCGCGCTTGCGCGCCGCCGCCACATCCGCGGCCAGTCCCGCCAGCCAGTCGCCGCGCAGGCCCGCCGACCCGACCAGCAAGGCAGATCCGATCTTGACGACCAGCCGGCGCGCGCGGGCCACATCGGGCGCGGTGCGGGCCGCGGTGGCGCTCAGGGCCGCCAAGGCGCGGCCTCCTGCGGCTGCACCCGGCCCTCGCGGATACGCTCCATCAGCGCGCGCAGCACCTCCTGCACCCCGCGGCCCGTGGCGCCCGAGACCACCAGAACCGGCCCGCCCGCAGCCTTCTCCAGCGCCCGGCGGCGGCGGCCCAGGGTGGCCGCGTCCAGCGCATCGGCCTTGTTCAGCGCCAGGACGCGGGGCTTCTGCCCCAGGACCGCGTCATGGGCGGCGATTTCGGCGACGATGGTGCGGTAGTCCGCGACAACGGTCGGGGATGTGCCATCGACAAGGTGCAGCAGGACCGAACAGCGTTCGACATGCGCGAGGAACTGGGTGCCGAGGCCGCGCCCTTCGGATGCCCCCTCGATCAGTCCCGGAATGTCGGCCATCACGAACTCGGTCCCGTCCACCGCCACGACGCCGAGGTTCGGAACGAGCGTGGTGAAGGGGTAGTCGGCGATCTTCGGCCGGGCGTTCGATACCGCGGCCAGGAAGGTCGACTTGCCCGCATTGGGCAGGCCCAGCAGGCCCGCGTCGGCGATCAGCTTCAGCCGCAGGACGATCGTGCGCTCGACCCCCGGCTGGCCGGGATTGGCGTTGGCCGGCGCGCGGTTGGTCGAGGACTTGAAGCGCAGGTTGCCCCAGCCGCCGTTGCCGCCGCGCGCCAGCAGGACGCGCTGGCCGGGCGTGACCAGATCGGCGATCACCGTCTCCTCGTCGGCGTCGAGGATCTCGGTGCCGGCGGGCACCTTCAGCACGATGTCCTCGCCCGACTTGCCGGTGCGCTGCGCGCCCATGCCGGGCTGGCCGTTCTTCGCGAAGAAATGCTGCTGGTAGCGGTAGTCGATCAGCGTGTTCAGGCCCTGCACCGCCTCGGCCCAGACCGACCCGCCGTCGCCGCCGTCGCCACCGTCGGGGCCGCCGAACTCGATGAACTTCTCGCGCCGGAAGCTGACGCAGCCGCCGCCGCCGCCGCCCGAGCGGATCTGGACCTTGGCGAGATCGAGGAACTTCATGGCGCGCGCGTCCGGCGGTTGGAAAGCCCGCGTGGTATCAACGCCGGGCTGGCGGCGCAAGCCACCGGCCCGGCGCCGGGGCAGGATGACCTGTCGGGCGCGTCACCTTCGGCAACGGCCTCCCGGCGCTGCCGGTTTTCGTGATGCCCCTGCGCCGTCGGGGCAGATCCTGGCCGGAGGGTATTCCGGCCAGCCCCGACGTGTCATCCTTGCCGTGCTCAGTCGCCTTCGCCTTTCGCCGCAATGGTCGCAACCCGCGCAGGAGCACCAGGATGCCCGGCCCGACATTTCTCCGCCGCCTTGCCGCCTGCGCCCTTGCCGGCTTGTCGCTGCTGCTCGCGCCCATTGCCCTCGCGCAGGAGGCCGTCCGATTGCCGGGCACAACATGGTCGATCGTGCTGCCGGAGGGTCTCGCGCCCCTGACCCGGCCGTTGCAGAGCCAGCAAGGTCAGGACCATGCCCGCCTCGTCGTCGAGCAGTACGCGCCGGATGGATCGGCCTTCCCGCCGCCACGGACGGGGACGGTCATCGACGGCGTCCGGCTCGACACGACCCAGCGCATCGAACGCCCGGACGGCCTCGCCTTCCTGTCCGAAGGCGTGCA
>DAOLBY010000104.1:0-12090 GCA_035324325.1 Paracoccaceae bacterium | reverse complement strand
CCCCGCCGCGCCGCGGATGCCTTCGGGCGGGTAGCGCGTGGCGGCCACTGCCGCCCGCGCCTCATTTGCCGACTGGATGTTGGGGATCACGAGGGTCTGCGCCCCGAGGTCGAGCAGGCGCTTGATCTCCACCGGATCGGCCGACCCGCTGCGCACGACGGGAAGGCAGGGCCAGGGCGCCATCGCCTGCAGGAGCGTCATGACCTGCGGCAGCGTGACGGCGGTGTGTTCGGTGTCGATCACCATCCAGTCGAAGCCGCAGGTGGCCAGCGCCTCGACCGACCAGGGATGCGGCAGCATCGACCACAGGCCGAAGCTCGGCCGCCCCTGGACCAGCATCGCGCGAAGCGGGTTCAGGGGTGCGGTCATGGTGCCAGCAGCCGCGCGACGCGCCGCAGCGCCAGGCAATAGCCCTGCGTGCCGGCGCCTGCGATCACCGCATCGGCGCGGTGGCTGACCCAGGAATGGTGGCGGAACGCCTCGCGCCGGTGGATCTGCGAGATGTGCACCTCCATCACGGGGCCGTCGAAGGCGTTCAGAGCATCGAGGATGGCAACCGAAGTGTGGGAATAGGCGCCGGGGTTGATGACGATGGCCGCGGCATGGGTGCGCGCCTCCTGGATCGCATCGACCAGCGCCCCCTCGTGGTTCGACTGCAGACAGGTGACGGTCAGCCCGAGGTCGGCGCCCGTCGCGATGCAGGCGGCTTCCACGTCGGCCAGCGTCTCGCGGCCATAGACCTCGGGCTGGCGGGTGCCGAGCAGGTTGAGGTTCGGCCCGTTCAGCACGAGGACGGCGGGACGGGCGGCGGGGGCCTGGGGCATCGGGACACCTTGCGGGGCTGCGGCCCGCCCGTCCTAGCGCGCGGCCCGCCCGCCCGGCAAGGGTCTGTGCCGCCAAGTGGCAGGGCTTGCGCCGCCCTGCCGGCGCGGGCAGGGTCGCGCGCATGGCCGACACCCCGCCCGCCCCCGCCGACATGGCGATCACCTTCCTCTACGTCCGCGACCTGGCCGCGGCCGCGGCCTTCTACGAGCGGGTCCTGCGGCTGCCCCTCGCCATCGACCAGGGCTGGTCACGGATCTATGCGCTCACGCCGGGCCTGCCGGCGGGCCAGGGCGCGCATCTGGGGCTGGTGGACGAGACGCGGGGGATGCACCGGGCGCAGGCGGGCGACAAGCCCGTGCAGGTCTGCCTGCGGGTGCCGGATGTGGCGGGCTGGCACCGCTGGTGCGCGGGGCAGGGTGTCATGGCCCTGTCACCCCTGTGGACCAACCGCGAGTTGCGCATCGCCGCCTTTGTGTTCGACGACCCCGAGGGCTATCAGATCGAGGTCCAGTCACCCTTGCCCCCCGACGCCTGAGGATACCGAATGTCCCTGCTGACAAACACCGCCCGTGGCTTGTTCCCGGTTGCCCCCACGCCCTTCCTGCCCGACGGCGCCATCGACTGGGATAGCCTCGACCGGCTCATGGCGCTCTACGAGGGGGCGGGCGCCGAGGGCGTGACGATCCTCGGGGTGATGGGCGAGGCGGGGAAGATGTGCGCCCGGGAGCTGTCGGCCGAGGAAAGCGCCGCGCTGGTGGCGCGCGTCTGCCGCGCCACGCGGTTGCAGGTGGTCGTGGGCATCACCGCGCCGGGGTTCGCTGCCATGGCGGCGCTGGCGGGCGTTGCGATGGAGGCGGGGGCGGCGGGCGTGATGGCGGCGCATCCGCAGGGGCTGAAGGGCGATGCGGGACTGGTCGAGCACATGGCGACGCTGGCCGGCATGCTCCCCGGCGTGCCCCTGGTGCTGCAGGACTTTCCGCTGGTGACGGGGGTGCATGTGCCGGTGCCGGTGATCCTGCGGCTGGCCGAGACCTGCCCCAGCATCGTCATGCTGAAGCACGAGGACTGGCCGGGGCTTTCCAAGATCACCGCCCTGCGCGCGGCCGAGGCCGCGGGCACCCGGCGGCTGTCGATCCTGTGCGGCAACGGCGGGCAGTTCCTGCCCGAGGAACTGGCCCGCGGGGCCGACGGGGCGATGACGGGCTTCGCCTATCCCGAGGCGCTGGCGGCGATCATCTCGGCGCAGGCGGCGCGAGACACGGAACGCGCGCACGACATCTTCGACGCGATCCTGCCGCTGCTGCGAATGGAGGCGCAGCCGGGCCTGGGCCTTTCCGTGCGCAAGCATGTCCTCTGGAGGCGCGGTGTGCTGGCGCATCCGTCCCTGCGCCGACCGGGGGGGGCGCTGGATGCCGCCAGCGCCGCCGAGGTCGAGGCGCTGATGGCGCGGCAGGCGCGGCGGCTGTCGGGGCTTGGGGTCTTGTAGCGCCCCGGGGCGGGAGGGGGATGGGAGGCGCGGAACGACGCGTTCCGCCGCTACCCCCGCGTCAGGCCCGGAACCCAGAGGACATCGCGCGCACCGTCATCGTTGGCGATGCGGCCGGCCACGAAGAACCAGTCCGACAGCCGGTTGAGATAGCGCACCGCCTCGGGGTTCACGTCCTCCATCGTGGCCAGTTCCACCACCAGCCGCTCGGCCCGCCGGCAGACGGTGCGGCACAGGTGAAGATGCGCGGCCAGTGCGCTGCCCCCCGGCAGGATGAAGGACCGGAGCGGCTTCAGCCGCGCGGGGTCGTTCCAGGCGTCGATCTCGGCCTCGAGCCGCGCGACCTGTGGCTCGATCATGCGCAGGGGGGTGTAGGGCAGCGTCGCGTCCAGGTGCCGGTCGGGTGTGCAGAGATCGGCGCCGAGGTCGAAGAGGTCGTTCGACACCCGCGCCAGTGCCGCGTCGATCTCGCCCTCCGCATGCAGGCGCGCCAGACCGATGGTGGCGTTCGTCTCGTCCACCGTGCCGTAGGCCTGCACCCGCAGCGCGTGCTTGGCCACCCGCGCGCCGTTGCCGAGTGCGGTTTCTCCCGCGTCTCCGGTCTTCGTGTAGATCTTGGACAGCACGACCATGGCTATTCCCCCAAAGCGCCGCGCAATGTGACGAACAGCAGGATCAGGGCGACCGCCCCGGCCTGCGCATAGATCCGCCAGCGCATCAGGCGGTTGGCATGCTTGCGGTTGAAATCGCCGCCCTTGGCGAAGCCGCCGATCCCGACCATCAGGATGGCCAGCACGCCGAGGCAGGCGATGGCCGCGACGATGAACAGCGGGTCTTTCAGCATGGTCGGCGCTCCGGCTTCGGTCAGGAACAGTCTAGCGGCTGGCGGGCGAAATGCGAGGGGGGGGGTCAGCCCCGCCGCAGCACCCAGTCGAGCGCGCGTGTCGGCAGGACGCGGCGCAGCGCCCCCATCGCGTGGGTCGGCGTCGTGACGTGGTAGCGCGCGCGGGGGCGCGGGCTTTCCAGCGCATGGATCAGCCTGGCCGTCACGGCATCCGGCTGCAACTCGAAGCGGTCCTTCTTCTGCGCCGGCTTGTACAGCCGGTCCAGAAGGCCCGCATACTCCGCCGACCTGGCCGAGGCGCGCCAGTCGATCCAGCGCTCGAAATGCGGGATCGCGTTCTCGCGGATGCGGGTGGCAATCGGGCCGGGTTCGATCAGGATGACCTCGATGCCGGTGCCCGCCATTTCCAGCCGCATCACGTCCGAAAGCCCCTCGAGCGCATGTTTCGTCGCCACATAGGCGCCGCGCCATTTCAGCCCGACAAAGCCCAGCACCGACGAACACTGCACGATCCGCCCCGCCCCCTGCGCCCGCATCATCGGGATCACCCGGCGCGTCAGGTCGTGCCAGCCGAAGAGGTTGGTCTCGAAGATCGCGCGCAGCGCGTCGGTCGGCAGGTCCTCGACCGCGCCGGGGCAGGCATAGGCGCCATTGTTGAACAGTGCATCGAGCCGCCCGCCCGTGGCCTCCGCCGCGCGCTCCACCGCACCGGCGATGCTCGCGGGGTCGGTGTAGTCGAGCCGGAAGCTGTCCAGCCCCTCGGTCCGCAGGCGTTCGCAGTCGGTCTCGGCCCGGCAGGTGGCGAACACCTTCCAGCCACGGGCGTGGAGGCTGCGCGCTGCGTCGAGCCCGATGCCCGAGGAACAGCCGGTGATGAGGATGCTGCGCTGCGCCATGGCCGCCCCCGTGATGATCGGGCGCAGATAGCGGCCGACCGGGGGAAAGGCAAATCAGGGCGCGCGGTCGGTCAGCAGGCGGGCGGCGACGTACCCTTCGATTCCGTCGCCCTCGATGCGGACCTGTACCCAGCCATCGCCGGCCTCGGCCACCACCTGCACCGCCTCGTTGCGGGTCAGCCGGCCGACCACCGCATCGTTGGTCGACGGTCCGCCGCGCACGTTGATCGCTGCGGAGGCCACATACATGACGCGCAACGGCTCGGGTTCCGCGACCGCGGCCGGTTCCGGCGCCGGCGCGGGGACGGCGGCCACGGCTTCGGGCAGCGGTCGTGTCACAGGTTCGGGGGCCGGCGCCGGGGCGGGCACGAAGGCCACCGGCACGACCGGTGCCGGCGCCGCCTTGGCCGGCGCGGGCAGGGCAGGGGGCGCGGGTTCCTCTTTCGCCATCAGGTCGAAACGCACCTGTCCGCGATCCTGACCGCCGATCAGAAGCGCGAGGAACATTCCTCCACACAGAAGCAGCAACAACCTGAACATGCGACCAGACTACCGATTCCCTGACACGTTGCGAAGTCTTTACCATCCCGGACGCGCCGATAACCGGGAAAAATCGTCCCGCCGGAACCGCCCCGTAGGATGAAAACTCGCCACTGGACCGTCCGGTTCCCTCGCCTTACACCACATGCATGACCGATGCGCCAGAAGACCCCAAGATCGAGCCCCCGGACGAGCCTGTGACCCTGGCCGAACCGCTGCGCCGGGCGATCGGCGAGCGCTATCTGACCTACGCCTTGTCCACGATCATGCACCGCGCGCTGCCAGATGCGCGCGACGGGCTCAAGCCCGTGCACCGCCGCATCCTCTGGGCCATGCGGCGACTGCGGCTGACGCCGAACGGCGGTTTCCTGAAGTCGGCCAAGATTGCCGGCGACACGATGGGTGACTTCCACCCCCACGGCGATGCCGCGATCTACGACGCGATGGTGCGCCTGGCGCAGGATTTTGCCATGCGCTACCCGCTGGTGGACGGGCAGGGCAACTTCGGCAACATCGACGGCGACAACCCCGCCGCCAGCCGCTACACCGAGGCGCGCATCACCGCCCTGACCGAGGCGCTGCTGGAAGGCATCGACGAGACCGCGGTCGATTTCCGCCCCAACTACGACGGCCGGCTGGAAGAACCCGTGGTCCTGCCCGCGGCCTATCCCAACCTTCTGGCCAATGGCGCCAGCGGCATCGCGGTCGGCATGGCGACCAACGTGCCGCCCCACAACCTGCACGAACTGATCGACGCCTGCCTGCACCTGATCCGCGACCCCGAGGTGGCGGACACGGCCCTGATGGCGCATGTGCCCGGCCCCGATTTCCCGACCGGCGGGCTGCTGGTGGACCCGCCCGAGGTGATCGCCGAGGCCTACCGGACAGGCCGCGGCGCGCTCAGGCTGCGCGCGCGCTGGCAGGTCGAGGATCTGGGGCGCGGGCAATGGCAGGTGGTCGTCACCGAGATCCCCTATCAGGTGGCCAAGTCCAAGCTGATCGAGAAGCTGGCCGAACTCATCCAGACCAAGAAGGTGCCGGTGCTGGCCGATGTGCGCGATGAAAGCACCGAGGACGTGCGCATCGTGCTGGAGCCCCGCGCCCGCACGGTGGACCCCGAGATGCTGATGGGCCTGCTGATGCGCAACTCCGACCTCGAGGTGCGCTTCGCGCTCAACATGAACGTGCTGATCGACGGCCGCGTGCCGAAAGTCTGTTCGCTCAAGGAGGTGCTGCGCGCCTTTCTCGACCACCGGCGCGAGGTTCTCTTGCGGCGCAGCCGTCACCGGCTGGAGAAGATCGACCACCGGCTGGAAATCCTTGAAGGCCTGCTGATCACCTACCTCAACCTCGACCGGGTGATCGACATCATCCGCTACGACGACGACCCCAAGGCGGCGCTGATGCGCGAGACCTGGGGGCGCAGGCATGTGCGTGCGAGCTCGGAAAAGGACTATCGCAGCCCTGCGCCGGGCGAGGGCGAACTGTCCGAGATGCAGGTCGAGGCGATCCTGAACATGCGGCTTCGGTCTCTGCGGCGGCTGGAGGAGATGGAACTGGTGGCCGAGCGCGACGCGCTTCTGGCCGAGCGGGCAGGGCTCGAGGATCTGCTGTCCGATCCGGCTGCGCAATGGGTGCGCATCGCCGCCGAACTGGCCGAGGTTCAGGCGAAGTTCGGCCGTTCGGCCCCCGGCGGCGCCCGGCGCACCGGCCTTGCCGAAGCCGGCGAGTTGCCGGAGGTTGCGCCCGAGACGCTGATCGAGCGCGAGCCGGTCACGGTGATCTGTTCGCGCATGGCCTGGGTGCGCAGCATGAAGGGGCACCAGCCGCTTGATACCGAACTCAAGTTCAAGGACGGCGACGGACCTCGCTTTCTGTTCCATGCCGAGACGACCGACCGCATCCTGGTCGTCGGCTCGAACGGGCGGTTCTACACCGTCACCGCCGCAAACCTGCCCGGCGGGCGGGGCATGGGCGAACCGCTGCGCCTGATGGTGGACCTTCCGAACGAGGCCGAGATCGTGGATCTGGTGATCTACCGTCCCGGCACCCGGTTTCTGGTCGCCTCGACCGACGGCGACGGGTTCGTGGTGCCGGCCGACGAGGTGGTCGCGCAGACCCGGGCGGGCAAGCAGGTGCTGACGCTGCGCGACAGTGCGCGCACCGCGCTGTGCATTCCGGTTCAAGGCGACCATGTGGCGGTCGTCGGCGACAACCGCAAGCTTCTGGTCTTTCCGCTGGCCGATCTGCCCGAAATGGCGCGCGGCAAGGGCGTGCGGTTGCAGAAATACAAGGACGGCGGGCTCGCGGATGCCACCACCTTCGTGCTGGCGCAGGGCCTGTCGTGGAAGGACCCGGCCGGGCGCACCCGCACCGAGCCCGACCTGGCCGAATGGCTGGGCCCGCGCGCCGGCGCCGGCCGCATGGCGCCGCGCGGCTTTCCGCGCGACAACCGCTTCACCTGACCTTCAGTAGCCCCGCCCCCGAACCACGAGGTGCAGGAAGGGCAGCCCGGCCTCGCCCCGGCGGATGTTCTCGGCCACCACGCGCGACGCCGAGGCGGGCCGGGTCTCGGCTGCGACATGGGGGGTGACGGTGACGCGGGGGTGATGCCAGAACGGATGGTCGGGCGGCAACGGTTCGGTGCGGAACACGTCCAGCGTGGCGTGGCCGACCTGCCCCTCATCCAGCGCCGCGATCAGCGCGTCGTCGTCGATCAGATGCCCGCGCCCGGGGTTGATCACCACCGCACCGCGCGGCAGCCAGCCCAGCGTCTCGGCATCCAGCAGATTGTCGGTGCCGGGCGTCCGCGGCAGCAGGGTGACGGCGATCTGGGCGCCCGACAGCGCCCTGCGCAGCCCGTCGCGCCCATGTTCCACCAGGATGTCGCCCGCGTCGCGCGGGCGCCCGGCCCAACCCGTCACGGGAAAGCCAAGGGCGACGAGCGCCCGCGCGCAGGCGCTGCCCAGTTCGCCCATCCCCAGCATGGCGACCGGCCGTTCGCGCGCCAGCGGCGGCACCACCGGATCCCAGACCGCATCCGTCCGCCCGATCGCCGCATCCATTCCGAGATGATGGCGCAGCACGTGGCCGGCAACGTATTCCACCATTCCCTCGGTCAGGGCCGGGTCCACCATCCGGCACAGGGGCTGGGTCAGCGTCGGGTTGCCGACGATCCGCTCGACCCCTGCCCAGAGGTTCAGCACGGCACGGGTACGGGTGAAGGGAGCGAAATCGTCGATCTCGCCGCCCGGGGCGAAGATGATGTAGTCCACCGCGGCCGGGTCGGCCGGTGCCTCCGGGGACAGCCGGGCGTTCAAACCGGCCGCTGCCAGCGCCTGCCGCAGTGTGGCCTCGTATTCGGGCCAGCGGTGGCGGCCGGCAGCGAAATAGACCTCGATCATCGGGTGCGCCCCCTCTTGCGGCCGCGACCCTAGCCTGCGCCCCTGCCGATGACAAACCGCCCCGGAACGCGGCGTCGCGCCGCGCCGGCGGGTCGCATTTGCACTGTCACGGGGCCGCGCAAACGGCTATTCAGCGCCGCAACAATCTGTCGTCCGAGGAGGTGAGGGCCGATGAAGGTTCTGGTGCCGGTCAAGCGGGTCATCGACTACAACGTGAAGGTGCGGGTCAAGGCCGACGGGTCGGGGGTCGATCTGGCCAACGTCAAGATGAGCATGAACCCCTTCGACGAGATCGCCGTGGAAGAGGCGATCCGCCTGAAGGAAAAGGGCGTGGCGACCGAGATCGTCGCGGTGTCGATCGGTGTCCGCCAGGCGCAGGAGACGCTGCGCACCGCGCTCGCCATGGGCGCCGACCGCGCCATCCTGATCGAGGCGGCGTCGGACGTGCACACCGACATCGAGCCGCTGGCGGTGGCCAAGCTGCTGGCTGCCGTGGCGAAGGAGGAAGCCCCGGGCCTGATCCTGTGCGGAAAGCAGGCCATCGACAACGACATGAACGCCACCGGGCAGATGCTGGCCGCGCTGCTGGGCTGGGCACAGGCGACCTTTGCATCGGAAATCGCGGTCGAGGGTGATCATGCGACCGTGACGCGCGAGGTCGACGGAGGCCTGCAGACGGTGAAGGTGAAGCTGCCGGCGGTCGTCACGGTGGACCTGCGTCTGAACGAACCGCGCTATGCCAGCCTGCCGAACATCATGAAGGCCAAGAAGAAGCAGCTGGATGAAAAGACTCCCGCCGACTACGGCGTGGACGTGTCGCCGCGCCTGTCGGTGGTCAAGACGGTCGAACCGGCCGGCCGCAAGGCGGGTGTCAAGGTGGGGTCGGTCGCCGAACTCATCGCGAAACTGAAAGACGAAGCGGGGGTGATCTGACATGGCCGTTCTTCTTCTGGGCGAAGTTGTCGACGGCAAGCTGGCCACCGATGCCGTGTCGAAGGCGCTGACGGCCGTGGCGCCCCTGGGCGAGGTGCATGTGCTGATCGCGGGCCAGGGCGGCGACGCCGCGGCGGCCGAGGCGGCGACCTTGCAGGGTGTCGCGAAGGTGCTGTTCGCGGGCGACCATGTGTTCTGCCACGGGATGGCCGAACCCACCGCCGCGCTGGTCGTGTCGCTGGCGCCGGGCTACGGCCACATCGCCGCGGCCTCGGGCGCCTTCGCGCGGTCGGTCCTTCCGCGGGCGGCAGCGCTTCTGGACGTGATGGTGATTTCCGAGGTCCTGGGCGTCGTCGATGCCGAGACCTTCGAGCGCCCGATCTATGCCGGCAACGCCGTCCAGACAGTGAAATCGGCCGACCGCATCAAGGTCATGACGATCCGCACCGCGACCTTCGGCGCTGCCCCCGCGGGTGGTTCCGCCCCGGTCGAGGCGGTGGCAACGGGCGCCGACGGGTCGCTGTCGTCCTGGGTCGAGGACAAGGTGGCGGCTTCCGATCGTCCGGAACTCACATCTGCCGGGATCGTGGTGTCCGGGGGCCGCGGCGTCGGGTCCGAGACCGACTTCGCGCTGATCGAGAAACTGGCCGACAAGCTGGGCGCCGCGGTGGGTGCCAGCCGGGCGGCCGTCGATTCGGGCTATGCGCCGAACGACTGGCAGGTCGGACAGACCGGCAAGGTCGTGGCGCCCGATCTCTATGTCGCGGTCGGCATCTCGGGTGCGATCCAGCACCTGGCCGGGATGAAGGATTCGAAGGTGATCGTCGCCATCAACAAGGACGAGGAGGCGCCGATCTTCCAGGTCGCCGACTACGGGCTTGTGGCCGACCTCTTCACCGCTGTGCCGGAGATGATCGAAAAGCTCTGACCGCCCGGCCGGAACCGAAAGCACGGGCGCCCAGGGGGGCGCCCGTCCGCGTTACAGCAGCGTCTCAAGCGCGCGGGCCACGGCCGCCGCGACCTCGCGGTGTGCCGCGGGGCCGGGCAGACCCTCGGCCGCAGGCCGGTCCATCGGGGCGAAGGCCATGCCCGCGCAGCCCTCGGACAGGGCGTCCGGGCTGAACACCACTTCGACCCGCCGCGCGGCGCCCTCCGAGACCTGCGCCAGCATCGCCGCCGTCACCGCCACGCCATCCTGCCCTCGCTCGCCACCGGGCGGCGCGTCGCCCATCCACAGCAACACGACCGGCACCCCCGGCGCGGCCACCAGCGCCTGCATCCGCGCGACCCAGGTGGCGCGCAGGCCTGCGGCCAGTGTCCCGAAGCGCTGCGGCGACAGCCCGCGAAGCGTGGCCAACAGGTGGCCGGTGAAGTGGAAATGGGTGAAGTCGACCTCGGGGAAAAGCTGCACGAGCGGCGGCAGCGCGCGGAGAAAACGGTCGTTCCGCCGCGGATGAACGGCATAGAAGGGGTTCGACAGGTTCGCCGCACCGGGGCATTGCAGCACGACCGCCCGTGCCCGGGCGACAACCGCCATCACGCCCGGGTCGGCCAGAAAGGCGTCCGGTCCGGCATGGGGCAACCCTAGGTTCACCATACGGAACCCCGTCGCCGCCTCGACCAGCGCCGGCCAGGGTTCGGGGATGAAGCGCCCGTAGGTCTCGGTCCCCCCCATGGCCGCGACGAAGGGCAGCGCAAGGTCGCGCGCCGGCCCGCGAAAGACATGCCGCGACGCGCCGTAGCGGCACGGAAAATAGTCAAGCGGGCCCTCGCCCGCATAGGCATAGGCCATGGTATCCCACCCCAGTAACGTCACAACACCCGCGACTCACCCTGCCGCCGGGCGGTTTCCAAACCGCTAAACCTAAAACTCGGGGCAACCGGCCCGCCTTGCGCCCGGCAGCCGACGCGGCCTATGGTTCGGCCCGAACGATGCCGGGGGCAGGGCGATGGAGATCCGCAACGTGGGCGTGGTGGGCGCGGGCCAGATGGGCAGCGGCATCGCCCATGTCTTCGCGCTGGCGGGCTATGACGTGATGCTGAACGACATCGACGCCGCGGCGCTGGAACGGGCGCTCGCCACCATCGAGCGCAACATCGAACGCCAGGTCGCCCGCGGCAAGGTCTCGGCCGGGGACAGGGATGCCGCCATGGCGCGCATCCGCACCACGCAGGCGCTGGCCGATCTCGGTCCGCTCGACCTCATCATCGAGGCCGCGACCGAGAACGAGGGGATCAAGCAGAAGATCTTCGACGGCCTTGCCCCGCATCTCGGGCCGCAGACGATCCTGACCTCGAACACCTCCTCGATCTCGATCACCCGGCTGGCCAGCCGCACCGACCGGCCGGAACGATTCATGGGCTTCCACTTCATGAACCCGGTGCCGGTGATGCAGCTGGTCGAGCTGATCCGCGGCATTGCCACCGACCAGCCGACCTACGAGACGCTGCTCGCGGTGGTGGACCGCCTGGGCAAGACCGCCGCCAGCGCCGAGGATTTCCCCGCCTTCATCGTCAACCGCATCCTGATGCCGATGATCAACGAGGCGGTCTATACATTGTACGAGGGCGTGGGCTCGGTGCGGTCCATCGACCAGTCGCTGAAACTCGGGGCCAACCACCCGATGGGGCCGCTGGAACTTGCGGATTTCATCGGGCTCGACACCTGCCTCGCCATCATGAACGTCCTGCACGAGGGGCTGGCGGACACCAAGTACCGCCCCTGTCCGCTTCTGACCAAGTATGTCGAGGCCGGCTGGCTGGGCCGCAAGACCCAGCGGGGGTTCTACGACTACCGCGGCGACACGCCGGTGCCGACGCGCTGAGGGGGCCATGGTCTTTACCGTCGCCATCGACGGCCCGGCGGCGGCCGGCAAGGGCACCATCGCCCGCGCGCTGGCCGACCGCTTCGGCCTTGCGCATCTCGACACGGGGCTGCTCTACCGTGCCGTCGGGGCCATCGGGGGCGACCCTGTACTGGCCGCACGCAGCCTGACACCGGCCGATCTCGCGCGCCCTGGCCTGCGCACGCAGGAGGCCGGGCAGGCCGCGAGCCGTGTGGCGGTGATCCCCGCCGTGCGCGCCGCACTCTTCGACTTCCAGCGCGCCTTCGCCCGCCGGCCGGGGGGCGCCGTGCTCGACGGCCGGGACATCGGCACCGTC
>DAOLBY010000275.1:0-2115 GCA_035324325.1 Paracoccaceae bacterium | reverse complement strand
GCTACGAAGTTGGCTATACCACCGGTGAACCCATCGCCGCCATCGTGCTCTCCAAGTTCGCACCGACGCGGCCGGTCGCGATCCTGCTCTCCAGCAACGGCCGCCTCGACTGATCGTGCGGCGGCGGCCGCGGCCGCGGCTTCCGCGGCCGCGCGCTCCGCCGGCACGTAGGACAACTGGTAGTAGCCGAGCCCCGCCGCGGCGACGAGAACCGCGCCAATGATCACCGACTTGTTCATTCCCCTCAACTCCCGTTCGGCCGCCGCATCCCCACGCCGGCGCCGCGGATATGACAGAAAGCCAGACCCTTGAAAAGACCGCGCCCCGCGCCGGGCGCATCCGCGGGGGAAAGCGGTTGAAGCGGCGCCCGGCCGCGACTATCTTGCGCGCCTGTTCGCAACGGAAGAAGGACGACAGCCATAGCCCGCAGACCGCACAACGCCCCGCCGCCGCGCGACACCGGCCCGCGCGTGAACGACCGCATCCGGGGCGGAGACATCCGCCTGATCGGGGCCGACGGGGAAAACATCGGCGTCGTGTCGCCCAACCGGGCGCTGATGCTGGCCGAAGAGGCAGGGCTCGACCTCGTGGAGATCTCGCCCACGGCCGTACCGCCGGTCTGCAAGATCATGGACTACGGCAAGTTCAAGTACGAGACGCAGAAGCGCGAGGCCGAGGCGCGCAAGAAGCAGCACATCATCGAGATCAAGGAAATCAAGTTCCGGCCCGGCACCGACGACCACGACTATGATGTCAAGATGCGGTCGGTGATGAAGTTCCTGGGCGAAGGCGACAAGGTCAAGGTGACGCTGCGATTCCGCGGACGCGAGATGGCACACCAGCAGCTGGGCCTGGACCTTCTCAACCGCGTCGCGGCGGACGTGGGCGAAGCCGGCAAGATCGAGCAGATGCCCAAGCTGGAAGGCAAACAGATGGTGATGATGGTCGCGCCCAAATAGGGCGCGACCAGGCCTTTTCCGCCACGGGGGCGGCCCTGCGTCGCACGGGCGCGCGGCGGCGGCCGAGGCAGCAGGACGGGCGGGCGATGATCGGTTACATCACCATCGGCGCCGACGACATGGAAGCGGCAGAGCGGTTCTATTCCGCGTTCCTGCCCGCACTCGGCTACGAGTTCAGCGCCTCCCGGGCCGGTCTGTCCTACGCGCTGCCCGCACCTGCCGACCGCCCGCAGGAAACCGCCGACCTTTACGTCGTTCCCCCGTTCGACGGCAGGGTCGCCACTGCGGGAAACGGGGCGATGCTGGCCTTCAGCCTGCCGACGCAGGCCCTGGTCCGCGACCTTCACGCCGCGGCAGTCGCTGCGGGCGGGCGCGACGATGGTGCGCCGGGCTTCCGCGCCGCCTATGGCCCCCATTTCTACGTCGGCTACCTGCGCGATCCGCAGGGCAACAAGGTCGCCCTGTACTGCGACAGCCGGACAGAACCGCGGCGACCGGACTGACAGGCCGGACCGGCAGGGTGTCGCCCTACCCGCGCGGTTCGCGGGCCTGCGGGCGGATCGGAATTTCCTTCAGCAGGCCCCCGACCCCCATGGCCGCGATGTCGTCGCCGGTCAGGTCGATCCCGCAGGCGATCCGTTCCAGGACCCAGTCGGCCCCGTTCAGCGCGGGGCTGCGTGCGCAGCCGGGAAGGCCGATCACCGGACGGCCGCCCTGCACCCCGTGGAACAGCAGGTTCCCGGGGTCGACCGGCATCCCGAAGCGCGCCACCGTCCCGCCCGCCGCCCGCACGGCATTGGGGGCGGTATCGTGCAGGTCGGATGTGGCGGTGCCTGTCAGGATCAGCACGATCTCGCCCGGCAAGGCGGACAGCGCCCTGGCGATGATCGTTTCCTCGTGGTCGACCAGGGCCACCCCCGCCAGATCGATGCCCAAGGCGGCCAGCCGGCCCTCGACCGCCTTGCGGCCCTTGCGGACCAGTTTCGCATCCTCGTCCCCCGTTCCGGTCAGGATCAGCCCCGCCGAGCGCCGCACCACGGGACGCACGTGGACGGCCCCGCGGGCCACCGCGCAGGCGCGGTCCAGCGCCGGGCCGTCCACCGCATAGGCAATGATCTTGACCGTGCCGCAGAGGAGGCCGGGCGTGACGCGGGTG
>DAOLBY010000103.1:0-12175 GCA_035324325.1 Paracoccaceae bacterium | reverse complement strand
CGGCCGGCCCGGAAACTGACCGTCCGATCAAACCGGCCCCGCCGATCACGCCGAATCCCATTGACGCCGCGCGGGGGACGCGCCCTAAATCGTGGGGCGAACCCTCCCCCGGCCCTGCGGCCGCGGGGACCACAAGAACAACCAACCGGGAGTGACCCATGACCCTGATGAAATCCCTTGCCGGCGCCACCGCCGCGCTGGCCCTGACGGCGGGTGCGGCCGCGGCCGAACCGGCGATCATCTTCGACCTCGGCGGCAAGTTCGACAAGTCGTTCAACGAGGCCGCCTTCAACGGCGCGACCCGCTGGGCGCAGGAGACCGGCGGCACCTTCAAGGAACTCGAGATGCAGTCCGAGGCCCAGCGCGAGCAGGCGCTGCGCCGTCTGGCCGAGGCCGGCGCCAACCCGGTGGTGATGACGGGCTTTGCCTTCGGTGACGTTCTCAGCCAGGTCGCCCCCGACTTCCCGAACACCAAGTTCGCGATCGTGGACGGCTTCGTGGAAGCGCCGAACGTCCGCACCATCCTGTTCACCGAACACGAGGGCAGCTATCTGGTCGGCATGATGGCCGCCATGGCCTCGCAGACCGGGACGGTCGGCTTCGTGGGCGGCATGGACATCCCGCTGATCCGCCGCTTCGGCTGCGGCTATGCGCAGGGCGTCAAGGCGGTGAAACCCGACGCGACCGTGATCCTCAACATGACCGGCACCACGCCCGCCGCCTGGAACGACCCGGTGAAGGGCGCCGAGATCACCAAGGGCCAGATCGCGCAGGGGGCCGACGTGGTCTATGCGGCGGCGGGCGGCACCGGCGTGGGCGTGCTGCAGGCGGTGGCCGACGAGGGCAAGCTGTCGATCGGCGTCGATTCGAACCAGAACCACCTGCATCCCGGGTCGGTGCTGACCTCGATGCTGAAGCGCGTGGACAACGCCGTCTACGAGGCCTTCAAGTCCGGCGACGCGCTGGAGACGGGCATCCACATCATGAACCTCGCCTCGGACGGCGTGGGCTATGCGATGGACGAGAACAACGCGAGCCTCGTCTCGGCCGAGATGCAGGCGGCGGTCGATGCCGCGGCCGAGCAGATCAAGTCGGGCGCGCTGGTGGTGCACGACTACATGTCCGACAACTCCTGCCCGGCGGCGTCGTTCTGACCGGAGCGCGCCGCATGGATGCGGTGATCGAAAAGGGGGCGGGGCGGCCGGGTGCGGCCGCCCCCTTCGCCATCGAGTTGCGCGGCATCTCCAAGGCCTTCGGGCCGGTGCAGGCGAACAAGGACATCTCGATCCAGGTCCGGCGCGGGTCGATCCACGGCATCATCGGCGAGAACGGCGCGGGCAAGTCCACGCTGATGAGCATCCTCTACGGCTTCTACCGGGCGGATTCGGGCGAGATCCTGATCTCCGGCAAGCCGACCGCCATCCCCGACAGTCAGGCCGCCATCCGCGCCGGCATCGGCATGGTGTTCCAGCATTTCAAGCTGGTGCAGAACTTCACCGTGCTCGAGAACATCATCCTTGGCGCCGAGGAGGGCGGACTCCTGGCGCCGTCGCTGGCCCGCGCCCGGCAGGCGCTGCATGCGCTGGAAAAGGAATACGAGCTCGAGGTCGATCCCGATGCGGTGATCGAGGAGCTGAGTGTGGGCCACCAGCAGCGGGTCGAGATCCTCAAGGCGCTCTACCGCCAGGCCGACATCCTGATCCTGGACGAGCCGACGGGCGTGCTGACCCCGGCCGAGGCCGACCATCTGTTCCGCATCCTGCGGGGGCTGCGCGACCAGGGCAAGACGGTGATCCTGATCACCCACAAGCTGCGCGAGATCATGGAGGTGACCGACGAGGTCAGCGTCATGCGCCGCGGCCAGATGGTCGGACATGTGCGCACGGCCGAGACCAGCCCCGAGGAACTGGCCGAGATGATGGTGGGCCGAAAGGTCCTCTTGCGGGTGGACAAGGCGCCCGCCACCCCGGGGGGCGAGGTGCTGGCCGTCGAAGGTCTGCGCGTGGTGGACTGGCAGGGGGTGGAACGGCTGCGCGGCATCGACCTGACCATCCGGGCGGGCGAGATCCTCGGCATCGCCGGCGTGGCCGGCAACGGCCAGACCGAGCTTCTGGAAGTGCTGGGCGGCATCCGGGCGGGCAGCGGCACGGTGCGGCTGAACGGCAAGCCGCTCGACCTGTCCGCGGGCGCTGACGGGCAGAGCCGCCGGGCCGCCGGCATCGCGCATGTGCCCGAGGACCGGCAGGCCCTCGGCCTGATCATGGACTTCGCGGCCTGGGAGAACGTGGCCTTCGGCTACCACCATGCGCCGGAATATCAGCGCTCGGCCCTGTTCATGGACAATGCCGCGCTGTTCGCCGATTGCGAGGCCAAGATGGAGCGCTTCGACGTGCGTCCGCCGATCCCGGGATTGGCGGCCAAGAGCTTTTCGGGCGGCAACCAGCAGAAGATCGTCGTGGCCCGCGAGATCGAGCGCAACCCCGACCTGCTGCTGGTGGGCCAGCCCACCCGGGGGGTGGACATCGGCGCCATCGAGTTCATCCACAAGCAGATCGTGGCCCTGCGTGACGCGGGCAAGGCGATCCTGCTGGTGAGCGTGGAACTGGACGAGATCATGAGCCTGTCGGACCGCATCGCGGTGATGTTCGACGGCCGCATCATGGGCCTGCGCGACCCCGCCACGACCAACGAGCGGGAACTGGGCCTTCTGATGGCGGGGGTGGGGGAATGAGCGAGGCGCCCGTGCCCCTTGTCCTGCCCCGTCGGCTGAAGCACGTCCCTTCCCCGCACGGGGGGAGGAAGGCGCCGCGGACACCGGTTGCGCTGAGGCCATGCCGGGGGGCCACCTGATGGAACGCATGCCGAAATGGGCCGATGTGCTGCTGGTGCCGGCGATCAGCCTGGTGCTGGCCTTCGCCATCTCCTCGGTCGTGATCCTGCTGATCGGGGAGAGCCCGTGGGCGGCGATGAAGCTGATGGTGGGTCCACCTATGGCTGGGGCTATACGCTCTATTACGCCACGAACTTCATGTTCACGGGGCTGGCGGTGTCGGTTGCCTTTCATGCCGGGCTGTTCAACATCGGCGGCGAGGGGCAGGCGACGCTGGGGGGCCTCGGCGTCGCGCTCGTGTGCCTGTTCCTGCCCTGGCCGCACTGGTCGCTTGCGCTGGCCGCGGCGGTGCTTGCGGCGGCGATGTTCGGGGCGCTCTGGGCCGCGGCGCCCGCCTATCTGCAGGCCAGGCGCGGCAGCCACATCGTGATCACCACGATCATGTTCAACTTCATCGCTGCGGCGCTGCTGAACTACGTGCTCGTGAACCTCCTGCGCCCGGTGGGCAGCATGGACCCGGCCTCGGCCCGCTTTGATGCCGCGCTGCGCCTGCCGCGGCTGACGGACATCATGAACGGCCTCGGCATTCCCTTCGCCAAGGGCACCCCCGCCAACGTGACCTTCCTGATCGCGGTTGCCGCCTGTTTCGCGGTCTGGCTGCTGATCTGGCGCACGCGGCTCGGCTACCAGATCCGCGCCTTCGGCAAGTCGGAGAAGGCCGCCGTCTATGCCGGGATCTCGCCCGTCCGCATCACCATGTATGCCATGCTGATCTCGGGCGGGCTCGCGGGCCTGATGGCCACCAACCAGGTGATGGGCGAGGCGCAGCGGCTGCTTCTGAACAGCGTCGAGGGCGCGGGCTTCATCGGCATCGCGGTGGCGCTGATGGGGCGGTCGCATCCCTTCGGCGTGTTCCTGGCGGCGATCCTGTTCGGGTTCCTCTACCAGGGGGGCGCGGAACTGGCGCTCTGGACCAAGATCCCGCGCGAGCTGATCACGGTGATCCAGGCGCTCGTGATCCTGTTCACGGGGGCCCTCGACAACATGGTGCGCCGGCCGGTCGAGGCGATGTTCCTGATGGCGCGCAGGGGGCCCCGGTGATGGACTTCCTGACCGTCATCCAGATCCTCGACTCGACCGTGCGGCTGGCCACACCCCTGCTGTTCGCCTGCCTCGCCGGGCTCTTTTCCGAACGCGCGGGCGTGTTCGACATCGGGCTCGAGGGCAAGATGCTGATCGCGGCCTTCGCAAGCGGGGCGGTCGCGGCGGTCACCGGCTCTGTCTGGCTGGGCCTGATGGCGGGGATGCTGGGCTCGCTGATGCTGGCGGGCATCCACGGACTGGCCTCGATCACCTTCCGCGGCAACCAGCTGATCTCGGGCGTGGCGATCAACTTCCTGGCTTCGGGGATCACGGTGCTGCTGGGGCAGAACTGGTTCGGACTCGGGGGACGGACCCCGCCGCTGGCAGGGGGCGCGCGGTTCCAGCCGATCGAGTTGCCCTTCGCCGCCGCCCTGGCCGACGTGCCGGTGCTGGGGCCGATCTATTCCGAGCTGATCTCGGGCCACACGATCCTTGTCTACGTCGCGGTGGCCTGCGTGCCGGCAACCTGGTGGCTGCTGTTCCGCACCCGCTTCGGCTTGCGCCTGCGCGCGGTGGGCGAGAACCCGGCGGCGGTGGACACGGCCGGGATCAGCGTGGTGGCGATCCGTTTCGCGGCGGTGGCAATGTGCGGCCTGCTGTGCGGGCTGGCGGGCGCCTACCTGGCAACCGGCCTTGCGGCGGGCTTCGGCAAGGAGATGACGGCCGGCCGCGGCTTCATCGCGCTGGCGGCGCTGATCTTCGCCAAGTGGCGGCCCTGGCACGCGCTGGGCGCCTGCCTCCTGTTCGGCCTGCTGGAGGCGCTGGGCAACCGCTACCAGAACATCGACCTCGGGATCGTCACGCTGCCGGTGCAGTTCATGCAGGCGCTGCCCTACGTCCTGACGGTGGTGATCCTGGCCGGGTTCGTGGGCAAGGCGATCCCGCCGCGGGCGGGGGGCGAGCCCTATGTGAAGGAACGTTAGGGGGCGCTGCCCCCCGGGGCTTTGCCCCGTCCCCCGGGATACTTGGACCATCAGGAAAAACGCATTCCTTTCCTGATGGTCCAAGTATCCTCGGGGGGTGCGGGGGGCGGAAAGCCCCCCGCCCGAACGTGGAGGGGAAGGCGATGACGGCGGCGGCGGAACTGGCGGGGCTGATCCGGGGGCGGGCAGGGGCGGCGCCGCCGCGGCTTGGGCTGATCCTGGGCTCGGGGCTCGGGCATCTGGCCGAGGGGGTGCAGGGCGTGGCGATCCCCTATGCCGATCTGCCGGGCTTTCCCCATGCGGGCGTCAGCGGGCACGCGCCGAAGCTGGTGATCGGCGATCTGGAGGGCGTGCGCGTCGCCGTCTTCGGGGGCCGGGCGCATTACTACGAGCGCGGCAACCCGGCCGAGATGCGCCTGCCGCTCGAGGTGCTGCGCGCGCTGGGGGCCGGGGCGCTGGTCCTGACCAATGCCGCGGGCAGCCTGCGGCCCGACATCCGGCCGGGCGACCTGATGCTGTTGTCCGATCACATCAACTTCTCGGGGCTGAACCCGCTGATCGGCGAACCGGGGGATGCGCGCTTCGTGCCGATGGGCGATGCGCACGACCCCGGGCTGCGGGCGGCGCTGACCGCGGCCGCCGCAGCCGAGGGCATTGCCCTGCCCGAGGGGGTCTATGCCTGGTATTCCGGCCCTTCCTTCGAGACGCCGGCCGAGATCCGCGCGATCCGAACGCTGGGGGCCGATGCCGTGGGCATGTCGACCGTGCCCGAGGTGATCCTGGCGCGGTATCTGGGCCTGAAGGTCGCCGCCGTCAGCACCATCACCAACATGGCGGCCGGCCTGTCGGACGAGAAGATCAGCCACGAACACACCAAGGCCATGGCGCCGCTCGGCGCGGCCAAGTTCGAACGTGTCCTGCGCGCCATGCTGCGCAGGATGTGATCACCCGGGGGCGCCTGCCGCTTTGACATCCGGCGCCATGCGGGCGAGTCTGGTTCAGCCGTCCGTTCCGGGGCCGTCGCCGCCCGATGCAGATCTACCTTCCGATTGCCGAGTTGTCGGTCAACGCAATGGTCCTTCTGGGGCTCGGCGGGGTCGTGGGGCTGCTCTCGGGGATGTTCGGGGTGGGGGGTGGTTTCCTGATCACGCCCCTGCTGTTCTTTCTCGGCATCCCGCCGGCGGTTGCGGTGGCGACGGGGGCGAACCAGGTCGTGGCCTCGTCGGTGTCGGGCGTGCTCGCGCAGTTGCGTCGCAAGGCGGTCGATTTCCGCATGGGATCGGTGCTGCTGGCGGGCGGGGTCGCGGGGTCGGCCGGGGGCATCTGGGTGTTCGCCGCGCTGCGCCGGGCAGGGCAGGTCGATCTGTTCGTGCAGCTGTGCTATGTCGTGTTCCTGGGCCTCATGGGCGCGATGATGCTGCGCGAGAGCCTTGCGACCCTGCGCCGGTCGCGCCAGCCCGGGGCGCCGGTGCGTCGTTCGCATGTCCATACCTGGGTCCATGGCCTGCCCTTCAAGATGCGCTTCCGCGCCTCGGGGCTCTACATCAGCGTGCTGCCGCCGCTGGCGGTGGGGGCGGCGGTGGGGTTCCTGGCCGCGATCATGGGGGTCGGGGGCGGGTTCATCATGGTGCCCGCGATGATCTACCTTCTGGGCATGCCGACCAAGGTCGTCGTCGGCACCTCGCTGTTCCAGATCATCTTCGTCACCGCCTTCACCACGATCATGCATGCCGTCACCAGCCAGACGGTCGACATCGTGCTGGCCTTCCTGCTGATCATCGGCGGCGTCCTCGGGGCGCAGGTGGGCAGCCGGCTGGGCCTGATGCTGCGGGCCGAGCAGCTGCGCATCCTGCTGGCGCTTCTGGTCCTTGCGGTCTGCCTGCGGGTGGCGATGGACCTGGTGCTGACGCCGGACGAGGTGTTCTCGCTGGCGCCGGGGGTCCTGCCATGAGGTGGGTCCTCGCGGTCCTTCTGCTGCTGGCTCCCGCGGCGCGGGCGGAGACCATCGTCGCCGGCCTCAGCCACGCCAGCGTCGCCATCACGGCCGATTTCACGGGCGAAGAGATCCTCGTCTATGGCGCCGTCCGGCGCGAGGCGCCGGTGCCCGAGGGCGCGCTTGACGTGGTGATCACGGTGCAGGGGCCGGCGGCGCCGGTCATCGTGCGGCGCAAGGAACGGCAGCTCGGAATCTGGGCCAATGCCGAGTCGGTGCGCATCGACCGCGCGCCGACCTTCTATGCCATCGCCTCGACCGGCGCGCTGGCAGGGATCCTGTCCGAGACCGAGAACCTTCGCCACCAGATCGCCATTCCGAAGGCGATCCGCGCCGTGGGCATCAGCGCCGAGACTGATGACAGCCCGGCCTTCCTCGACGCGCTGATCCGCATCCGCGCGGCCGAGGGACGCTATGCGCTGGCCGAGACGGGCGTGGTGCTGACCGCGGAGACGCTGTTCCGTGCCGATGTGCGGCTGCCCTCGAACCTGACCGAGGGGGATTATCGTGTGCGGATGTTCCTGCTGCGCGCGGGCCGCGTGGTCGACTGGCAGGAACAGGTCATTCCGGTCGAGAAGGCCGGGTTCGAACGCTGGATTGCCAACCTGTCGCGCGATGCGCCGCTGGTCTACGGCGTCCTGTCGCTGGTCATGGCTGTCGTGGCGGGCTGGGGCGCTGCGGCGGCCTTCCGGCTGATCCGGCCCTGAGACGCCGTCAGACCGGGGGCAGCACCTTGCCCGGGTTCATGCGCCCCTCGGGGTCGAGCGCGGCCTTGATCGCGCGCATGACCGCCAGCGCGACCGGGTCCTTGCGCCGCGCCATCGACGGCAGCTTCGACAGCCCGACGCCGTGCTCGGCCGAGAAACTTCCGCGCCGGGCGGTGACCTCGTCCTCCACGGCCGCCACGATGGCATCGGCGAGCACGGGGTCGGCGCGGCCCGGGTAGACGGTGAAATGGATGTTGCCGTCGCCCAGATGCGCGATGGCCATGGGTTCGGCGAAAGGGTCGAGCGCAGCCAGCCGCGCGGGCATGGCATCGAGGAAATCGGCGAGGGTGTCGAGCGGAAGGGCGATGTCGGTGTCGACGAAGGGCTTGCGGGCGAAGGTGACCTCGGCCGCCGCCTCGCGCCGCGCCCAGAAGGCCGCGCGCTGGGCCAGCGAGGCGGCGATGGCGGCGTCCAGCACGGCGCCGGTGTCGTGCAGTGCGGCCAGCACCTCCTCCAGCACCGCCGACAGGGCCGGGCCGGCGGATGGATCGGGCGAGGTCAGTTCGGCCAGAACCGTCACGGGGGGCACGGGGCCGGGTGCGGCAAGGTCGGGGCGCGCGGCGGCCAGCCGGGCGAGATAGGCGGGCGAGAGGTATTCGAGGGCCTCGACCGCGCCTCCGCTCGCGGCCTGAAGGCGGTTCAGCAGGTCAAGCGCATCGGGCAGCGCCCGCAGCGCCACCCAGGCCGTTGCGCGTGCCTGCGGGGCGGGCACCAGCCGCAGGACGGCCGCCGTGATCACGCCCAAGGTTCCCTCGGCGCCGATGAACAGGTCGCGAAGGGCGTAGCCCGAGTTGTCCTTGTGCAACTCGCCCATGAGGTCGAGCACGCGGCCATCGGCCAGCACGACCTCCAGCCCCAGACACAAGGCGCGGGCCGACCCGTGGCGCAGCACATTCGACCCGCCGGCGTTGGTTGACAACGCGCCCCCGACCGTGGCTGATCCGCGCGCGCCGAACCACAGCGGGAAGTCGAGGCCGTGGTCGGCCGCGGCCTCGTGCAGGCGCGACAGGATGCAGCCGGCCTCGGCCACCAAGACCCGGGCGCCGGGCTTCAGCGCGCGGATGCGGTCCATCCGGTCGAGCGCCAGCATCAGCCCGCCTTCGGTCATCGTGCCGCCCACAAGCCCCGTCCGGCCACCCGCCGGGACTACCGCCAGCCCATGGCGCGCGGCGATGCGCAGGGTGTCCGCAACCTCCGCGGTGGCGGCCGGGCGGGCCACAGCCATTGGGCGGGCGGTGAACTTGCCCGTCCAGTCGCCCGCGTGGCCTGCCACGTCGGCGCCGGTCAACAGACCGCGCGGCCCGAGACGGGCAGAGAGTTCGGCGATGGCGTCCATGGTCCTGTCCCCCGGGCTGGCGTTCCGCCGCAAACTGCCCCGGTGCGGTGCCCGGGTCCAGCCGGGAGCCAGGGGGCGGAACGCCGCCTGCACCAGGGTCAGGGCGCCACGCGGCCGAGGAGGTCGAGCACCATGGGCCCCAGCCCCTCCACGATTCGGGCCACGCCTTCGGCATTCGGATGGATGCCGTCGGGCTGCATGAAGGCGCGCAGGGCGGCGGGGTCATCGCCATTGGCCAGCAAGGGCCCGAAGAAGCTGTCGGCCAGAAGCGTGCCGTAGGCGGCGGAAAGGTCGGGATACATCGCGTCGAAGGCAGCCTTGTAGGCGGGGGCGCAGGTGCCCGGCGCCCGCGAGGTTGGCGCGGCTTGGGCCCGGGTCGATCCCGCGCAACAGGTCGTTGCCGCCGAGCGCCACGATCAGCGCATCCACGTCGTCGGTCAGCGTCCAGTCGATGCGGGCGCGGCCGCCGGCGGTGGTGTCGCCCGAGACGCCGGCGTTGACGACCTGCACTTCCACCCCCTGCGCCGTCAACCAGGCCTGGAGCTGCGGCACGAACCCGTCATCGAGCGGCAGGCCGTAGCCCTGCGTCAGGCTGTCGCCGAGCGCCACCAGCGTCAGTGGATCGGCCACCACGGGTGCCGGAGATGCCGCAAGCGCGAAACTGAACGCGGCGGTGCAGTTGCGAAGCCCGCGCAACGCCCCATATCCCGAACCAGAAGCAGAGAAGGCGCGCGCGATGACCGAGACGATCCTGGAGACGCGCGACGCGCGCCTGACGCTGGCGGGCAACGCCGGGCCGGTCGAGATCCTGCGGGGGATCACCCTGTCGGTTGCGCGCGGCGAGACGCTGGGTCTGGTGGGGCCGTCGGGGTCGGGCAAGTCCTCGCTCCTGATGCTGATGGGCGGGCTCGAGCGCGCCACGGGCGGTGAAGTGCGGGCGCTGGGCCAGGACCTCACCGCGATGGACGAGGATGCGCTGGCCCGGTTCCGCCGCACGAATATGGGGGTGGTCTTCCAGTCTTTCCACCTGATCCCGACGATGACGGCGCTGGAAAACGTCGCCGTGCCGCTGGAACTGGCCGGCGCGCGGGACGCCTTCGACCGGGCCGAGGCGGAATTGCGCGCCGTTGGTCTGGGCGCGCGGATGGATCACTACCCGCGGCAACTGTCGGGGGGCGAGCAGCAGCGTGTCGCGCTGGCGCGCGCCGCCGCGCCGCGCCCGGCGATCCTGCTGGCGGACGAACCGACGGGCAATCTGGACGGCGCGAACGGGCAGGCGATCATGGACCTTCTGTTCGGGTTGCGCGACCGGCACGGGGCGACGCTGGTGCTGGTGACGCATGCGCCGGAACTGGCGGCGCGCTGCGACCGGGTGGTGCGGCTGGCCGACGGGTGCGTTGCGGGCGAGGACCGTCACGCCGTCGCTCCGGCCCGGGAAGCGGCGGAATGAGGCTGGCCTGGGCTATCGCCCGGCGCGAATTGCGCGGGGGTCTTGCGGGGTTCCGCGTGTTCCTGCTGTGCCTTGCCCTCGGGGTCGGGGCCATCGCCGCGGTCGGCATGGTGCGCGCGGCGATCGAGGCAGGGCTTCGCGCGCAGGGTGCCGTGATCCTGGGCGGCGACGCTCAGATGGAATTCACCTACCGATTCGCCACGCCCGAAGAGCGCGCCTGGATGGAGGCGCGTGCCACCCGAGTGGCCGAGATCGTCGACTTCCGCTCGATGGCGGTGACCGGCCCCGAAGGCGCCGAGGAGCGTGCTCTGACGCAGGTCAAGGCGGTCGATGACCTCTGGCCGCTTCTGGGCGAGGCGGTGCTGGAGCCTGCTCTGCCGGTGGCCGAGGCTCTGGCCCGCGATGGATCGGGCCGGCCGGGCGCGCTGATGGACCGGGTACTGGCCGACCGGCTGGGGCTGGCGCCGGGCGACGGGTTCCGCCTGGGACTGGCCGAGTTTCGCCTGGCCGCGGTGCTGGTGCGCGAACCCGACAGCGCCGGGGGCGGCTTTGGCCTGGGGCCGCGGACATTGGTGCGCACCGCCGATCTGGACGGGTCGGGTCTGATCGGGCCGGGGTCGCTCTACGAGACCGAATACCGGCTGGTTCTGTCCGAAAACACGGACCTCGCCACGCTGCGCGCCGAGGCCGAGGCCGCGTTCCGGGACAACGGCATGCGCTGGCAGGACAGCCGCCGCGCCGCCCCCGGGGTGGAGCGCTTCGTGGACCGGATGGGTGCCTTCCTGGTGCTGGTGGGTCTGGCGGGACTGGCCGTCGGGGGTGTCGGAGTGTCGGCTGCGGTGCGCGCCTATCTGGACGGCAAGACGGCGACCATCGCCACGCTGCGGACGCTGGGCGCCCCCGGGCGCACCATCTTTCAGGTCTATCTGATGCAGGTGGGCGTGCTGACGGCGCTCGGCGTGCTGGCGGGGCTGGTGCTGGGGGCGGGCGTGCCGCTGTTGGCCGCGCCGGTGCTGGCGGCGGTTCTGCCGCTGCCGGTGATCTTCGCCCCCTATCCCGCCCCGCTTCTGGAAGCCGCGTTCTACGGCGTGCTGACCGCGCTGATCTTCACGCTGATCCCGCTTGCGCGGACGGAAGGCATCCGGGCCGCCGCGCTCTACCGCGGCGACGAAGGCGCTCGGGGGCGCCCGCGCGCGTTGCATCTGGCCGTGCTGGCGGCGCTGGTTGCGGCGCTGATCGGGGGGGCAGCGGTGCTGTCCGGGGTGCCGATGCTGGCGCTGTGGTCCGCCTTCGGGGTGATGTCGGCGCTGGCTGTGCTGCTGGCCGCGGCGCTCGGTGTGCGCCGGCTGGCGCGGGCTGCGGCGCGAAGCCGCGCAGCGCGGGGGCGCACCGGGCTGCGTCTGGCGCTGGCGGCCATCGGCGGGCCGCGGGCGGAAACCGTGTCGGTCATCCTGTCGCTCGGCCTCGGGCTGTCGGTCCTTGCGGCCGTGGGGCAGATCGATTCGAACCTGCGCGCGGCCATCGACCGCGACCTTCCGGCCCGCGCGCCGTCCTACTTCTTCGTCGACATCCAGCCCGATCAGATCGACGGCTTCCTGACGCGGCTGAACGGCGACCCTGCCGTGTCCCAGGTCGAAAGCGCGCCGATGCTGCGCGGCATCCTGACCCGGATCAACGGGCCGGACGCGCGCGCGGTCGCGGCCCGCACGCTCGGGCGCGCGGCCGCCGCCGCG
>DAOLBY010000102.1:0-12290 GCA_035324325.1 Paracoccaceae bacterium | reverse complement strand
CCCTGCGCAACCGCTGCCCCCTGCCCCACATCCACAGCACCGAGGGCCGCAACGATGGCCGCTGCGCGAACGGCATCGGCCTCGTCCCGCGGGGTTGGCCGGCCGGCCAGCACCCCCGGCCCGGGGATCAGCGCAGGCGCAAGTTCCGCCACGCCGGCCACCGCAAAGCCCGCCTCCTCGAACAGCGCCACGGCCTCGCGCAGGGTGGCGTCGTCGCCGGCCTGCATCGCCGCCATCAGGCGCGGCAGCAGCGCCGCCGTGCCGGGATCGAACAGCGCGGGATCGAACCGGGGCCGCGCCAGCGCGCCGGCGAAGACCACGCGCGCCACCCCTTCGTCCTGCAGGCGGCGCATCATGGGGACCAGCCGTTCCAGCCGGAAGGTCAGGTCCGCCGGCAACCCCGTGGGAGCGAAACCGTCGAGTGCGGCGACAAGGGGCGGGTCGGACAGCGCCGCCGCGAGGGCCGCAGGCAGGTCGCCCGTGCCGGCGATGATGGCGGTCCGCCCGCCCCCGGTCATTTCGGCGTCAGGAAGCTGCGGTCGGTCGCGGCCAGGATGAAGGCCGTGATCTCGCGCACATGGGGGCTGTCGGTTTCCTCGGACAGCCGCCGGGCGCGGTCGAGGAAGGTGCCCTCGCCCTGCGCCAGCATCTGGTAGGCGGCGCGCAGCGCGGTGATCTCGGACCGCTCAACGCCCCTGCGCTTCAGCCCGACCAGGTTCAGCCCGTCCAGTTCGCCGCGCGGCGCCTGCACCAGGCCGTAGGGAATGACATCGTTCGTGACCATGGTGATCGCGCCGATGATCGCGCCGCGGCCGATGCGCACCCATTGGTGGACCCCCGACAGGCCCCCGACGATCACATCGTCGCCGAGGACGCAATGCCCGGCGATCGCGACATGGTTGACCAGGATTACCCGGTTCCCGATCTGCGCGTCGTGCCCGACATGCGCGCCGGTCATGATCAGGCAGTCGTCGCCCACCCGCGTCACGCCGCCGCCGCCTTCGGTGCCGGTGTTCAGCGTCGCGCCTTCGCGGATGCGGCAACGGGCGCCGACGACCAGCCGGGTGCGCTCGCCGGCATATTTCAGGTCCTGCGGCACCTCGCCCACGGTGGCGAAGGGCCAGATCGTGGTCTCTTCGCCCACTTCGGTCCAGCCGGCGACGACGGCATGCGATTTCAGCGTGACCCGGGCGGCCAGCGTGACCTCGGGGCCGACCAGGCAGAACGGACCGATCGTGCATCCCGGGCCGACCACGGCGCCGGGCTCCACGATGGCCGAGGGGTGGACCCGGGCCGAGGGGTCGATGGCCATGGCTCAGCCCTTCGGCAGGTCGAACATGGCGGTATAGGTTGCCTCGGCGGCCAGTTCGCCCGAGACGATGGCGCGCCCCTCGAACTTCCACACCCGGCCACCGCCGCGCAGCGCCCTGACATGCAGTTCCAGCACGTCGCCCGGCACCACCTTGCGGCGGAACTTGGCGCCCTCGACGCCCATGAAGAAGACCTTGGCGCCCTTGTCCACCAGATCCATCGACAGCCCGACCAGGACGCCCGCGGTCTGCGCCATGGCCTCGATGATCATGACGCCGGGAAAGATCGGCATGCCGGGGAAATGCCCCTGGAACTGGGGTTCGTTGAAGGTGACGTTCTTGATCCCGATGCAGGACACGTCGGGAAAGACCTCGATCACCTTGTCCACCAGCAGGAAAGGGTAGCGGTGGGGGATGATGCGCTGGATCAGCGACAGGTCGGCGGTGCCGCCCGGGGCGGTGGCGGTCGGATCGGTCAACGCGGTGTCCCCCTGTCGCTGTGCGGTTTTCCCCGTGACTAGCAACTCGCCGCGGCCCGGGCAAGGCGGGGCGGATCAGGGTACAGGGGCGGGGGCGGGCTGCGGTGCCGGATCGGGTGCCGGATCCGGCAGGGGGCCTTCCGGCGCCGCATCCGGCAGGTCCCCCGCGCCGATGCGCGCATCGATGCGCGCAATGGCGATGCCGGTGATGTCGACCCGGTCATAGCTGAGGACGACCACCGCCTGGTCGAGGATGACCGAGGCGCCGTATTCCGCCATGATCTCGGCCAGCACCGGCACCGCCGCCTGAAGGAACCGCGTGCGGTCATCATCGCGCAGGCGGGCGATGGCGCGGCCCTTCGCGTCCTGTGCCGTGCGGATCGCCTCGACCTTGTCGTCGAAGGCATCGGCGAGGCGGCGGAACTCCTCGGGCGGCAGCGACGGGCGCCGTTCGGTCAGGTCGCGTTCCTCGGCCTCGAGCGCGGCCTCAATCTGGCGATTCTCGGCCAGCAGCGCACGCGCCGCCGCATCCTGCCGCGCCGCGGCCGCCTGCCCGAAGGCCGAAGCGGCAAACAGCTCGTCCTGGCGCAGCACCAGCACCGGCGCAGGCTCGCCCGCCGGGGCCGTCGCCACCTCCTGCGCCGGAACCGGCGTCGCCGCCAGCCCCGCCGCCAGCGCCAGCCCCGCCAGCGCGGTGCGCATCAGAACTGCGTCGAGATGGTCAGGTCGAACTTCTGTTCCTTGTCGTAGGGCAGCTTCTTCAGCGCCCGCGACACGTTGAACCGCAGGGGACCGATCGGTGTATCCCAGAAGATCGAGGCGCCGACCGACGCCCGCAGACGCAGCTTGTCGTCGACGGTGCCCGCGGTGCCGGCCGTGTCGTTCAGACCCCAGACGCTGCCCACGTCGAGGAACAGGCCGCCCCGGATCCCGTATTCCTCGGGCAGACCGATGGGGAATTCGGATTCCAGCTTGGCCACGGCGAAGAAGTTGCCCCCCAGCGCATCGGTGTTCACCGCCGTCAGATCGCGCGGGCCAAGGCCGCCGCCCTCGAAGCCGCGCATCTGGCCGCCGAAGAAGCGTTCCGTCACCCGGCTGTTGCCCTTGATCATCGAGATCGCGCCGCCCTCGAACACCGCGCGAACGGTCACTTCCTCGTTCAGGATGCGCCGTTCCGCCAGCGCCAGCACGTTGGTCTGGATGTATTGCAGGTCGCCGCCCAGACCCGCGAAATCCTGCCCGAAGCGCAGCAGGATGCCTCCGTTCGGGTTCAGCCCGTCGCGCCGCGTGTCGTAGGCATAGGAATAGCCGATGGTCGAGGACAGCAGCGAGCCCTGCGCGCCCTCGCGCTGGAGGATGGCCGAACTGTCGGTGGTGACGTTGCGGATCTCGTCCTTGCTGATGCGGTAGCGCAGTTCCAGCCGCGAGTTCTCGCCCACCGGAAAGCTGATCGACGGCCGGATGCCGATGTTGCGCGTGTCGTAGAGCGCGTTCCGCCGTTCGGTCTGGCTGTAGTAGACATCGAGCCCGAAGGCGAGGTCGCGCCCCAGGAAGGCCGGTTCCAGGAACGAGAAGGTGGCCGAGGCATTGTCGGTGCCGGTCAGCACGCTCACCGACACTGTCTGGCCGCGGCCGAGGAAGTTGGTTTCTGCGAAGCTGATGTTCAGCCCCACGCCGCTGTCCACCGCATAGCTGACCCCGCAGCCGAGCGAGCCGGTCGGCTGTTCCTCCAGATCCACGTTCACGATGACCTGATCGCCCGACGAGCCCTGTTCGGCCTCGACATTGGCGTTGCGGAAGAAGCCGAGCGCGCGGATGCGTTCGGCGGCCTGGCGGATCTCGCGCGGATTGAAGGGGTCGCCCTCCACGGTGCGGAACTGCCGCCGCACCACCTGGTCGAGCGTCGTCGTGTTGCCCTCGATGTCGATGCGTTCCACGAACAGGCGCGGGCCGCGCACGATGGCGAAGGTCACGTCCAGCGTCAGGTCGCGGTCGTTGCGGTTGATGCGCGGCTCGACCCGGACGAAGTTCAGACCCTTGCGCAGGGCGAGGTTCTCCATCCGGGCGATGTTGGTTTCGATCACCGATGGCGAATAGACGACGCCGGGGCGCAGGCGCATCACGGCGCGGAATTCCTCGGCGGTGGCGCCCTCGATCTCGGACACCACATCCACCGCACCGACGCGGAAGCTCTGTCCCTCGCGGATCGTGAAGGTCACGAATACCGCGTCACGTTCGCGCGCGATCTCGCCGCTCGCGTCCAGCACCTCGAAATCGACAAAGCCGCGCGACTGGTAGAAGTCGCGCAGAAGCTGCTTGTCGAACTCCAGCCGGTCGGCGACGAAGGTGTCGCGCTGGATCAGCTGGCGCAGGAAACCGGCCTGCTTGGTGTCGAGCACCTGGCGCAGGCGGCGGTCGGAAAAGGCGCGGTTGCCGACGAAGGCCAGCCGCTCGATTTCCGTGACGCGGCCCTCGCGCACCTCGAACACGAGGTCCACGCGGTTGCCGGCGCGGCGGATGATGCGCGGCTCGACCGTCGCCGCCAGGCGCCCGCCTTCGCGGTAGGCTTCGGCAATGGCTGCGGCATCGGCCTCGGCCTGGCTCGGCGAATAGACGCGGCGGGACTGGGACCGCACGATCTGGCCCAGCTGTTCGTCCCGCAGCCGGCGGTTGCCCTCGAAGTTGATGATGTTGATGGTCGGGTATTCCCGCACCCGGATGATCAGCGTGTTGCCGCGCGGCACCAGATCGACCGTCTCGAACAGGCCCGAACCCTGGATGCGCTGGAAGGCATCGTTCAGTTCGCCCGCCGAAACCGTCTGACCGCGGGCGATTCCGGCGAAGGACAGGATGGTGGCGGCATCCACCCGTTCATTGCCTTCGATCTGGACGTTCGAGAATGAAAAGGACTGCGCGAGGGCCGGCCGCGGAGCCAACATCAGGACCCCGGCGCAAGCTGTTGCAAGGGCGACGAAAACCGGAAAAAGCAGCGCACGGGACGTGCGATTTATCCACAGGTTGCGTGTCGATATGCGACCAACCGCTAGATACATTGCCCGACCCCGTCCCAACTGCCTTGGGCCTTGGTTAGCGGGAATGCCCGGGGTTGTCAAAAGCCGCCGGCCCGCCAGGGCGGGCCGGATGCGGAAAAATCTCAGTCAGTGCCGGGCGCTGGCCGCCGTGCGGCCGGCCGTCAGGGCATCATGACGGGCTGCAGCGCCTGGCCCAGGAAGGCACCGGCCAGAAGCCCGGCCACGATGGTGCCGAGCGTGAAGATCCGGTCCCAGTTCAGCTTCACGATCAGCGACAGGCCGCGGTAGCCATCCATCACCGTCTGCATGGTCGATCCCCCCGTGCGGGTCCTGCGTTCATCACTCGGCAAGGTTCTAGGCGCGCAATGTGGCCGCTTTGGGGCAGCATTGTGGAGGGGCGACGGCTCAGGGGCAGAACAGATCGTTTCCGAGCGCGAAGACCATCAGCGACAAGAGCACCGCCAGTCCCGCCCCCATCAGCACCCGCAGCGCGCGGTCCGACGGCGGTTGGCCGGTCACCGCCTCCCAGGCGTGGAACACCAGATGCCCGCCGTCGAGCACCGGCACGGGAAACAGGTTCAGCAGGCCCACGGCGGTGGACAGCATCGCCACGAACAGGATGAACGACGTGGCCCCCTGCGCCGCCGCGGCGCCCGAGGTCTCGGCAATGCCGACGGGCCCCTGAAGGTTGCAGGTCGAGATCGCCCCGGTCAGCATGTGCCAGAGCCCCGACAGCGAGGTGGTGGCGATGCGCCAGGTTTCCGAGACCCCGCGCTCGGCCAGTTCGAGGGGGCCGGGGGTGCGCCGCTCGGGGTCGAACACGAGGCCCCCCGACAGCCCGATCAGCCAGCGCGTCTCGAACCCGCCCTGCGCCAGGGGCACGTCCATGCGTCGCGGCGTCAGCACGACCTCGCGCGTCTCACCGGCGTTCCAGACCGACAGCCGCAGCTCGCGCCCGTCCGAGGCGCCCACCAGGTCGCGGAGCTGCTGGAACGTGGCGATGGCGGTGCCGTCAACCTCCAGGACCACGTCCCCCTCGCGCATCCCGGCATCCTGTGCGGCCGACCTCGGCGCCACCGCGTCGGCCAGCGGCGGAAACGGATGCGGGCCGGTCAGCGCCAGTTCGGCACCGCCGCGCAGCACGCGGTACTCCGCGGCCTCGCCCGGCGCCATCCCGGTCGAGGCCGATACCATCGCGGCGAAATCGGGCGTCTCGGTGCCGTTCAGCGCCAGGATCCGGTCCCCCGGCTGCAGGCTCTGCGCGCCGAAGGGCGTGTCCTTCATGCGGCCCACCACCGGATCCTCGGTTGCCACGCCGTTGAAGGCAAACCAGCCCGCGAAGATCAGGATCGACAGGGCGAAGTTGAACAACGGCCCCGCCGCCACCGTGACCGACCGTGCCCAGAGCGGCGCGCCGTGCATCGTGGCCCGCCGCCGGTCGGCGCCGATATGGGCCATCATCACCTCGTCCCGCCCCGAGGCCGCATCGGCATCGCCCAGGAACTTGACGTAGCCGCCGAAGGGCAAGGCGGCCAGTTGCCACTTCGTGCCGCGCCGGTCCACCCGCGACCACAGGACCGGGCCGAAGCCCAGACTGAACACCTCGGCATGGATGCCCGACCAGCGGCCGACGATGTAGTGGCCGTATTCGTGCACCGCCACGATGACCGACAGCGCGGCGACGAAGGCGACAAGCGTGAAGGCCAGGCTGCCGAACTGCGGGATGAGGCCGAAGATATCCAAGGTCAGGTGTTCCCTCTGCGCGCGGCCACCGATTCCCCGGCCCGCACCCGCGCCAGATGGTCCATCGCCAGCACCTCCTCAAGGGTCTCGGGGGCTTTTCCGAGGCCACAATCGCGCGAAAGCCGGGCGAGCGTGTCCTCGACCACCGCCGCCATGTCGAGGAAACGCAGTTCTCCCGCGATGAAACGGTCGAGCGCGACCTCCTTCGCGGCGTTGAAGGCCGCGCCCGACAGGCCGCGCACCGCCATCACCTCGCGCGCCAGCCGCAGCGCGGGAAAGCGTGCGGGGTCAGGGGCCGCGAATGTCAGCGAGGCCAGCTGTGCAAGGTCCAGCCGTTCGACCGGCAGGGCGGCCCGGCCGGGCCAGTTCAGCGCATAGCCGATGGCATGGCGCATGTCGGCCGGACCGAGATGCGCCATCAGCGCCCCGTCACGGAACCCGACCAGAGCGTGGACAATGGACTGAGGGTGGACAACGGCCTCGATCCGGTCAGGTTCGAACCCGAAATATTCCCGCGTTTCAATCAGTTCCAGCGCCTTGTTGAACAGGGATGCACTGTCGATGGAAATCCTCTGCCCCATCGACCAGTTCGGGTGCGCCATCGCCTCGCGCACCGTCGCCGCCGCCAGGCGGTCCAGCGGCCAGTCGCGGAACGGCCCGCCGCTTGCAGTGATGATCACCCGCTCCACCGCCTCGCGCGGCTCGCCGGTCAGCGCCTGGAACACCGCCGAATGTTCGCTGTCCACCGGCAGGATGGTGGCGCCGTGCTGCGCGGCGGTGGACATCAGCAGCGACCCGGCGGTGACAAGGCTCTCCTTGTTGGCCAGCGCCAGCGTGCGGCCATGGGCCAGCGCGCGCATCCCCGGCACCAGGCCCGCGGCGCCGACGATCGCGCTCATCACCCAGTCGGCGGGGCGATCGGCGGCCTCGGCCAGCGCCTGCGGGCCGGCGGCCGCCTCGACCCCCGATCCGGCCAGCGCGGCGCGCAGGTCGGGCAGGCGCGCGGGGTCGGCCGTCACCGCGACCTCGGCGCGCAGGTCGCGCGCCATGCGGGCCAGAAGGTCGATGTTGCCCGCCCCGGTCAGCGCCACGGTGCGGAACGCGTCCGGCCCGCCCGCCCGCATCACAAGATCGAAGGTCGACTGACCGATGGACCCGGTGGCCCCGAAGACCGAGATGCTGCGCATGGCCTCCTCAGCCCCCCTGCCCGGGCAGGGGCAGCGCGACCAGAAGGCCGAGCGCCATCACCGCGACCACGGCCCCGACCAGTGCGTCAAAACGATCCATCAGCCCGCCATGCCCGGGGATCAGGCGCGAGCTGTCCTTGACCCCGGCCCGCCGCTTGATCCAGCTTTCGGCGATGTCGCCCATCTGGCCCGCGAAGGCCACCAGCGCCGACAGCGGCACCAGCGTCCAGGGCGCCAGCCCCGCCGCCACGAAACCGGCCCCCACGGCCGCGGCGCCCAGCCATCCCGCCACGGTTCCGGCCCAGGTCTTCTTCGGGCTGACGGCGGGCCAGAACTTGCGCCCGCCGATCATCCGCCCGGCGAAATACCCCAGCACGTCCGAGGCCACGACGACGCAGATCACCCACAGGATCGCCGGCGTCCCCGCCTCCTCGCGCAGCACCACCAGCCCGTAGCCGGCCACCATCGCCGCCGCCGCCCAGAGCGAGGCCAGCCGTCGGTCGCGACGCGGCGTCAGCGCGAAGGCGAGCGAAGGGACGAGCAGCAGCGCGGGCGCGTAATCGGCCGGAGCCACCAGCACCAGGACCAGCGCCCCGGCCCCCAGGACCCCCAATGCCAGCGCTGCCCGCGCCTGTGCCGGCGCGGTCATGCGCGCCAGTTCCCACAGCATTCCCCCCGTCAGCGCCACGACCAACGCGGCGAAGGCCGGCCCGCCGAGCCAGATCTCGGCCGCCCCGACCGTGATCATCACCGCCGCCGAGACGAGACGCAGCCGCAGGTCGGACCAGCGCGGCGCGGCCGGGGGCACCACGTCGGTCATGCCGGCGCGACCCCTCCGAAGCGGCGTTCGCGGCGCGCGAAGCGTTCAAGGATCTCGGCCAGTTCGGCCGGCGCGAAATCGGGCCAGAGCGTCGGCGTGAATTCCCATTCCGCATAGGCCGTCTGCCAGGGCAGGAAGTTCGAGGTGCGCGTTTCGCCCGAGGTGCGGATCACCAGGTCGGGGTCGGGCATTCCGGCGGTATCGAGCCGCCCGGCCAGCGCCGCCTCGGTGATGTCGGCGGGGTCGAGCCGGCCGAGCGCGGCCTCGCGCGCCAGGGCGCGGGCCGCGCGCAGCATCTCGTCCCGGCCACCGTAGTTGATGGCGACCGTCAGGTTCAGCCGGCTCAGACCCGCGGTGCGGGCCTCGATCCCCGCCATCAGGCGCTGCAGCCGCGGGTCGAGCCGCCCGCGTTCGCCGATGAACCGCAGCCGCACCCCTTCGCGTGCCAGCAGGTCGGCCTCGCGCTGGATGTAGCGGCCGAAGATCGACATGAGGCCGAGAACCTCTTCGGTCGAGCGCTTCCAGTTCTCGGTCGAGAAGGCGTAGATCGTCAGCCAGCGGATGCCGAGGTCCGGGGCCGCGCGCACCACCTCGCGCACCCGTTCGGCGCCGCGGCGGTGGCCGACCAGCCGCGGCCAGCCGCGCTGCGTGGCCCAGCGGCCGTTGCCGTCCATGATGATGGCCACATGCTCGGGCGCGGGCCGTCGGCTGGTGTCTCTGGGCATGGGGTTCCCTGGCGGACCGCGGCGGCGCCTCAGACCTGCATGATCTCGGCCTGCTTGGTTTCCAGCGCCTTGTCGACGGCGGCGATGCTCTTGTCGGTCAGTTCCTGCACTTCCTCGGAATACATCTGCCCGTCATCCTCGGACAGTCCGGCGGCCCTGGCCTTCTTGATCTGGTCCATCCCGTCCCGCCGCACGTTGCGGATGGCGACCCGCGCGCTCTCGGCATATTGCGCCGCGACCTTGGTCAGTTCGCGCCGGCGCTGTTCGTTCAGCTCGGGGATCGGCAGGCGGATCAGCGGCCCGTCGGTGACCGGGTTGATCCCGAGGCCCGACTCGCGGATCGCCTTTTCCACCTTGGCGATCATGCCCTTGTCCCAGACGTTGATGACGACCATGCGCGGTTCCGGCACGTTCACCGTTCCCAGCTGGTTGATCGGCGTCATCTGGCCGTAGGCCTCGACATGGATCGGTTCAAGGATGGCGGCCGAGGCGCGCCCCGTGCGCAGGCTGGCGAATTCGGTGCGCAGCGCGGCCAGCGCCCCGTCCATGCGCCGTTGCAGCGCATCGGTGTCGATCTCGATCTCGTCCCTGGCCATGCCGCCCTCCGTCCCGTTCCCGCGGTTCTGTAACAGGCAGGAGGGGGCCGGGCAATCATCGAGCGGCACACAGGTGGCCGGGACCGCCGTTCGAGGGGCGTCACGGCAGGGCTAGCGCACGCCCAGACCGCGGGTTTCCCAGGCCCCGGGCGCATCCCCGGGGGCCAGCGTCCAGGCGGCATCGAAGCCGCCCGGCAAGGGGCCCTGCGCGGCCCGCAGCCGCGCCTGGCGGCGGCGCTGGCGGTCGGGGTCGGTCCAGAATGCATGCAGCATCCGGGTCAGCGCGGCCTCCTCCGCCGCCTCGCGCGCGGTCAGGTCGCCCAGATAGCCGCCCGAGACCAGCACATCCCCGGGCGTAGCGCAGCCGGCAACATGGCGCAGCCCGAGGTCGAGCGTCACCAGCGCCGCCTGGTTGGCGCGGGCGCTGACATGCTGGAGCCAGCGCCGTTCCTCGGCGGTCATCCAGGCCAGCGCGGGCGGTTGAAGCCGGCTTTCGAAGATGATCGCGCGCAGCAGGTGCGACAGTCCTTCGGTCGTGAAGTTGCGGCGGTGGAAGGTGGCGATCATCCATTCGTGGAAGCGGTCGAGCCGGGGGTCGAGGAAACGGTAGTCGGGCTCGTGCGCCGTGCCGCCCAGACGGCCCTCGGATGTCAGCCGCCGGGCGGTCGGCGTGCCGGCATAGGGCAGCATCCGGCAGAACCCCGCGACCGACCAGCCATCGCCCGCGAAGGCATCGAGAAAGGCGATGTTGTTGGCGATCTGGGAGAAATCGGACCAGGGGTCGAGCAGCATGAAGCCGAAGTCGAAGGACAGCCCCTCGGCCCGCAGGATGCGCCCCGCCTCGAGATGCCGCTCGGGCTTCAGCATCTTGTTCATGTTCTTCAGGCCCGTGGGGTCGCCCGATTCCACCCCCATGTAGACATGCGTCAGCCCCCCGGCCTTCAGCCGCGCCACGATGTCGGGGCGCAATTCGTCCGACCGGCAGGACATCTTCCAGGCCACCTGCCCGGCCAGATCGCTGTCGCGGATGCGGTCGGCGACCTCGCCCGCCCAGGCCCGGGCACGGCCGCCGGTGGCCAGGAAATCGTCGTCCTGGAACAGGAACAGCGCCACGCCGCGGTCGTGGTAGAGGTGCCGCATCTCGGCCACCACGTCGGCAGGCGACCGCAGGCGGCGCAGGCTGCCCTCCTGCGCCTCGTAGAAGGGGCGGATCGAGCAGAAGTCGCAGTTCCAGGGACAGCCGCGCGAGCCGAGGATCGCCGCCGTCGGGCGGTCGGAGGATTCGTAGGGGATGTCCTCGCGAAGCGGCCAGGGGATGGTGTCGAGATCGGGAACCTGCGGGCGCAGAGGGTTGACCTTCACCTGCCCGTCATCGAGCCGCGCGGCCAGCCCCGGCAGGTCGCGCCAGTCCTCGCCCGCGGCCAGCCGGGCCAGCAGCGCGGCCATCGTCGCCTCGCCCTCGAACCGCACCACGCTGTCGGCGCCCGGCAGCGCGGCCAGCGTTCCGTCGGGCTCGAAGCTCGGATAGTGGCCGCCGACCGAGACATGCGCGGTTACGCCCGCGGCGCGCAGGGCGGCGACCACCCGGGCGAAGGCGGGGGTCATGTACTGGAAGATCAGCGACAGGCCGATGACGTCGGGCCGCTCGGCCCGTGCCCGGGCGACCAGCCGCGCCGGATCGGCGGCGAACGTCTCGATGCCGACCTCGTGGCCGGCGGCGCGCGCCACCGCCATCAGGTAGCGCAGGCCCAGGTTGTCCTGGTCCTGGTAGCCGACGAACAGGACGCGCAGCGGGCGCGGGACAGCGGGATGCGTCATCGGCGGGCCGCGGGGGCGGGCCTCGGGCAGGCGGTTGGATACGCGGCACCGGGGGCGACCGTCCCCGGCACCGGCGACGCCGGTAACCTAGCGGCCGACGCCGGCCAGCGCCTCCTTGTAGAGGCCTTCCAGCATGTCGAGCTTCTTGCGGGTGAAGACGATGTCGCCCAGCCGGCTTTCGAGCTGGATCTTCGACAGGCGCGACAGCTCCAGCGGCGAGGGGTCGGCCACCGGGCCGGTGCCATCGGGCGAGTTGTCGTCGACGATGAGCAATTGCAGGTCGGGCAGCGGCAATTGAAAGAGCGCCTCGGCCAGCGCCGGCAGGTTCTCTGCTTCGTTATAGGTGGGAATGACCACAGTCAACCGCATACGTTCCGTCGTTGCATTCAGGCAGCATTGGCATCAGCCCGGCTTCTCTGTCGTCTCCGGTTCGGGTGGGCCGGTCCACCGCCGACATTTCCAGGCAGACGGCGGATTCTACCATGAGATGGCGCAAATGACCATTTGTCGTAGAGGTTGTCGCTTTTTTGCACTCCCTATGGTTTGCACGGGTTATTGGGTAGTAAGCAGCTCCTCAAGG
>DAOLBY010000101.1:0-12351 GCA_035324325.1 Paracoccaceae bacterium | reverse complement strand
GCACCGGGCGTAGGGGCGCCGGGCCGTGGCAGGCTGCGGCACAAGTCCCCGACCACCTTGCCAAAACGGGAAAAACGGATGCCCCTTGCTGTCCCCATCCTCGCGATGGCCACGGTCGTCGTGGCCTCCAACATCCTGGTGCAGCACCTGTTCGGACAGTGGCTGACCTGGGGCGCCTTCACCTATCCGCTCGCCTTCCTGGTCACCGACCTGACGAACCGCATCCACGGCCCCGCGGCAGCGCGCCGCGTGGTGCTGGCAGGCTTCGCGGTCGGGCTGGCCTGTTCCTTCGTCGGAACCCGGATCGAGGGCGAGTTCGGGCCGCTGGTGACGCTGCGGGTGGCGCTGGCCTCGGGCATCGCGTTCCTGGCGGCACAGATGCTGGACGTGGCGATCTTCGACCGGCTGCGCAACGGCTCATGGTGGCGCGCGCCCCTGGTATCGACCGTGCTCGCCGCCAGCCTCGATACGGCGCTGTTCTTCACCGTCGCCTTTTCCGCCGGGCTGGCGGGGCTGGAACCCGGGAACGGCGTGGCCTGGGCCAATAAAATCCTGCCCTTGCTGGGTATCGGTCCGGCCGCGCCCCTGTGGATGTCGCTGGCGGTGGCCGACCTTGGCGTCAAGCTGGCGCTGGCGCTAGTGGCGCTGTTGCCATTTCGTTGGGCAGTCGCACGGATGGCGGCACGGGTTGCGTGATTTCCTTTGACACGCACAAAATCTGTGGCAGGCTCACCCCCATCGGCAACCCATTGAAAGGAGGTGATCCAGTGTCTAGAGGAACATTGGAGAGAGGTGTCGGGACAGTCAGGAGAGTGGCCTTCTGAGGGCAGCCCCTCGGATCGACATGACCTGATTGGGCCTTCATCCTAACTGGCCCATCTCCTTGGAACTCGGAAGGGATTGCCGGCAAGGCGATCCCTTCTCCAGTTCGGGGGCGGCGTTCTCAGCCCCCCGCCACCGCCCGGAACAGCCGTTCCAGCCGTTCCGCGCTCGCCGATACGTCATGGCGCGCCAGAACCCGCATCCGGGCAGCGGCGCCCATCGTGGCCAGCCGGTCGGGCGTGGTTTCCGCCAGCGTCGCGATGGCCTCGGCCAGCGGCGCGGCGCGGCCGGCGGGCACCAGCCAACCCGTCTCGCCCGGCTTCACCAATTCAGGGATCCCTGCAATGGCCGTGGCGATGACCGGCCGGCCTGCCGCCATCGCCTCCATGATGACCACGGGCAGCCCCTCTGCAAAGGACGGCACGACCAACGCCTGCGCCGCGGCAAGTGCGGCGCGCACGCCTGCCTCGTCCTGCCAGCCCGCGAAGGTGACATTCCGGGACAGACCGGCCTTTGCGACCTGCCGTTCCAGCGCCGGGCGCAGCGGCCCGCCACCCACCAGCGTCACGCGCAGCCCGGGGTGGCGGGGCGCGGCCAGCGCCAGCGCCTCGACCAGCACCGGCAGGCCCTTCTGCGTGTCGAGACGCCCCACGAACACCAGGTGCGGCCCCAGTGCAGGCAGGGGTGCGGGGGGTGGAAACACCCCGGGATCGATCCCGCAATGCACGATGTGGAGGCGCGGCCAGACCCTGGGATCGGCCCAGCGGCACAGCTGGCTGCGCCCGTAGCCCGAGACCGCGACGGCAAAGGCCGCGCGCGACAGCTTCTCCGGCAGGCACAGGGCGAGGGGGGCGTCGAACTCCTCCGGGCCGTGGCAGGTGACGCTGAACCGCGGACCGCCGAGGGCCTGGGCCAGCATGGCAACGGTCGCGGAGTTCGTGCCGAAATGGGCGTGAACATGTTCGACGCCCAGGGTCCGGCAGCGTTCGGCCACCCTTGCGGCTTCCGCGAGATAGATCAGGTGGCGAAGACGGCCCCCGGTGCCGGGCGGGGCGCCCCGCCACGCCCCCCGCGCGCCGCAGGCCATCGCCAGCCGAAGCGCCGGAAGGAAGCTGCGCGGCCGGACCATCGCGCGGCACAGGGCCCCGACAAGGGGGCCAGCGCCCGCCGCCAGCAGGTGTTCGGTCGCGTCGTCCTCGGCCAGGTCCGCGGGATCCTTCAGGCTCGCGCGGTCCGACCGCATCGCAAAGCGGTGGACCTGCACCCCGCGCGCCTCGAGCGCGCGGATCTCGCGCCGGATGAAGCTGTGCGAGGCGCGCGGGTAGGAATTGACGAGATAGGCGACCTTCACGCGGGCTGCTCCGAACCGGGACACCCCCTTTAGCCGGGGAAACAAGCCGTTTGAAAGGCCGGATCGCGGCACCGGGTGTGGGACCCGGCCCACGATGACGCAGGCTTCTCGGGTGCCGGACTTGCGGCAGCGCCTGCGCTCTGGTTCAACGGCGCAGCGACTACGGCGCTCTGCGAGCGAGGAGTCCCATGCAGATCGAGGAAACCGCCCTGCCCGGCGTATTGATCCTGACGCCCGCGCGGTTCGGCGACTCCCGCGGTTGGTTCAGCGAAACCTGGAACGGCCCGCGCCTGGCCGCCGCCGGGCTGAAGCTCGACTTCGTGCAGGACAACCATTCCCTCTCGGCCGCCCCCGGCACGCTGCGCGGTCTGCACTTCCAGCGGCCGCCCCATGCGCAGGACAAGCTCGTCCGCTGTACGCGCGGCGCGATCCTTGACCTGGCGGTGGATGCGCGTGCGGGGTCGGCCACCTTCGGCCGCTGGGTGGCGGTGGAACTGACGCCGGACAACGGCCGGCAGCTTCTGGTGCCCAAGGGATTCCTGCACGGGTTCGTCACCCGCGTGCCGGATACCGAGGTGCAGTACAAATGCACCGACATCTATGCGCCCGACTGCGACGGCGGTGTGCGCTGGGACGACCCCGATCTGGCCATCGACTGGGGGCTCGGGGGCCAGGCACCGGTGCTGTCGGCCAAGGATGCGGCCGCTCCCCTGTGGCGCGACTGGCAGACACCTTTCGCAATGGGTGAGGCATGAAGATCCTCGTGACAGGCGGTTGCGGCTTCATCGGCTCGGCCGTGGTGCGGCAGGCGGTGGCGCGGGGGCACCTTGTGGTGAACCTCGATGCGCTGACCTATGCGGCCAATCCCGCCAACGTTGCCGCGGTGTCGGAGTCCCGACTATATGCCTTCGAGAAGGCCGATATCCGCGACCGCCCTGCGCTCGACCGCATATTCGGTGCCCATGCACCCGATGCCGTGATGCACCTGGCCGCAGAAAGCCATGTGGACAGGTCGATCGACGGGCCGGGCGACTTCGTCTCGACCAATGTCACCGGCACGTTCCACCTGCTCGAGGCCGCGCGCGGCCACTGGCTGCGGGCAGGGCGGCCCGACGGGTTCCGGTTCCACCACATCTCGACCGACGAGGTGTTCGGCAGCCTTGGCCCCACGGGCCAGTTCACCGAGGAAACCCCCTACGACCCGCGCAGCCCCTATTCGGCGTCCAAGGCCGCCAGCGATCATCTGGTGCGCGCATGGGGCGAGACCTACGGTCTGCCGGTGATCGTGACGAACTGCTCGAACAACTACGGCCCCTTCCACTTCCCCGAAAAGCTGATCCCCGTCGTCATCCTGAACGCGCTGCACGGCCGGCCGATCCCTGTCTATGGCACGGGCGAGAACGTGCGCGACTGGCTGTTCGTGGAGGATCATGCCGATGCGCTGCTGACGGTTCTGGAAGGCGGGCAAACCAGGTCGACCTACTGCATCGGTGGCGAGAACGAGGCGACCAACATCTGGATCGTGCGCCGCATCTGCGCGCTGATGGACGAGATGCACCCAGGGGGTGCTCCCCACGACCGGCTGATCGCTTTCGTCGCCGACCGGCCGGGACATGACCTGCGCTACGCCATCGACCCCGCGCGCATTCGTGCCGAACTGGGCTGGCGCCCGTCGGTGACGCTGGAGGAAGGGCTGCGGCGCACCGTGCGCTGGTATCTCGACCATGAGGACTGGTGGCGCCCCCTTCTGGAACGGCAGGGGGTGGGCCGGCGGCTGGGGACCGGGCCATGAGGATTCTGGTCTTCGGACGTACCGGACAGGTGGCGCGGGAACTGGCGCGCAACCTTCCCGCCGGCTGGTCGGCGCGGTTCCTCGACCGGGCCGAGGCCGACCTCGCGGACCCCGAGGCCTGCGCTGCCGCAGTGGCCGGCACGCCAGCGGATGCCGTGATCAACGCCGCCGCCTGGACGGCCGTGGACAGGGCAGAGACCGAGGAGGGGGCAGCAACCGTGATCAACGCCGCAGCCCCGGCCGCCATGGCCCGCGCCGCAGCCCACCGCGGAGTGCCCTTCCTGCACATCTCGACCGATTACGTATTCGACGGATCGGGCGCCGAACCCTTCCGCCCCGACAGCCCGACCGCACCGCTGGGCGCCTACGGTCGGTCGAAGCTGGCTGGCGAGGAAGGCGTGCGCGCGGCGGGGGGCCGGCACCTGATCCTGCGTACCTCATGGGTGTTCTCGGGCCACGGCACGAACTTCGTGCGCACCATGCTGCGGCTGGGGGCCGAGCGCGAGGTGCTGAAGGTGGTGGCCGACCAGACCGGCGGGCCGACGCCAGCATCCGACATCGCGCGCGCCCTGTTGAAGATCGCGACGACGATGCGCGACGGTGCGCCAGGCGGCACGCATCATTTCGCGGGCACCCCGGACACGAGCTGGGCCGCCTTCGCCCGCGCGATCATGGAAGGCGCAGGCCTGCCCTGCCGGATCGAGGGCATCGCAACGGCCGACTACCCGACCCCAGCCCGACGTCCTTCCAATTCGCGGCTGGACTGCACCGGCCTTGCCGCGGCCTTCGGCATCCCGCGCCCGGACTGGCGGTCAGGACTGAGGGATGTTCTCGAAGACTTGGGCGCAGCCGCAGGTTGATCGGCCAAGAGTTGCCCAAACTCACCCCGCGGATGACCGATTTCCGCCGCATTCGCGCTGCACCTTTACCACAGCAACGATTTGTTAGCATCTCAGGGTTGAAACTTGATCAGCGATGCGCAGCATGCGACGGAGGGGGAGAGCTCGATGCTGGTCGGAATCGTCGTCATTGGCATCGTCTCGGGCCTGCTGGCGGGCCTCATGGCCATCGCGGCGGGTGGGTCGGTCGCTTTGGCGGTCCTGGCGTATGCCTTCTTCGGAAGCCTCGGGGCCGTGTTGTGGGCAACGGCATCGGCGCGCCGTGATCAGCCTCGGTCCGCATTGGACGTGTCCGAGGAACAATGATCTCGGGCGGGCTTGACCGCCGATCCTTGCGGTGCAGCCCGATCTTGTGGCAGCGAGGCGCCTGTCGATCACGTCAACGCCCGATCACGATCAGGCCCGCGGACAACCGACCGCGAATCGTCCAGTAGCCCTGATTCAATTGATGATTGACTGAAATTTGGATCAATCTACCCAAGATTGTACCAGCGCCAACTGTGGCGACTTCGCGGCACGATAACGTGGTGAAGATGGCCGAATTGCGGCCTGCGTGACGGCATCACTGTTGTCAAGTCGATGCGATTACCCGTAAAATTGCCGGTGTGGGGGTTACCAACCAAAGTATGTGTCATGCATTTGAACAGCCAAGGATTTTGCTCGAGATCGCGGGCAACTAAACCGGTTCCTTCGTTGGGCAGGGATGAAGTCAGAACTTTGATATCAGAAGACGGCGCAGGATTGTTGGAGCGCGAAAGACAATGACCATCAATTCCCCTCAGTTCGTGCCCCGGTTCTCGGGGGAGAAGCGTGCCGTGGAACTGCGCGGCGGCGCCATGCGCGGGCTGTATGCGTCCGTGTTCAAGCGTGCGCTCGATGTGGTCGCGGTCGTCCTTGCCGCGCCCTTCGTGCTGCCTCTGGTCGGTGCCATGGCACTGGCTGTCCGGCGGGATGGCGGGCCTGCCTTCTACGGCCAGGACCGCGTGGGCCGCCACGGTCGCACCTTCCGCATGTGGAAACTGCGCAGCATGGTGCCCGATGCGGACGCCGTGTTCGAAAGCCACCTGAACAGCAATCCCGCGGCCCGGGTCGAGTGGGATCACACGCAGAAGTTGCGCGACGACCCCCGCATCACGCCGCTGGGCCGATTCCTGCGGCGGTCTTCGCTCGACGAACTGCCGCAGCTCTGGAACGTCCTGAGGGGCGACATGAGCCTGGTCGGCCCGCGCCCGATGATGACCAACCAGCGCCCGCTGTACCCCGGGTCGGCCTATTACCGCCTGTTGCCGGGCCTGACCGGCCCGTGGCAGGTCGCGGGGCGCAGCGAGACGAGCTTTGCCGCCCGCGCCGACTTCGATGCAGACTACGAACGCGACCTTTCGCTGGCGACCGACCTGCGCCTGATCCTGCGCACCGTGGCGGTGGTGCTGAAGGGCACCGGCTGCTGAGAAGGGCATCGCTGCCCGCACCGGTCAGCCGGCGCGCGGCCGCCGCGGCATGTCGGGAATGGCGACAATGGGGCGCAACCCGACCTGCCGCTGCATCTGGCCCGTTGTCCGAACCACCGGTTTGAGCGTGTCCAGAAGGAAGGCGACCACCACGCCGGCCAGAAGGCTGATCATCGTCCCCCACAGCGCCAGCCGCCTGCGCATACCGGTCGCCGGATAGTCGGGAATCGTTGCGCGTTCGAGCAAGGTGAAGCGTTCGGCCTTGCGCAGGTCTTCCAGCTTGGCGGCCGTGTCGGCCTCGGCCAGCCGGGCCATGACCGCGCCATGCCGAGACTGCAACTGGTTCTGAAGGCGCGCAAAACCGGCCAGCTGCTGTTCGATCTCGGGGATGCGCGCCATGTCAGCCATGAGCGAACCGCGCTGGTCGGCCAGTGTTTCCCGTCGCGCGCCCAGCGTAGCGATCTCGGTCGCGAGGACACCGATCTGGCGCCGCTCGACCTGCCGCTGGGCGCCGGCTTCCTCGATCCGCCTGCGTTCGGCCTGTGCTGCGGCTATCGCGGCATCGATGGCGCGCAACTCGGTCTCGATCCCGGCAAGGTCGTCGCGCAACAGGTCGCGCCATGCAGGCAACGCCCGCGCGTTGCCCGCGGCATAGGCAGCGACCTCTGCCTCCAGCGCAGCGATCTCGGCGGCCAGGCGTCGTTCCTCGGTCTTGAAGAAATCGAGTGTGTCCTGTGCGCGGCCGGCCTGCCGTTCGGCGCCGGCATCGAGCACGCTCTGCGCAAAATCGTTGGCGATCCTTGCAGCCAGTTCGGCTGTCTCGGCGCGGGCCGAGACAATCACCGCGGAGAGCTGCGGCGGGCTGCCATAGACGACGGGCGCCGCCGAAGCGACCGGATCGAACCGGATGCTCGATCGCAAGGCGTGAACCTTCTCGTCCTGCGTCAGGGCCAGACCCGTGAACAGACCGTGTCGTTCGATCATCACCAGAAGGTTCTCGCGCGTGGTCAACCGCTGCTGGATCGCCTGAAGTCGTTGCGCCGAGCCCATGCCCGGATCACCCGCAATGCCCACGGTCGGGCTTTCCACCTGGATAACGGCCGAGCTTTCGAAGGTCACGCCGCGCGACAGCGCATAGGTCACCGACAGCGCGATCCCGAAAAACGCCACCGCCACGATGGCCAGCCGCCGCCGCCACAAGAGGCCGAACAGTTCCTCGAGTGTCTGGATCTGGCCCATCGTCAGCCCTGCCAGCGCCGGAACGGATGCGCCAGCAAGCCGAAGTCCTGCGCGCGGTTCAGGACCATTCCCAGGATCGGCAGCCGGCCTTCGAACAGTCTTTCGCAAGCGATGATGTCGTCGGGCCGGGTGCGCCGGCCATCGACCACCAGAAGAACGGCATCCATCGCATGGGATACGGCCAGCGCATCGTCAGCCACCAGCGCAGGCGGCAGGTCGAAAAGCGCCATGTCGGGGTCGAGGTACTCGATCATGGAGGCCAGGGCCGCGGCCGTGTCGGCCGCTTGCAGGCAGGCGCCGGGATCGGCCACCTGCTTTCCGTTCAGGGCCAGCGCCAGCGTCTCGCCATGGCGCAGCGCATGCGCCTCGAGCGGTTGCGCTCCGGTCAGGACATCGTGCAGTGCCTGTGTCTCGCGCAGTGCTAGGGTCCGTGCGAGACCGGGCGCGCGAAGGTTCAGGTCGACGGCCAGCGTCCGTCCGTCGGTCAGCCGCGCCAGGCTGAGCGCAAGGTTCGCCGTCACCAGAGAGGTTCCGCAGCCGGGTCCGGGGGAAGTGACGGCCAGCCGCCGCCAGCCGTGGTCCTGCATCGCCTGCAAGGTGCGGGTGCGCAGCATGTCGAAGGCTCGCGCCGCCGGATCCTCGGACGCATGCAGGAACACACCGTTTCCAAGCAGGCGCTGCCGGTCGAGCGTCACCGGCACCAGCGACTCCCACACCCTTTGGCTGTTCGACGGCATGAAGCGCAGGGACGGCACGGGCCCCGCGGAGGTGTCAGCCGACCGCGACGCAGCGGGCTGCCGTCCGGTGCGGAACGGATTCGGCCCCTGCGCCACCGGCAGACGCGCCACCTCGGCCAGCTTCCGAAAGGAGTCATCGTGCCGGTCCGTGGCCGCAGAAGATGCGTCTGACATGGGATCAGGCGACGACATCTTGTGAATGGTCATGCGCTGACCAACTCCTCAGGGCGCGGGACATCTGCCCGCCGGGTATCCGTTCGTTGCCCGCCCGCGGACAGGCACCAACCCAGTTGCCCTGCCCCGACGCCTGTCCCGGGCCATGGAACCGGCCCTGCCGACGCCGCGGCGAAAACTTCTGGGCCCCCACCCATCGCGCGAGTGGATAGCAGATAAACCCTGCTGCGAAAAGGGGAAGCGCCGGCTCCGGGGGCGTGGCGTCGCTGCGTCCGGGGCCCTGTGATGCACCCTCTTGAGACGGGGTTTGCGGGGGATAAAGGGGCGACGGAAAGCAGGGGGTCGATGCGGTGCTGTTCGGCCGCAATGAGGGCGCGCGCCCGGCGGCCAGCCTCGGCTCACTGCACAGCCGGGTGCGGCGCATCGTCTATGCCGACAACGGATCCACCGATGGCGGCCCGGAGATGGCCGAAGCGGCAGGCGCAACCGGCGTTCGGCCTGACCCCGCGCTGCCCATCATCGCGACACAGGGGCGGAGCGCCGGTCTGGCGGTGGTCTCCGATGACCCGGACGCCGCGGCGCTGGTGCTTCTCATCGATGGCGATTGCGTTCCGGAAGCGGGCAGGCTGCCGGCGGCAACGGCCTTTCCGGACGCCAACCCGGAGGCTTCTGAAGTCTGCGGTCGGAGGCTAACCGGTTTAGGCCAGCGCCCGCGCCGCCGCCGACCGGCCGGCGTGACGCCCGGTGGCAAGGCAGGCGGTCAACAGGTAGCCGCCCGTCGGCGCCTCCCAATCCAGCATCTCTCCGGCTGCAAAGACGCCCGGCAGGGCAAGCAGTTCCAGCCCGCTGGTCAGGCCGTCGCGCCGGATGCCGCCGGCGGTCGAGATCGCCTCGTCCATCGGCCGCGGGCCCAAGAGCGGCACCGGAAGCGCCTTGAGCCGGGCGGCCAGCGCCCCCGGATCGGCGGGCAGTGGCCGCCCCCATTCCTGTGCCAGCGCAGCGGCGAGAGGCGACAGCCCCGCCTTCCGCAGCCGGTTCCCGATGCTGCCTGCAGCCCGCCGCAACCGCCCGGCCAATGCCGCCACCGTCAGATCTGCCGCAAGATCGACAGCCAGCGCCGCGCCGTCCCGCAGGGCGCGCGAAACGGCATAGAGACCGCCGCCCTCAAGCCCGCGGGCCGACACCACGAACTCGCCCCTTTCCCGGCGACCATCGGGCAGGCACAGCGCGGCGCCCTTGAGCGGCTGGCCGAAATGGCCGGCCATATGCGCCGACCAGTCCACCCGGAAGCCCATGTTCGCCGGCGCGAAGGGGGAAAGCGGCACACCTGCCGCCGCCAGCATCCGCGCCCAGGAACCATCCGACCCCAGCCGTGCCCAGCTTGCGCCGCCCAGCGCCAGCACCGTGACACGGGGGCGCATCACCCGGTCGCCCCCCGGCGTTTCAAGCCGCACCTCGTCCGCCGCGATGCCCGTCAGCCGCCAGCGCCGGTGCAGCACGACGCCCAGGCCGTCCAGCCGCGCCAGCCAGGCCCTCAGGAGCGGCGAGGCCTTCATCGCCACCGGAAAGATCCGCCCCGATGACCCGGTGAACACCGCCTGCCCCAGCCCGCGGCACCAGTCCACCACCTCGGTCGGCCCGAAGCCCGACAGGATCGGGTCGAGCCAGCCCGGCGGATCGAAGGCGGCGGCAAAGGGCGCGGGCGCCTCGTCCTTGGCGAGGTTCAGGCCCGACTTGCCCGCCATCAGGAGCTTGCGGCCGGGACTCGGCATCGCCTCGGCCAGCGTCACTGGCAGCCCCGCCAACGCCAGCTCTTCGGCCGCCATCAGACCTGCCGGTCCGGCGCCGACAACCAGTGCCGTCATGCGGCTGGCCCGGCGGAGATGACCTGTCCGGGCCGGGCAGTCCGGGACGCAGGCAGGTCGCAGGGTTCGCGCATGGCCACCTCGGGCGCCGACGTGCGGTGTTCCAGCGGACGGGGCCATCCGCCTGACGCCCCGGGCCGCCTCATCGTCTTGCAGGGTGGTGCCGCAGAAGGGACTCGAACCCCCGACCCCATCATTACGAATGACGTGCTCTACCAGCTGAGCTACTGCGGCGACGGGCGGGGCATAGACGCGCGCCCCCTGCGCGTCAACCCCCTGCGGAGGAAGGCCGGGCGCCCTCGGGCGCACCCTCGATCAGGTCGTCTTCGTCCGCGGCCTCAGGCGGCGCTGCGGGCTTGCCCACGATCAGCGGCAGAAGCTCGGTGCCGGTGGCGCTGGGGCCCGCGGGTTCCCTCGGCTCGCGCCAGGACAGGGTGTCGAAGCCGCCGCAGTTGTCGCAGATCGGGCCCCAGGCGGCATGGATCGCCTGGCATTTGTCGCAACACCATTGCGGGCCGCGCGGCGCGGTCAGCGCACGCGACAGCCAGCCGCGCACCACCGCGTCGTCGGCGCCTTCGCCCCGTTCGATCGCGGCCATGATCGCCAACGCACGCTGCGTCGGGTGCCGTTGCGCGATGTCGCCCAGAGCCCGTCGCGCCGACGGAAAATCCTCGGCCGCGAGGTTCAGTTCGGCCAGCAGCAGGCGCGTTTCCTCATCGTCGGGGCGAAGCGCCGTCAGCACCTTGAACCGCTTCAGACGTTGCACCGGCGTCTCGTCCGGCTCGATCTCGGCGAAGGCAGCGGCGAGGTCGGGGTGCGGCCGCGCCTCCCACGCCTTCTTCAGGACACGCGTGGCGCCCTTGCGGTCGCCTTTGGCCACCAGCCCGCGGGCGGCCATGGCGGCGCCGGGGATCAGGTCCGGCGACAGGCGGTTGGCCTCGATCGCGGCCTCGCGCGCCTCGATGCTGGGCGCATCGTCGAAGACCACGCGGGCTTCCTGCAACGCGAGCACCGCATCACGGCGGCGGAACACGTCGCGCGGCAGGGCGCCGGTCTTGAGCTTGGCGCCCAGCGTGGCGCGTGCGCCCTTCCAGTCGGCCTGATCGGCCTGCAACTTCAGCAGGATGTCCTGCACTTCCTCGTTGCGGGGCTTGAGAGCGAAGGCCTTCTCGGCCAGCTTCAGCGCGGTCGCGGTATCGCCCTCGTCCAGCGTCTGGCGCAGCAGGCCACGGATGCCCACGAATCGTGTGCGGTCGTCGGCCAGCAGCGCCTTCCAGGCGGCCTCGGCCTTGTCGCGGTCGCCCGCCAGTTCCGCCGCCTGCGCGGTCAGCAGCGTCGTCAGTTCCGGCCGCGCCAGATAGCGTTCGGCCCGGCTGGCGCGCGACAATGCCATGCGTGGTTCGCCCGACGCCAGGGCCAGCATCCCCTCGGACAGCGCCTGGAACCCCTTGCGCTCGCGGTTGCGATCGAAAAAGCGGCTGATCGCCGTTTCATCGCCGTTCAGGAACCGCAGGGTGGCCACGACCAGCGCCGTCGCCTTCATCAGAAGCCACAGAGCGGCCACCAGGATCAGAGCGCCGATCACCGCTGCAAGTGGACCCAGCGTCACCTCCCACCCGCCGGCCGAGATGCGGATGCCGCCTCCGGTATCCAGCAGGTGGCCTGCGCCCAACGTCAGCGCCACCACCGCGACCACGAAGATCAGCACCTTCAACAGCGACCAGAGCATGGGCTCAGCCTCCCACTTCGGCGGCAAGGGCACGGGCGGCGGTGTCGGCAGCCAGGCGCCGGCGTGCGGTCGCCTCCCACCCGGCCAGGGCGGCGCGGCCGGCCTCGGGCAGGGCCGCAAGCTCGTCCAGCGCCGGCCCGAGCCGTGCGTCGCGCAACGCCGCCTCCGCCCGCGACAGGATCGCGTCCGGGTCGTCGCCGTCGCGCGGGGTCAGCGACCGCGCGCCGGTCGTCGTGCGCAGGAAGCTGCCCAGCCGGTCGAGCGCGCTGTCCCCCATCTCGGCCCGCAGCGACGC
>DAOLBY010000100.1:0-12412 GCA_035324325.1 Paracoccaceae bacterium | reverse complement strand
GGGTGGCCTGTCGGTGACCTTCTTCATGTGGCTGATGCACTGGCTGCCGCACCCCGGCCGCACCGTGCCCACCTTCGAGGACATCGCCGCCGCCTGGGGCCGGGGCGAGCCGCTCGTGCAGGGCATGATCGCCGTGGCGTTGGTGGCCATCGCCGCGCTGGTGGCGCTGAACCTGAAATCGCTGGTCTGGAACCTGCGGGCGCACGCCGCCTGGAAGGGCACCGAAGGCGCGGCGAAGTTCGCGAAGACCAACGCCCAGAGCCAGCTCATGGCGCTGCCCTTGGCGCTGGCCGTCACGCGCAGGGTCGGCGGGATGATCGGGGCCGACACGGCCACGACCGCGACCTTCCTGCGCGACGCCGCGACCATCCTGCGCCGCATGGGGTACCTGGACGAGGCGCTGGAGGCCTACCGCCGGATCGTGCCGATCTTCGGTGCCGAGGGCACGCCCGCGGCGGATCGGCTGGCGGCGCAGGCGGTGTTCCTGCAAGGCGACGTGCTGAACCGGATGCGCCGCTACGACGAGGCGCTGGCGGCCTTTGCCGAAGCCGACACCCGGGCCACTGCGGCCTTCGGTGCCGCGCATCACGAGACGCTGGCGGTGCGGCTGGCGCGGGCGCGGGCGGCCAATTCCGTGGGCGAAGTCGCGGAGGTGGCGCAGATCCTCGACACCACCCTGCCGCATGTCGTCGCGGTCTTCGGCGAGGGCAGCCTCCAGCACGGCACCTGGCTGGTGGTCCAGGCCTGGCGCGAGGCCGATGCGGCTCAGGATGCCGCGGCGGGGCTGGCAACCATGGCGCGGGCGGTCGCAATGGTGGCCGCGGCCCTGCCCGCGACGCGTCGCGTGCTGGCCGAGACGCGCAGCGAATATGCCGTGATGCTGTCCTACGCCGGGCAGCATGAGGCGGCCTGGGCCCAATACGAGATGGCCGAGCCGTCGGCCGGCCATGACCGGAAGTTCCTGCTCGACGTGCTGTCCTTCCGCCGGGACCAGGGCGTGCTGGACGAGGCATCGCTGGCGGTCGAGGTGCTGCCGCACCTGCAGCGGGTGGCCGGCGGGGCGGCGCGCGGGGCGGTGCGCGAGCAGGTGCTGCGCAGCCTGATCCGCGACCCCATGGCCGGGCAGCTCTACCGCGAGGCCACGGACATGGTCGAGGACCGGGTGCAGGTCGAGGCGGACATTGCCGCCGTCGCTGCGCGTCCGGCGGCCGAGGCCGACCCCGCGGCCGAGGCCGCGCTGCGCGTCCGCCTTGCCGGGCTGGCCGAGGGCATCCGCGCCCGCATGGCCGAGGTCCGGCGGCTGGAACCGGCATTCGCCGACCTGACGGGCGCGGTCGACCTGGACGTGGCGGGCATCCAGGCGCTGCTCGGCCCCGAGGACGCAGTGGTCCTGATCGACCACCAGCGCCACGACCAGGAATGGAGCGTGGCGGTCGCCATCACGCGGGACCGCGCGGTGGCGCGGCTGTTCTGGGTGCCGGTTGCCGACCTGACGGGCTGGATCTCGCAGATCCGCGACAGCGTGAGCCTGACGCTCGGCGTGCGGGCCGCCGTGGCGCTGGAGGAGTCGGCGCCCGGGACGCCGGGAGCATTTCCGGCAGAGGCGGCGGTCGCGCTCTACGATGTCTCTCTGGGCAAGGTCTCCGATGTCATTGCGCCCTCGGGGGAACCCTTCAAGTCGCATCTCTACGTCGAGTTCCGCGGCCCGATGACCGGCCTGCCGCCGGCGCTTCTGATGCCCTACGGGCCCGACCCCGGCACCCCACCGCAGGACCTGCCGTTCCTGCTGCGCTGGCACGCCTTCACCATGTTGCCGGCCCTCAGCGCCCTGCGCGGTGGCGAACTCGCCGAAGCCGTCCCCCGTGCGCCCGAGGCCTTTGCCGGCTTTGCCGATCCGGTGTTCGACGCGGCCGAGGCCGAGGCGCTGCTGGTCGCATCCGCCGCGACCGGGGGCGAAACGCGGCTGCGCGGCGCCCTGATGCCGCTGCCCGAGACGGCGGGCGAGGCGCGGGCGGTGCGCGCCTCGGTTGGCGGCAAGGACGGGCCGCTGTGGCTGGGGGCCGAGGCGACCGAGGCGCAGGTCAAGGCGGCCGACCTGTCGCGCTTTCGCATGCTCTATTTTGCGACGCATGGCCTTGTGTCGGGTGACCGGGCGGGCGGGGCGATCCTGGCCGAGCCTGCGCTCGCCTTGACGCCGGGGCAGGGCGAGGACGGTTTCCTGACCGCGACCGAGATCGCGCAACTGCGGCTCAACGCCGACTGGGTGGTGCTGTCGGCCTGCAACACCGCGCAGGGGGCCGAGCCGGGGGCCGAGGCGCTGTCGGGGCTGGCGCAGGCCTTCCTCTATGCCGGGGCGCGCGGGCTTCTGGTCAGCCACTGGCCGGTCGAAAGCCGGTCGGCGGTGCAACTGATGACCGACACGTTCCGCCTGCGTGCCGAACGCGCGGACGAGCCCGCCGCCTTCGCGCTGCGCCGGGCGATGGAGGACATGCTGACGGCGCCCCCCGATCCGCGCTGGTCGCATCCCGCCTACTGGGCGCCTTTCGTGCTGGTGGGAACGCCCGATTAGCCATGCGCTGGCGGCATGCCGGATTTGCCGGATGCATGGCTACACCTCCGCGCGGCCCGCGCCTAGGTTCAGGCCATCCCCGAAAGGGATCCCTGAAGGAACCGATATCATGACCAACGAACCGCTCTTCTCCGCCCCGGTCCAGCCTGTCGACTTGGTCCGCATCGAGGCCGAAGCCCGTCGGATGCGCGCCGAAGTGCTGCGTGACGGTATCCGCAGGCTGACCCTGCGCCTTGCCGCCCTGTGGCAGGGCCTGCGCGCCGGGACGGCCCGCGCGGCCTGATCCGCGCCATCAATTGCGCCGCAACGGCGCGGATTGTTTCCAGTGTTGCATCAAAACCCCGGAAAACCTCCGGGGTTTCCCTTTTCTTGCCACATTCGCTCCGCATCCCTGTCCCGAACCGCAGCGGCAGGACTCCCGGAGGGATGGATATGCGCAGACTGGACCGACTGACCCGCGCCCTGGCCGCCCTGGCCCCGATCGTGATCCTCGCGGCCTGCGCAGGGGGCGAGCCCGTCACCCGCTCGAACGGTGCGGGCCCGGTCGGCTTTGCCGCGATCACCGAGGCCGCGCCCGGTTCCGCGATGTTCCAGCCGCTCTACAACGTGCAGGAGGTGCGCGTGACGGTTCCGCGCGCCCTCGTGGTGCCGGAGGGGAACCTCTTCTCCCCGGCGGCCGCCCTCGTCTGGCGGGGCGAGCCCCGCGGCGACCGCCACGAGCAGGTGCGCCAGGTCGTGACCGAGGCCTTCGGCTTCGGGACCGCCGGAATGCGCCAGGGGCCTGCCGTGATCGTCGAGGTGCAGATGCGCCGCTTCCACGCGCTCACCGAAAAGACCCGCTTCACCGTCGGCGGCGTGCATTCGATCCGCTTCGACATGACCGTGCGCGATGCCGCGACGGGTGCCATCCTCGACGGCCCGCGCTTCGTCATCGCCGATGTGAAGGCCTCGGGCGGCCGCAAGGCGATGGAGGAGGACCAGCAGGGCCGCACGCAGCGCGTGGTGATCGTGGAACACATGTCTCAGGTGATCCGCCGCGAATTGTCGCGCCGGGTAGACGGCGGCACTCCTGCCGCCGCGCCGGCCGTGTCGCAGGGTTCCCGGGCCCCGGCCAGCGAGCCGATCCGCCTGACCCCGCCGGACATGGTGCGCACGGTGCAGATGTCGCTCTGACCCTTCCGAAGCGCAGGGCAAAGGGCTAGAGGGGGGGCATGACGCCCCCCCTTTTGCCACCCCGCCCCATCGTCCGCCTGCGCCCCAGGGCCGAGGCGCGCGCCATCCGCCACGGCTTTCCCTGGGTCTATGCCGACGAACTGGTGCTGGACCGCCGCACGCAGGGGCTGGCGCCGGGCACGCTCGCGGTGCTCGAGGATGCGGACCGCCGCGCGCTCGGCCTTTGCACGGTCAACACCGGCTCGAAGATCGTGGCCCGGATGCTGGATGCCGACCCGGATGCGGAACTGGACGAAGGTTGGTTCGCCGCCCGCCTGACCCGCGCGCTGGCCTTGCGCGAACGGCTGTACGACGCGCCGTTCTACCGGCTGGTCCATGCGGAATCCGACGGCCTCCCGGGCGTGGTGATCGACCGTTTCGGCGATACCGCCGCGGTCCAGCCCAATGCCGCATGGGCCGAGGCGCATCTGCCGGTGCTGGCCGCGGCCCTGACAGCGGTGACGGGGGTGCGCAACATCGTCAAGAACGGCAGGGGTCGGGCGCGGGGTCTGGAAGGGCTGGCCGAGGAAACCGCCGTCATCGCCGGGGCGGTGGAGGGCCCGGTGCCGGTGCCTATGAACGGCGCCACCTATCTGGCCGACCTGACGGGCGGGCAGAAGACCGGCCTCTACTTCGACCAGCGCGACAACCATGCCTTCGCAGCGCGGCTGGCGCGCGGGGGGGGCCGGGTCCTTGACGTGTTTTCCCATGTGGGGGGCTTTGCCCTGGCTTCGCTTGCTGCGGGCGCGGGCCATGCGCTGGCGGTGGACGGGTCGGCGGCGGCGCTGGACCTGGCCCGCCGGGGGGCCGAGGCATCCGGTCTGGCCGACCGTTTCGCCATCCGGCAGGGCGACGCCTTCGCGGTGCTGGAGGCGCTGGCCGGGGAAGGCGCGCGGTTTGACCTGGTCATCTGCGACCCGCCGGCCTTTGCCCCGAACCGCGCGGCGCTCGAGGCCGGCCTGCGCGCCTATGAACGGGTGGCGCGGCTGGCGGCACCGCTGGTCGCGCCGGGCGGGTTCCTGGTGCTGTGTTCCTGTTCCCATGCCGCCGATCTGGGCGCCTTCCGCACAGCCTGCGGACGCGGCATCGGTCGGGGCGGGCGGCGGGGCGCGATCATCCACAGCGGCGGCGCCGGCCCCGATCATCCGGTTCTGCCGCAACTGGCCGAAAGCGGATACCTCAAGGCGCTGGCCTTCCGGCTGGACGGATGACCGCCGGGGTGCCGGTGCGGGCGGTGCTCGATGCCTGCGTGCTGGTCCCGCCGGTGGTGCGCGACTGCCTGCTGTCGGCCGCCGCGGCCGGGGCCTACCGGCCGTTCTGGTCCGACCGCATCCTCGGCGAGTGGGCGCACGCCGCAGCCCGCCACGGGCGCGACGACGGCCCGGTGATCGCGGCGGCGCAGGCGCAGTTTCCGGCGGCCCGGGTGCCGCCTGCGCCGGGGGTCGAGGCACGGCTTCACCTGCCGGATGCGGGCGACGTGCATGTCCTGGCCACTGCCGTTGCCGGATCGGCCGACACGATCGTGACCTGGAACGCCGCCGATTTTCCGCGCGGAGCGCTGGCCGCAGAGGGCGTGGCCCGGCGCGACCCGGACGGATTCCTGTGGGAATTGTGGTCGCTCGACCCCGAAGGCGTCAGTGCCGCGCTGGAACGGGTCCGCGCGCGGGCAGAGGCGATGGCGGGCACGCCGGTCGCCCTGGGCCCGCTTCTGAAACGTGCGCGCCTGACGCGGCTGGCGCGCGCCGTCGCCGTGTGAGGATCAGCGCGCAAGCCCCCAGCGGGCCTCGCGTTCCTCGATCCGGGCGATGCGCTCTTCGGTGCGGGGGTGGCTGCGCATCCAGTCGGGGATGCCCTCGCCCGCAGCGCCGGTCAGCCGTTCCAGCTTGCGAAACAGCGATTTCTGCGGCCCCGAGGCATAGGCGTCGGCCTCATGCTCGGCCCGGCGCGACAGCCCGGCGGCGAGCGCCGTGGTCAGGGCCTGTGCGATCCAGATGCCGATGACGGGGATGAAGCGCGAGAACAGCGCCGTCAGCGCCAGAAAGACCGCGTTCTGCCCGGTCACGTCGATCATCCGCCGCCGGGTGTGGCCAAGGGCGACGTGCCCCAGTTCATGCGCGATCACGCCCGCCATCTCATCGGCGGTGACAAAGCCCATGCGGTACTTCTCGATGAAGCCGCGGGTCAGGAAGATGCGCCCGTCGGGTGCGGCCAGCCCGTTGACCTGCGGCATGTCGAAGACATGGACCTTGACCTCGGGCACGCCCTGCGCTTCGGCCAGCCGTTCGGTCAGCGCCTGAAGCCGGGGGTCGCGCAGGGGCGTCGACCCGCGGTCCAGCATGGCGCGGCTGCGCCAGGCCGAGAACCACACCATGCCGACAACCCAGGCCAGCGTCAGAAGGATGGGCAGGAACTTGATCATGGCGGGGATATAGTCAGCCGCGCCGCTGGCGCAACGCCGTCTGCCCCTGCGCCGCGGTCCAGAGCCAGCTGCCCAGCACCGCGACCGCGCACAGCGCGCCGACCAGCCCCAGGGTCGAGCCGACCAGGCCGCTGGCGGCCTCGATGTTGCCGGCGAAGGCGAAGCCTGCCCCGACATAGAGGCCCGCCCAGGTCGCCTCGCCCGCGACGCCCGCAAGGGTAAAGCGGACCCAGGAAAACGCCATGCTGCCGGCAACAAGGTTGACCCAGGGGCCGAGCGGGCTGACCAGCCAGCGCGACAGGTAGACGGCGACCTCCCCGCGCCGCCGCATCAGCGCATCGGCGCGCGCCAGCAGCCGGTCGCGGGCCGGATCGGCCTGCAGCCGGGCCAGAAGCCGCGTCCCGAAGCCCCGGCCGGCCCAGTAGCCGACCTGATCGCCCGCCACCGCGCCGCCGGCGGCGGCCAGCAGGACCTGGTGCAGCGACAGGTCGCCCGCCGCGGCAAAGCCGCCGGCCGTCAGCATCAGGATCGAGGCCGGGAAGGGCAGGGCAAGACAGGACAGGAAGGTGGTCGCCGCCACCAGCCACAGCCCGAATTGCGGCACGAGGGCCAGAAGCCAGACGGTCATTCGCCGGCCCGGTCCCGGGACAGCCGAGCGATCGCTTCCTCGACCCTGGCGATCACCGCCTCGACCGGCACGCCCTCGTCGCGGGCGATTTCGGACAGCGGCTGCGGGCGACCCTTGGCCTCGGGTGCGGGCAGGCCGGCGGCGGCGTCGAGCGCCCGCGGGTCGAGGCCCCAGGATCGCGCGACATAGCCCACGGTCATCCAGCCGCTCACCGGCTCCTGCCGGTGGCTGGCCCAGTAGGCGGTATGCACGGCCAGCCTGCTGGCGAAGAACAGGCTGGCCGCGCAGGCCAGCATGAAGGCGGTGGCCAGCACCGGGCGCAGCCGCCACAGCCGCAGCAGGCGCGCGATCATTTCAGCAGGCCCATGCCGCGCGACAGCCCTTCCAGCGTCATCGGCACCATGCGCCCCTCGAAGATGCCGCGGATCAGGCGCAGCGAATGGATGTGGTCCCAGAACCGTTCGGGTGTCGGGTTGATCCACAGGTTGCGCGGCCATTGCGCCCGGGCCCGTTCCAGCCAGACCTGCCCGGTCTCGGCGTTCCAGTGTTCGTTCGCGCCACCGGGGTGCGTGACCTCGTAGGGGCTCATCGTGGCGTCGCCCACGAAGATGCAGGTCCAGTCGGCACCATAGGTGCGCAGGATCTCGGCCGTCGGTGTCTGCGCCTCCCATCGACGGCGGTTGTCACGCCAGACGCCCTCGTAAAGGCAGTTGTGAAAGTAGAAATGCTCCAGATGCCGGAACTCGCTGCGGGCCGCGCTGAACAGCTCCTCCACCACGCGCACATGCGGGTCCATGCTGCCGCCCGCATCGAGGAGCAAGAGCACCTTGACCACGTTGCGCCGTTCGGGCCGCGTCTGCACGTCGAGCCAGCCGTGATCGGCGGTGGCGCGGATCGTGGCGTCGAGGTCGAGCTCTTCCCGCGCGCCGTCGCGGGCCCAGCGGCGCAGCCGGCGCAGCGCGATCTTGATGTTGCGCGTGCCCAGTTCCACCCGGTCGTCGAGATTGCGGAACTCGCGCCGGTCCCAGACCTTGACGGCGCGGCCGTGGCGCCCCGTCTCCTGCCCGATGCGCACGCCCTCGGGGTTGTAGCCCTGCGCACCGAAGGGCGAGGTGCCGGCGGTGCCGATCCATTTCGACCCGCCCTGGTGGCGCCCCTGCTGTTCCGCAAGCCGCTGGCGCAGCGCCTCCATCAGCCGCTCGAAGCCGCCAAGCGCCTTGACCGCCTCGCGTTCCTCGGCCGTCAGGTGGCGTTCGGCCAGTTTTTCCAGCCAGTCGCGCGGCAGGTCCAGCGCCTCCAGCACGGCGGCGGCATCCAGCGCCTGCAGGCCGTTGAAGGCTTCGGCAAAGGCGCGGTCGAAACGGTCGAGGTGGCGTTCGTCCTTGACCATGGCGGTGCGGGCGAGGTGGTAGAAGCCTTCGGCGTCGAAGGTGGTCAGGCCCGCCGCCACGCCTTCGAGGAAGGTCAGGTATTCCCGCAGGCTGACGGGAACGCCGGTGCGCCGCAACGTGTCGAAGAAGGGGATGAACATCGCCGCACCCCCGGGGCCGCTACAGCATCCGTTCCAGCGCGATGGTCGCGAACAGGCCCGCCAGCCCGAAGGCAATGGCGAAGCCGGCCGCGTATTGCAACTGGTCGAGGCCGCGGCCCCCGCGGCGCTTTGCCAGAAGCGCGCCATAGGCCGCGCCGATTGCCACCCCTGCCAGAACGATCATGCCTGCCCTTGCCTTGGCAGGTACGCGGGTCGGGCCGTGGATCAGCCTCGGCCGCCCCGACGGGCCAGCGCCGCCACCTCGGCCGAACGCGCGCGCACCTGTGCGTCCGAGCCGAAGCCATAGCGTGCCCAGCCGGCGCTGTCGAGCCGATGCGCCATCGCCTCGGCCGGCCGGCCGAGCGCCTCGGCGGCCTCGGACTTGACCATCAGAAGTGTCGCCATCAGCGCCGCATTCTCGGCCCGCGCCACCACGGGAATGGCGTTGTCGGCATGTTCCATCGCTGCGACGAAACGCCCGCGCGTCAGTTCCAGCGCGGCCATCTGCATGTCCACGTGCGCGAGGTGCACCTCGCCGCCGGGCAGCGACCGCCAGATGCGCCCGGCCTCGGCGAAGGCAGCTTCGGCCGCCGAAGGGTCGCGGCCCAGCGTCAGGCGGCCGAGCGCGAAGTAGGACAGCGCCAGGCGGCTGTCGGTCCAGCCCTGCGCCCGGGCGATCGATACGGCGTTCGCCGCGGCATCGGCGCGGGCCGCGACCGACTGCCGGCCCGACAGTGCGGTCTCGATGGCGTTGGTCCAGACGCGGGGCGTCAGGGCGCCGTCGGGCTGGCCCGGGCGCCGCCCGGCCGGGTTCAGCGCGTCGAGGATGCCGGGAAGCCGGCGCGCGACCTCGGCCCGGCTCATCCCCGAGCGCAGTTCGGGGCTGTAGTAGGCCCGCAGGATCAGCATGTCGAAGCCGGTCAGCGTGTTGTGGAAGTTGTCGTCGTTGAACACGCTGTCCGAGAGGCGATAGAGGTCGTTCAGCGGCCCCAGCGCCTGGGCCAGTTCCTCGTGCAGGCAGTCGCGCGCTTCCTGGGGCGAGCCGTCCGAAGGCACGAAGATCGCCACCCGCTCGCGCCGCGACAGGGTCGTCCAGTCGGTCGCCGCGCTGCCGCGCACCTGCTGGAACTCGGCCCAGGACGACACGCGGGGAATGACGAAGCAGGCCACGTTGGCATAGGTCGCCTGGATGCGCGCGCGGGGCAGGAACTCGATGGTGATGCCGGCGTCGGACGCCGTGGTCTCGCGGATGTCGATGCCCGCCTCGGCGCGCAGCCGGCCCAGCAGGCGGTCGAAGTCGGTCGCCGCGGCGCCCGGCACCTGGCCCGCCAGCCGCACCGTCACAGGCCCCTCGAAGCGGCTGAACCGCGGCACCTCGCGCCCGCTTTCCATGCGGAAGGCGAGGTCGAGGAAGTTCTGCGCGATCTCGGCATTGGCGCGCGACGGCCCCTGCGCCCGGCTGAGGCCGAACCGTGCGGTCGCCGCGCTGGCCGCGGGGGCGGGCAGGGCGATGCTGCGCGCCGCGTTCATCGACACATCGGCCCCGGGCGAAGGCACGCAGGCGGTCAGCACGAACAGCGACAGGACCGAGACGAGGCGCATCTTAGGCCGCGTCCGGCAGGGTCAGATGGGCGCGCAGGGCGCGGGTCGGGCGGGGCATGGCAGGATCCGCGGGCAGCGTCGGGGTGGCAGGGGCAGACAACCGACGGGAAGTGTCAGGATCGGGGCTGGCCCGTGTCAATTGCAGGGAATCGGCCGATTCGATGAGACGCAAGCTGTGGGGCGCGGCGCGGGGCGTCCTGCCAGATGTCGAATCGGAACATCACGGGATGTTTCGTGACGTTGCATGAATGCGGCAATGCGTGATCGCTGCCGCGAGGCTCCGGGGTAACGGGCGCCGCGGCGGCGCCGGCTTGCCGTCCGATTCCCCCGCTCTCCCGGCGGCTTACGGGCACAACTTCACACAGCTTGACCGGACGACCGCCGCCGGGGCACCGTCGGCGCGCCCAGCACACCGGAACCCCCATGCCGCAGCCGCCGTCCGATCTTGTCATCCGCCCGCTGGAACCTGCCGACGAACCCGCCTGGCGCGTCCTGTGGCGCGCCTATCTCGGCTATTACGAGACCGAGGTCTCCGACGCGGTCTATGCCACGAGCTTCGCCCGCATGCTGTCGGGCCAGCAGGGCGAGTTCCGCGGCCTCATCGCGCTGCAGGACGGGCAGGCCGTGGGCCTTGCGCATTACCTGATCCACCGCCACGGCTGGAAGATCGAGCCGGTCTGCTATCTGCAGGACCTGTTCACCGCGCCCCAGACGCGCGGCCGGGGCGTCGCCCGCGCGCTGATCGAGGCCGTCTATGCCGCGGCCGATGCCGCCGGCGCCCCGGCCGTCTGGTGGCTGACGCAGGAGTTCAACTATCGCGGCCGGATGCTCTACGACCAGGTGGGGGTGCGCACGCCCTTCATCCGCTACAACCGGCGCTGACCGAGACCCGGCCCCTAACGCCCCGACCGCGCCATGAAGGCCAGCCGTTCGAACAGGTGCACGTCCTGTTCGTTCTTCAGCAGCGCCCCGTGCAGGCGCGGCAGCATCGACTTCGGGTCGCGCCGCAGGTCCTCGGGCGCCAGGTCCTCCGCCAGGATCAGCTTCAGCCAGTCCAGCACCTCGGAGGTCGAGGGCTTCTTCTTGATCCCCGGCGTCTCGCGGATCTCGAAGAACTGGGTCAGGGCGGCGGCCAGCAGCGCCTCCTTCACCCCCGGGAAATGCACCTTGACGATGGCGCGCAGCGTCTCGGCATCGGGGAAGCGGATGTAGTGGAAGAAGCAGCGCCGCAGGAAGGCGTCGGGCAGCTCCTTCTCGTTGTTCGAGGTGATGATGACGACGGGGCGGTGGCGCGCGCGGATCGTCTCGCCCGTCTCGTAGACGAAGAACTCCATGCGGTCGAGTTCCTGCAAGAGGTCGTTGGGGAACTCGATGTCGGCCTTGTCGATCTCGTCGATCAGCAGGACCACGCGGCCCGGCGCCGCGAAGGCCTCCCACAGCTTGCCGCGGCGGATGTAGTTGGCCACGTCCGACACCCGCGCATCGCCCAGCTGGCTGTCGCGCAGCCGGCTGACGGCGTCGTATTCGTAAAGCCCCTGCGCCGCGCGCGTGGTCGATTTCACATGCCATTCGATCAGCGGCATCCCGAGGCCCTGCGCCACCTGCCGGGCCAGTTCCGTCTTGCCCGTGCCGGGTTCGCCCTTGACCAGAAGCGGCCGTTCGAGCGTCACCGCGGCGTTCACCGCCACCTCCAGGTCGGGCGGCGCGACATAGGTGGCGGTCGAGGCGAATTTCATGGCGTTCCCCGAAACTTGGGCCCGATGCCCCGGCCGCAGATAGCGCGCGGCGGATTTTGTCGCAACCGCTAGTGACAAGCCATGGCCCTTCCGCTAGAGACGCCCCCAACCAGGAGCGTGCCATGCCGGCGGTCCCCCTGCCGGTCGCCCCCGGCAACCCGGAGACGAAGAAGAAGATGAAGCCCGAGATCTTCCTGCCCGACGACTACCGGCCGGCCGAGTCCGAGCCCTTCATGAATGACCGACAGCTCGAATATTTCCGCCGCAAGCTGATCGTCTGGAAGCAGGCGCTCCTGGGCCAGTCGGCCGAGACCATCGACAACCTGCACGACAGCGGCCGCAACCTTCCCGACATCACCGACCGCGCCAGCGAGGAAACCGACCGCGCGCTGGAACTGCGCACCCGCGACCGCCAGCGCAAGCTGATCTCCAAGATCGACGCGGCGCTGCGCCGGATCGAGAACGGCGAATACGGCTATTGCGAGGCGACGGGCGAACCGATCAGCCTCAAGCGGCTCGATGCGCGGCCCATCGCCACGATGACGCTCGAGGCGCAGGAACGCCACGAACGGCGCGAGCGCGTCCACCGCGACGACTGAGCCGATGCGCGCGGGACGCGACCGCAGGGGGCGCCGGGCCGCAGGGTCCGGCGTTCGGCATTCCGGGGGGGCGGCATGGCGCTGAAGGGGGTCGAGGTCGCGGTTGTGGGCGCGGG
>DAOLBY010000099.1:0-12518 GCA_035324325.1 Paracoccaceae bacterium | reverse complement strand
CCGGTCTGGTCGGTTACGATGAGGTTGCAGACGCCGCAGGCGGCGGCGGCGCGTTCGGCGAACCAGCGGCAGGGCGCGCGGATCAGGCAGGGCGGCAGGGCCGCCGGTTCGGTCGGGCGAAGGTGGTCCAGCACCTTTGCAATCACCCCGCAGCGCTCGCCCGTCCATTGCGCACAGCCCCCTTCGCGGCAGGGGCTGGCAAAGCGCATCCGCGCCTCGGGCGGGCCCGCGGCGGGCGCGGTGGCGACGAAGCCCGCATCCACCGCCATCGCCGTGCGCAACGGCACCACCCGCCCCGCGGACCCGACCACCCCCAGAAGAAGCGCCCCGGGTTCGGCCGGGGCGCTGGGGCAGGTCAGACCTTGCCCCGGGACGGTCACTTCATCCTCCCCATGCGCACGTCGCCGATGCCGGCCAGGATTTCCTTTTCGGCGAACTGGATGCGGTCGAGGTCCAGCCGGGCGATCAGCCCCAGCCATTCCCGAGGGAAGCGCACCGCGATGGGGCGCTCGAACTTGAGGCCGGTCAGGTGGGACAGCGCGGTCTTCTGCAGGTCGGCGTTGATCGCCTGGACCGTTTCGGCGGGCATGTCGATGTCGCCGAGGTCGATGACGAAACGGGGCATGTCAAGTCTCCTGTCGCGAAAGGCCGGGTCAGCCCCGGCCCGGTCAGGCTGCCAGATGCCCCCCGAGTCGCGGTGGCGCCGGGGCCGCGATTGACGCAATGGCGCAACTTTGACGTGCAATTCGCGGTCGCCGTCAAAGCGAAGGGGGCGCCCGGAAAGGCGCCCCCCCAAACAGCCGGGCGGGCCGGCCGGCGGACCGGATGGGCCCTTACTGCGGGATGTCGCCGCTGATGCCCTCGATGTAGAAGTTCATGCCCAGAAGCACGCCGTCCTCGGGCTTTTCGCCCTCGGCCAGCCAGGCGGACCCGTCCTGCCTGTTGATCGGGCCGGTGAACGGGTGGTAGGTGCCCGCGGTGATCGCGGCGATCATCGCCTCGGCCTCGGCCTTGACCTCGGCCGGAACGGCCTCGGTGATCTCGCCGATCTCCACCTCGCCCTCGGGCATCCCGGCCCAGGAGGCGCCGGACTCCCAGGTGCCGTCCAGCACCGCGCCCACGCGCTTGACGTAGTAGGGCGCCCAGTTGTCGATGATCGAGGCGACCCGCGGGCTGGGCTTGTAGGCCGCCATGTCGCTGGCCTGGCCGAAGCCCACGAGGCCCGGGGTCTTGGCCAGTTCCGCCAGCGGCGCGGTCGAGTCGGTGTGGGCGGTGATCACGTCCACGCCCTGCTCGATCATCGCCTTGGCGGCGTCGGCCTCTTTTGCCGGGTCGAACCAGGTGTAGGCCCAGACGACCGTCAGTTGCACGTCGGGGTTCACCTTGCGGGCGTGCAGGAAATAGCTGTTGATGCCCTGGATGACCTCGGGGATCGGGAAGGAGGCGATGTAGCCGATCTTGTTGGTCTTGGTCATTCGCCCGGCGATGTGGCCCACCACGGCACGGCCTTCGTAGAAGCGCGCGTCATAGGTGGCGACGTTCGGATGCTCGCGCTTGTAGCCGGTGGCATGTTCGAACTTGATGTCGGGGAACTTGCCCGCGACGCTGTTCGTGGCGTCCATGTAGCCGAAGGACGTGGTGAAGATGATGTTGCATCCCGACAGCGCCATCTGCGTCAGCACCCGCTCGGCGTCGGCACCCTCGGGCACCGATTCCTGCCAGGCGATCTCGACCTTGTCGCCGAATTCCGCCTGAACGGCCAGGGCGCCCTGGTGGTGCTGGTAGGTCCAGCCGCCGTCGCCGATCGGGCCGACATAGACGAAACAGGCCTTGGCCTTGTCCATCTGCGCCTGCGCGGGCATCCCGGCGGCCAGTGCAAGCCCCATGGCCGCACCGGCCAGCAGCATTCTGCGTTGCATCGCGTAGTCTCCCTGTTGTCGGGGCCACCCCGCCCCGGTTGCGTTGGCCTCAGCGCGAGGCGTGGAAATTCTGTCCGAGCGCCGCGGGCGCGTTCATCGCCGCGCGCGTCCGGTCGGCCGACATGATGACCAGCACGAGAATGGTTATCAGGTAGGGCGACATCGACAAGTATTCGACCGGGATGCGGGCACCGGCTGCCTGCAGATTCAGCTGCAGCACGCTGATGCCGCCGAACAGATAGGCCCCGATCAGCACCCGCCACGGTTTCCAGGCGGCAAAGACGACGATGGCCAGCGCGATCCAGCCGGCGCCGGCGGTGATGCCGTCGGTCCATTGCGGCACGCGGATCAGGCTGACGTAGGCACCGCCGAGGCCCGCCATGGCGCCGCCGAACAGCACCGCCAGGATGCGGATGCGCGTGACCCGGTAGCCCAGCGCATGAGCCGCGTCGTGGCTTTCGCCGACCGCCCGCAGGATCAGGCCCGCACGGGTGAAGCGCAGCACCGCCCAGACCGCCGCCACCCCCGCGATGGACAGGTAGACCATCGGATCGTGCCCGAACAGGATGCGCCCGGCGCCGGGGATCTCGGCCAGCGGACCGAAGGGCACGGGGCCGGTGGGCGGCGGCTTGATCCCGACATAGCCCTGGCCGATCAGGCTGGACAGCCCCAGCCCGAACAGCGTCAGCGCCAGGCCCGTTGCCACCTGGTTCGCCAGGAGAACCTGCGTCAGGAACCCGAAGACCAGCGACAGCGCCATCGCCCCTGCAGCCCCCCCGAGAAAGCCGAGGAACGGGCTGCCGGTGCCGACCGCGGTGACGAAGCCGCAGACCGCCCCCATGATCATCATGCCCTCGACCCCGAGGTTCAGGACGCCCGCCTTTTCCGCCACCAGTTCGCCCGTCGCCGCCAGCAGGATCGGCACCGAGGCCGCCATGAGCGAGGCGATCAGAACCGCCGGATTGATGCCGCCGAAGATATCCATCACGCCACCCCGCGCTTCAGAAGGAACCGGACGCGGTAGTTGGACAGCAGGTCCACCGCAAGAAGGAAGAACAGGAGCATCCCCTGGAAGGCCTGGATCGCGGCCGAGGGCAGGCGCAGGTTGGTCGCCGCCATCTCGCCCCCCACATAGGTCAGCGCCATCAGCAGCCCGGCCAGCAGGATGCCCACCGGGTTGAGCCGGCCGAGGAAGGCCACGATGATCGCGGTGAATCCGTAGCCCGAGGCGAAGTCGATCGAGATCTGACCCGCCGGTCCCGCCACCTCGAACAGCCCCGCCATGCCGGCCAGCGCCCCCGCGATGCCGAGGCACAGCACCACCAGCCGCGCCGGGCTGACGCCGGCAAAGCGCGCCGCCCGCGGTGCCTGCCCGGCAAGTCTGATCTGGAAGCCGAGGATGTGGCGGCTGAGGAGGATGTAGGCGAAGATCACCGCGATGAAGGCCGCCACCACACCCCAGTGCATCCCCGTGCCCGCGATCAGTTCCGGGTTCGCCGACGGCTGCCAGCGCGACAGGTTGCGGCTTCCGGGAAAGCCCGCACCTTCCGGGTTGCGCAGGAACCCGGTCGCGGCCTTCGACAGGATCGTCTGCGCCACGTAGACCAGCATCAGCGACACGAGGATCTCGTTGGTGTTGAAGCGGGTCTTGAGCACGGCCGGGATCATCGCCCAGGCCCAGCCGCCCAGGGCGCCGGCCATCACCATCAGGGGAAAGACGAACCAGCCGCCATCAGGGTAGAACGCCAGACCGACACCGGCGCCGCAGATCGCGCCCATGATGTACTGCCCCTCGGCGCCGATGTTCCAGATGCCCGCCCGGAACCCCAGCGAGAGCCCGACCGCGATCAGGATCAGCGGCCCCGCCTTCACCAGAAGCTGCCCGCGCAGATACCAGGCGAACTCGCCGAACAGCGGGTCCCAGAAGATGGTGCGGATCGCTGCCACCGGCTCCGTGCCCAGGATGGCGAACATCGCCCCGCCTGCGACCATGGTCAGCAGCACCGCCAGAACCGGCGTTGCCGCCTGCCAGAACCGGCTCGGCGAAGGGCGTTTTTCCAGGATCAGCATGTCGTCCCCCGCACACAGGTTCCTTCGAAGGCATCTGCAGGTTCCAGCAAGGAAACTTGCCCTTTGCGCTCAGTGACCATGATGCGCGACCTCCATTCCATGGGCGCCGCCCATCATCAGCCCGATCTGTTCGATGGTCAGGCCGGCTACCGGCCGCGGCGTGGTCAGCCGGCCACCGTTCAGGGCGGCGAAGCTGTCGGCAATCTCCAGCAGTTCGTCGAGGTCCTGACTGATCACCACCACCGCCGCCCCGTCCGCCGCACGGTCGAGGATGGCCTGGCGGATCGAAGCCGCCGCGGCGGCATCCACGCCCCAGGTCGGCTGGTTGATCACGATGACCCGTGGCGCCTGCGAAAGCTCGCGTCCGACGACGAACTTCTGCAGGTTCCCGCCCGACAGCGCCCGGGCGGCCACATGGGTGCCGGGGGTACGCACGTCGAACTCCTTCACGATGCCTTCGGCAAAGCTGCGGGTGCCCGACCAGTCCACGAAACCGCCGCGCACCAGCCCCTTGCGCACCGCGCCGGACAGGAGCGCGTTCTCCACGAGGCTCATGTCCGGCGCCGCGGCATGGCCCAGCCGTTCTTCTGGCGCGGCGACCAGCCCCGCCTGCCGGCGCGCGTTCGGGCCAAGCTGCCCGGCCTCGACCCCGTCGATCTTCACCGCCCCCGGCGGGCTGCGCAACTCGCCCGACAGCGCCAGCAGCAGTTCGTCCTGCCCGTTGCCCGCAACGCCGGCGATGCCCAGCACCTCGCCCGCCGCGACGCGGAACGCCACGTCCTTCAGCGAGGTGCCGAAGGGAATCGGCGATGCGACCGACAGCCCCGCAACCTCCAGCACCACGGCCCCGCCCGCCCGCGCCCGGCGTTCCGGCGGGGTCAGTGTGGCCCCGACCATCAGTTCCGCCATCTCGCGCGCCGTCCGTTCGCGCGGCGTGCAGGTGGCCACGACCTTCCCACGCCGCAGGATCGTCGCCTCGTCGCAGAGCGCGCGGATCTCCTCGAGCTTGTGGCTGATGTAGAGGATCGCGGTGCCCTCGGTCGACAATTGCCGCAGGGTCTGGAACAGGATGTCCACCTCCTGCGGGGTCAACACGCTGGTGGGTTCGTCCATGATCAACAGTTTCGGATCCTGCAGCAGGCAGCGGATGATCTCGACGCGCTGGCGCTCGCCCGCCGACAGGTCGCCGACCATCCGCCGGGGATCGAGCGGCAGGCCGTATTCCTCGCTGACCGCCTTGATGCGGGCCGAAAGGTCGCGCATCGGGGGCGGGTTCTCCATCCCCAAGGCCACGTTCTCGGCGACGTTCAGCGCCTCGAACAGGCTGAAGTGCTGGAACACCATGGCGACGCCCGTGCGCCGCGCCTCGGCGGGTTCCTTCGGTGCATAGGGCTGGCCACGGAACCGCATGGCGCCGCTGTCGGGCTTCACCAGGCCGTAGATCATCTTGACCAGCGTGGATTTGCCCGCGCCGTTCTCGCCCAGAAGCGCATGGACCTCGCCCTCGCCCACGGAAAACGACACGTCGGAATTGGCGACAACGCCGGGATAGGCCTTGGTCACGTTGGAAACGGCGAGAAGTTCAGGGCGTTCGGTCATCCGGCGATCTCCTCGCGGCGGGTGTGGGGGATGCCGCGCAGCAGGGCGGCGGCAACGCCGATGGCGATGGCCTGCGGGTGCTTGCCCAGGTCCGGGTCGCCGATGGGGCAGACGATGCGGGCGATGCGGTCGGGCGGATGGCCGAGGGCCGCCAGCCGCGAGCGGAACCGCGCCCATTTGGTGGCCGACCCGATCAGGCCGCAGCCGCGGAACCCGTGCATCAGCAGGCGGTGACAGAGATCGAGGTCAAGCGCGTGGCTGAAGGTCAGGATCAGGTGTTCGGCGTCCCGCGGCGCCTGCGCCGCCAGTCCGGCCGGATCTGCGGCGGCAAGGACAGTCACGCCGGGGGGTACGTCGGCCGGAAAGCGATCCCGCGCCACGTCGACCCAGGTGATCGCCAGACCCGGCAGCGGCGCCAGCGTGGACACGATGGCTCGCCCCACATGCCCGGCGCCCCAGACCCACAGGTGCCGCGCCGGTGCCGCCACCGGCTCGACCAGCCAACCCAGGGTCCAGACGGTGCCGGGACGTTCGCCCCGCGCGCGGGCGCGGTCGAGAAGGCGCTTCACCGCCAGCGGCATGTCTCGCCCCTCTGGGCTGCGCACCACGATGTCCCCCGCTATGCCCGCCAGCCGCGCCGCGTCCCAGCGTTCGGAGACCAGCACCACCGCCCCGCCGCAGCACTGCCCCAGCGCGGGGCCGAGGGGCCGCCGGTCCACCCGGTCGGCCGACCCGGTCGCCAGCATCGCCCGCGCTTGGGTTGCAGCTTCCCATTCCAGCGCACCGCCGCCGATGGTGCCCGACTGGCCTCCGTCGCGCGTGCCGTCGGCCCAGACAACCATCGCGGCGCCTGGTTCGCGCGGGGCCGAACCCTCGACCGAAGCGACGACAACGCGCACGACGATGCCATGGGCGGCCACCGCCGCCCGCAAGTCCTGAAGGTCAAGCATGAGCGGCCCCCCCCGATCCGGGGTTGGCGACCTCGCGCAGGTCGGCCTCGCTCCAGACGAACTTGTCCGAAGCCCGCGCGCGCCGCACCCGGTCCACCGCCGCCAGCACACGCTCGGGCGTGGCGGGAGCGTCGAGGGCCGGCCAGACCCCCGGCGCGCAGGCCGCCACCGCATCCTGCAAGGCCATGAAGGCGGAAATCCCCAGCATGAAGGGCGGCTCGCCCACGGCCTTGGACTTGCCGACCGTGTCCTCGCGGTTCGGACGGCCCCAGAGTGCGACGTTGAACACCTGCGGGCGGTCGGAACAGGCAGGGATCTTGTAGGTCGAGGGCGCATGGGTGGCCAGCCGGCCCTTCGCGTCCCAGACCAGTTCCTCCATCGTCAGCCAGCCCGCGCCCTGGACATAGGCGCCTTCCACCTGCCCGATGTCGAGCGCCGGGTTCAGCGAGGTGCCCGTATCGTGCAGGATGTCGGCCCGCAGGATGCGGTTCTCGCCGGTCAGCGTGTCGATCACCACCTCGGTCACCGCCGCCCCATAGGCGAAGTAGAAGAACGGCCGGCCCTGGCCCTTGATGCGGTCCCAGACGATCTTGGGAGTGGCATAGAAACCGGTCGAGGACAGCGGCACGCGGGCCTGGTAGGCGCTCTGCGCGACCTCCGCGAAGGCGTAGTCGGCGCCCTTCACCCGCACCCTGCCGCCAGCGAACACCACCTCGGACGGGTCCGCCTGGTGGCGGGCGGCCAGATGCGCGGCCATCCGGTCGCGGAGTTTCACCGCCGCGTCCTGCGCGGCCATGCCGTTCAGGTCGGCCCCCGAACTCGCCGCGGTGGCCGAGGTGTTCGGCACCTTGGCGGTGTCGGTCGCGGTGATCTTCACGTCGCCCGCGGTCAGCCCGAAGACCGCCGCCGTGACCTGCGCGACCTTCTGGTTCAGCCCCTGTCCCATCTCGGTGCCGCCGTGGTTCAGGATGACCGACCCGTCCTGATAGACATGCACAAGGGCGCCGGCCTGGTTGTACCAGGTCAGGGTGAAGCTGATCCCGAACTTCACGGGCGTCAGCGCGATGCCGCGCTTCAGGATCGGACTTTCCGCATTCCAGGCCCGGATCGCCGCGCGCCGGGCCTCGAAATCCGAGGTGCGCTCCAGCTCGGCCACGATCTCGTGCGCCGCGAAGTCCTCGACCGGCATGCCGTAATGCGTGGTCTGGGGGCCGATCTCCGCGGGGTTTGGCGAATATTGCCCGCCGAAGCGGTGGCCCTTGCCCGGCCCCCTCGCCTCGGCCCCGCGGTAGAAGTTCGCCCGCCGCACCGCCAGCGGGTCGAGCCCGGCCGCCGCCGCCACATGCTCGACCACCCGCTCGATCCCCACCATCCCCTGCGGGCCGCCGAAGCCGCGGTAGGCGGTGGCCGACTGGGTGTTGGTGCGCAGACGGTGGCTTTCGATGCGCATCGCCGGGATGAAGTAGCAGTTGTCGGCATGCAGCATGGCGCGGTCGGCCACGGGCAGGCTCAGGTCCTGGCTCCAGCCGCAGCGGAAGAGGTGGGTGAACTCCACCCCCAGGAGGCGCCCCTCGGCATCGGCCCCTGCGCGGTAGAGGATGGCAAGGTCATGCCGCTTGCCGGTGATCACCATGTCGTCGTCGCGGTCATAGCGCATCTTGGTCGGCCGCCCGGTGCGCGCGGCGACCACCGCGCAGGCGATGGCCAGCGCGTTGCCCTGGCTCTCCTTGCCGCCAAAGCCGCCGCCCATGCGCCGCATGTCCACCCGCACCGCGCTCATCGGCAGGTGCAGGGCGTGGGCGACCTTGTGCTGCACCTCGGTCGGGTGCTGGGTGGAGGAATGGATCAGGAGGTCGCCGCCTTCCAGCGGGATCGCCGCGGCGACCTGGCCCTCCAGATAGAAATGCTCCTGCCCGCCGACCTCGAAACGGCCTTCCACCTGCACCGGCGCCCCGGCGAGGGCGGCGGCGGCATCGCCACGGGTCCAGACCACCGGCCCGCCCTCGAACCGGCTGTTGGCGGCAAGTGCGGCATCGACCGTCAGCAGCGCGGGCTTCTCGACATAGTCGATGCGGGACAGGCGCGCGGCCTTGCGGGCGGCCAGGTGGCTTTCGGCGACGACCAGAAAGACGGGCTGGCCGACGTAATGGACCTCTCCCGTGGCAAGCAGCGGCTCGTCATGGACCGAGGGCGAACAGTCGGGCATCTCGGCGAAGTCCGCCGCCGACAGCACCATGACGACGCCCGGCGCGGCGCGCACCGCCGACAGATCCATGGCGGCGATGTGGCCGCGGGCAACCGTGGACAGGCCGAAGGCGAGGTGCAGCGCCTGCCCGGGCAACGGGATGTCGTCCACATAGCGGGCCTGCCCGGTCACATGCAGGGGGGCCGCGTCATGCGGCAGGGGGGCACCGAGGGTCATGGCTGCACCTCCAGCACACTCACCGGCACCCCGGCGAGGTCGTGGAAATACCGTTCCAGCATGTTCGCGGCCGTGGCCAGCCGGTAGCCGGCGCTGGCGCGCATGTCGGTGAGCGGCGTGAAGTCCTGCGCGAAGGCGGCCTTGGCGGCCTGTACCGTGGCCAGCGTCCAGGCCCGCCCGACCAGCGCGGCCTCGACCTGCGCGGCGCGTTTCGGAATGCCCGCCATGCCGCCGAAGGCGATGCGGGCGGCGGCCACGGTGCCATCCTGCACGGTGACGTTGAACGCCCCGCAGACGGCGCTGATGTCCTGGTCAAAGCGCTTGGACAGCTTGTAGCACCGCAGGGCGGGGGCCTGGGCCGGGAAAGTCACGGCCTCGACGAACTCGCCCGGGCGGCGGTCCTGCCTGCGGTAGTCGAGGAAGAAATCCTCGAGCGGCAGGTCGCGCCGGTCCTCGCCCTGCCGCAGGTGCAGCGTCGCGCCGAGCGCGATCAGCGGCGGGGGCCCGTCGCCGATGGGGCTGCCGTTGGCGATGTTGCCGCCGATGGTGGCCGCGTTGCGGACCTGCACGCTGGCGTAGCGGCGCAGCAGCTCGGCAAAGGACGGGTGCAGGGGCCTCAATGCCTCCCACAGGTCGGTCAGCGTGACCATGGCGCCGACGCGCAGCATCTTGCCCTGCCGCTCGATGCGCGCCAGATCGGCGCAGCCGTTCAGGAAGGCCACGGGCGCGAGGTCGCGCAGCTGTTTGGTCACCCACAGGCCCACGTCGGTCGCGCCTGCGATCAGGGTTGCGTCGGGGTGCGCGGCGTACCAGGCCGCGAGGTCGTCGGCGGTGCGCGGGTGGAACGCGCCGGGGAGGCTGCCTGCCTCCCCGGACCCCTCCGGGGGTATTTGCGCAAAGGTGAAGGCGGCATCGGGCGCCAGCCAGTCGGGCACCGGCTGGCCCGCGGCGGCCTCGGCCGCGCGCACGATGGGGGCATAGCCCGTGCAGCGGCACAGGTTGCCGGCCAGCTGGTCGTCGTGGTCGGTGCGGCCGTTCAGATGCGCCGCGGCCATCGTCACCACGAAGCCCGGCGTGCAGAAGCCACATTGCGAGCCGTGGTGGTCGACCATGGCCGCCTGCACGGGGTGCAGCTGGCCCTGCGGCCCGGCGATGCCCTCGACCGTGCGCACCGCGCGGCCGTGCAGCTGCGGCAGGAACAGGATGCAGGCGTTCATCGCCCGCGCCCCACCTTCGTCTGTCACCATCACGGTGCAGGCGCCGCAATCGCCTTCGTTGCAGCCTTCCTTGGTCCCGGTCAGCCCGCGCCTGTCGCGCAGCCAGTCGAGAAGCGTCCGCGTCGGGGCCTCGCCCTCCACGCGGACGGGCGTTCCGTTGAGCAGAAACGCAATCCCGGCCATGTCGTTACCCGCCGCGGTACTTCCCTGAAATCCGCGAGCCCGTCCGATGCGGCGTAGAACGGGGGCGGCGCCTTTGCGGCTTTGTCCCATGAAGCACGAGCGGGCGGCCATCTGGCAAGCGTTGTTTCCGTCACGGAAGGTGCAGGACTTTCGGGAAATGCCGAAGAATGCGGCAACCGCCTGCGACATCGGCGTTCGGATCGAGCGCCTTCCAGTGCGCCCCCGGGATGGCTAGGCTGCCGGCATGACCCCGCCGCGATTCATCCACCTGCGCGTCCACACCGAACATTCGCTGCTGGAAGGCGCCGTACCGGTGAAGAAGCTGGTGGCGCTGTGCCGCGAGGCGGGGATGCCCGCCGTGGCCGTCACCGACACGAACAACATGTTCTGCGCACTGGAGTTTTCGACGCTCGCCACGGCCGCGGGGGTGCAGCCGATCCTGGGCTGCCAGGTATCGGTCGCCTTCGACCCGGCCCAACCCGGCGAACGCCCGCGCCCGCCGGCCCCTGTCGTGCTTCTGGTGCAGGACGGTCCGGGCTATCAGAACCTGATGCGCCTGAACTCCTGCCTCTGGCTCGACGCCGGGGGGCAGTTGCCCCAGGTGACGCTGGAGGAACTGGAGGCCCACGCTGCGGGCCTGATCTGCCTGACCGGCGGAGCCGAGGGCCCGCTGGGGCGCCTGATCGCCAACGGGCAGCCCGCCCGGGCGCGTGCCCTGGCCGAACGGCTGGCGGCGGCCTTTCCGGGCCGGCTCTACATCGAACTGCAGCGCCACCCGGCCGAGGGCGGCACCCTGCCCGAAGCCGAGCGCGCAACCGAGCCCGGCCTGATCGCGATCGCCTACGACCTGGCCCTCCCCCTCGTCGCCACGAATGACGTGCATTTCCCGAAGCCCGCGATGTTCCAGGCCCATGACGCCCTGATCTGCATTGCCGAAGGCGCCTATGTCGACCAGCAGGCGCCGCGCCGCCGCCTGACGCCCGCGCATCACTTCAAGTCCGAGGCCGAAATGGCCGCGCTCTTCGCCGATCTGCCCGAGGCCGTCGAGAACACCGTCGAGATCGCACGGCGCTGCGCCTATGCCGCCGACAAGCGCAAGCCGATCCTGCCGCGGTTCGCCGAGGACGAGGTGGAGGAGCTGCACGCCCAGGCCCGCGCCGGACTGGCCGCAAGGCTGGCCGTGGTGCCGCATGCAGCGGCTTCCGAAGTCTATGCCGAACGGCTGAATTTCGAACTGGGCATCATCGAGCAGATGGGGTTTCCCGGCTACTTCCTGATCGTGGCCGACTTCATCAAATGGGCCAAGGCGCGCGGCATCCCGGTCGGCCCCGGCCGGGGGTCGGGCGCCGGCAGCCTGGTCGCCTGGGCACTGACGATCACCGACCTCGACCCGCTGCGCTACGGATTGCTGTTCGAGCGCTTCCTGAACCCCGAACGCGTGTCGATGCCCGACTTCGACATCGACTTCTGCATGGACCGCCGCGAGGAGGTCATCCGCTACGTGCAGGACCGCTACGGCCGGGACCGGGTGGGGCAGATCATCACCTTCGGGGCGCTCCTGTCCAAGGCGGCGGTGCGCGACGTTGGCCGGGTGCTGCAACTGCCCTATGGCCAGGTGGACCGGCTGTCCAAGATGATCCCGGTCGAGGGGGTCAAGCCCGTCAGCGTGACCAAGGCGCTCGCGGATGAACCGCGCCTGCGCGAGGCCGCGAAGGAAGAGGTGGTGGCGCGGCTTCTCGACTATGCCGCGGCGATCGAGGGGCTCTTGCGCAACGCCTCGACCCATGCCGCGGGCGTGGTGATCGGCGACCGCCCGCTCGACGAACTGGTGCCGCTTTATCAGGACCCCCGGTCCGACATGCCGGCCACCCAGTTCAACATGAAATGGGTCGAGGCGGCGGGCCTCGTGAAGTTCGACTTCCTCGGCCTCAAGACTCTGACGGTGATCCAGGGCGCGCTGGATCTGATCCGCGCGCAGGGCCGGCACCTGCACATCGCGGCCGACGGCCGGCGCCTCTACGACCCGCCCGCGGGCGCGGTGGACGACATCGGGTCGATTCCGCTGGACGATCCGGCGACCTATGCGCTCTATGCCTCGGCCCGGACGGTGGCGGTGTTCCAGGTCGAAAGCTCGGGCATGATGGACGCCCTGCGCCGG
>DAOLBY010000274.1:0-2162 GCA_035324325.1 Paracoccaceae bacterium | reverse complement strand
CGGATTTCGTGGCGCCGGTTCTGGCGGAGGCGTTGGCGGGCTTCGGCCTTTACCCGCCGAACGAGGGCACGCCCGAACTGCTGGCATCCATCGCGGCATGGGTCGGCCGGCGCTACGGCGTCGCGCTGCCGCCCGAGCGGCTGATGGGGCTGAACGGCACGCGCGAGGGGCTGTTCAACGCGGCCCTGGCCATGGTGCCCGAGGAAAAGCGCGGACGACGCCCGGCGGTCCTGATGCCCAACCCCTTCTACCAGGTCTATGCCGTGGCGGCGCTGGCCGCGGGGGCTGATCCCGTCTATGTGCCCGCGACCGCCACGACCGGCTTCCTGCCCGACTACACCGCCCTGCCTGCCGACCTGCTGGACCGCACGGCGGCCGTCTACATCTGCTCGCCCGCCAACCCGCAGGGCGCGGTGGCCTCGGCCGACTGGTGGGCCGGCCTGCTTGCCCTGGCCGAGCGGCACGACTTCCGCATCCTGGCCGACGAGTGCTATGCCGAGGTCTGGCGCACGGCCCCGCCCCCCGGCATCCTGACGGTGGCCGGGGCGACAGGTGCCGACCCGGAACGGGTGCTGAGCTTCCATTCACTGTCCAAGCGGTCGAACCTGCCCGGCCTGCGGTCGGGCTTCGTGGCCGGCGGCCCGCGCGCCATCGCCGCGCTGCGCCAGTTGCGTGCCTATGCCGGCGCCCCCCTGCCGCTGCCCCTGCAACGGGTTTCCGAGGCCGCCTGGGCCGACGAGGTGCATGTCGAGGCCAGCCGTGCGCTCTATCAGGCCAAGTTCGCCGATGCCGGCACGATCTTCGCCGGCATCCAGGGGTTCCGGCTTCCCGAAGGCGGCTTCTTCCTCTGGCTGCCCGTGGCCGACGGCGAGGAAGCCGCGCTGCGACTCTGGCGCGAGGCCGGGGTGCGCGTGGTTCCCGGCAGCTACTTCGGACGCGAGGTCGCCGGGGGCAATCCCGGACAGGGATACATCCGCGTGGCGCTGGTCGGCGCCCGCGACGAAACCGCAACCGGACTGACCCGGCTGCGCGACTGTCTTTACCGGTGAGGAACAGACAAGCCATGGCCTCCTACCAGACCCGCCGGCGTGACCCGCTGCTCGACCAGACCACCCAGGCCATGCTGGAACGCCGGGGAAGGGAGCTTCTGGGCCTGGTCTTCCTTGCATTGGCGGCGGCCTTCGCGCTGATGCTCTGGACCTATTCGCCGGATGATCCCGGCTGGATGGTCGAGACCACGGAACCCGCGCGCAACGCGCTCGGGCGGATGGGGGCGGCTGTCGCATCGACGCTGATGGTGATCGGGGGCCTCGGAAGCTGGGGTATCCCGGTGATCCTGGGCGCGGTCGGGCTGCGATCGGTGCTGCACCAGGGCGAGGAACGGGCCCTGTCGCGCATGGTGTTCGCGGTGATCGCGGTGGCCTGCGCCAGCATCTTCGCCGCGACCCATGTGCCGGGGCCGGACTGGCCGCATCCGGCGATCGGGCTTGGCGGGCTGTTCGGCGACACGATCCTCGGCGCGCTGCTGACGGTGCTGCCGGTCGGCACAGGCTTCGGCCTGAAGGTCCTGTCCCTCGGCTTCGGCCTCGGGCTGGCCTGGCTGATGCTGTTCGTGTCGGGGTTCGACAGGGCGGAATTGCTGGGCATCGGGCGGTTCCTGACGCGGGGCATCGTGATGACCTACGCCGGCCTGATGCGGCTGGCGGGACAGGGTGCGCGCGGCGGTCTGCGGGCGGCGGGGAACCTGCACAGCGAGTTGCGCGCCCGCGCCGCCGCCCGGGCCGATGCGGCCGAGGCCGCGCCTGCCCCGGCCCTGCGCACCGACTCCGGTTTCGGCCGTCCCGCCGCCCTTGGCGGCCCTGCCGCGGCCGAACCGGCCGCCCCGCGCGCAGGTCTGCTGTCGCGAGTGCCTGGCCTTCTGCGCCGCACGCCGGCCGAGGTTGCATCTGCCGAAGCCGAAACGCCCGAACCCGACGACCGCCTGCGCGGCCGGATTGCCGAGGCGATCCGCGCCCGCCTTGCCGCCGCGCCGCCGACCGCCGCAGCCCCGGCCGCGTCCGCGCCGCCGTCGCGGCGCGAACCGCCCGTCCTGCGCGGCACCGTCCCCACCCCGCCCGCCGCCGTCCGTGCGCCCGGTCCGCTGATCGAGGAAGCCGAGGACG
>DAOLBY010000098.1:10597-12620 GCA_035324325.1 Paracoccaceae bacterium | reverse complement strand
GTGGGGCACGGTTTGGCCGCGCCCCGCCGCACCTGGGCCGCGAAGGCCAAGCGCGTGCACTACCTGTCGATGGAGTTCCTGATCGGCCGGCTGATCGAGGATGCGGCGGTGAATCTCGGGCTCGACGAGGCCGCGGCCGAGGGGATGGCGGGGTTCGGGCCGGGTTACCGCGCCGGGATCGGGGGCGGACCCCACGCCGCGCCCCGCCATTGCGGGCTGGGGAGGCTGGCCGCCTGTTTCATGGAATCGATGGCGACGCTGGGCTGCCCCGCCTACGGCTACGGCATCCGCTACGAACACGGCCTGTTCCGCCAGCGATTCGAGGGCGGGCGGCAGGTGGAGACGCCCGAGGACTGGCTGGGCGAGGTTCACCCCTGGGAGTTTCCGCGCCCCGAGGCCGCCTATACCATCGGCTTCAAGGGAAATGTTGTCAACGAGAACGGCCGCGAGGTCTGGGACGCGGGCGAGACGGTGATCGCCCAGGCCTTCGACACGCCGGTGGTGGGCTGGCAAGGCAGATGGGCCAACACCCTGCGGCTCTGGGGGGCCAAGCCCACGACGCAGTTCGACCTCGAACGCTTCAACCGCGGCGACTATGCCGCGGCGGCCGAGCCCGAGGCGCTGGCGCGCACGCTGAGCCGCGTCCTTTACCCCGATGACACGACCTACCAGGGCAAGGAACTGCGCCTGAAGCAGGAGTTCTTCCTGACCTCGGCCGCGTTGCAGGACATCCTGCGCCGCCATCTGGCCGCGGGGCTCGACCTGCGCGCGCTGCCCGCCCATGTCGCCATCCAGATGAACGACACGCACCCGGCCATCGCGGGGCCCGAGCTGATCCGGCTTCTGTCCGACATCCACGGCATCGAGTTCTTCGAGGCGCTGGAGATCGCGCGCGCCTGCCTCGGCTATACCAACCACACGCTCTTGCCCGAGGCGCTGGAACGCTGGGCCACCTTCACCTTCGGCAATGTGCTGCCGCGGCACATGCAGATTGTCGAGCGCATCGACGGCTGGCACCGCCGCAACCATCCCGCGCGGCCGCATTATGTGGGCATCGTCAAGCATCATGAGGTGCGGATGGGCGAGCTTGCCTTCGTCATGTCGCACAAGGTCAACGGCGTCTCGGCGCTGCATTCGGATCTGGTCAAGAAGAACCTGTTTGCCGATCTCGACCGCCTGCACCCGGGCCGGATCGTCAATCAGACCAACGGCGTCACGCCGCGGCGCTGGCTGCGGATGTGCAACCGGCCGCTGTCGGGCCTCATCACGGAAACCATCGGCGACGGGTGGGAGGATGACCTGGACCGCCTTCGGGGGCTTGAGGGGCACATCGCCGACAAGGGGTTCCGCGACGCCTTTGCCGCGGCCAAGCGGGCGAACAAGGTGGCGGTGGCCGACTGGGCGGCGCGCGAGATGGGCGTGACGATCAGCCCGGACGCGCTGTTCGACGTGCAGATCAAGCGCATCCACGAATACAAGCGCCAGCTTCTCAACATCCTCGCCACCATCGCCGACTGGGATGCGATCCGCAGCAACCCCGAGGCGGCGGTGGTGCCGCGGGTCAAGGTGTTCGGCGGCAAGGCCGCACCCGGCTATGCGGTCGCCAAGGAAATCATCCGCCTGATCAACGATGTGGGGGCGGTTGTTAACGCTGATCCGGTGGTCGGCGAACGCCTCCGGGTGCTCTATCCGGCCAATTACAATGTCAGCCTGGCCGAGCGCCTGATCCCCGCCGCCGACCTGTCGGAACAGATCTCGACCGCGGGCAAGGAGGCGTCGGGAACCGGGAACATGAAGTTCATGATGAACGGCGCGCCGACCATCGGCACGCTCGACGGCGCCAACGTGGAGATCCTCCAGGAGGTCGGCGCCGACAGCTTCTTCCTGTTCGGCCTGACCGCCGAGGAGGTGGTGCGCCGGCGCGAGGATCCCGATCATGCCCGCAAGGCGATCGAGGGCAGCCGGCGGTTGCAGGACGTGCTCCAGATGATCGCCGAAGGGCGCTTCAGCCCCGACGAGCCCG
>DAOLBY010000098.1:6200-10587 GCA_035324325.1 Paracoccaceae bacterium | reverse complement strand
CCACGGCCTTGTCCACCGCATCTGGCACCACGATTACTTCCTCGTTGCCAGCGACTTCGACGCCTATCTTGAGGCGCAGGCGCAGGTGTCGGCGGCCTATGCCGACCCGGGGCGCTGGTGGCGCATGGCGGCGATGAACACGGCCCGGTCGGGGTTCTTCTCCTCCGACCGCACGATCCGCGGCTACATGACGGATATCTGGGGGGTGGAGCCCGCGCTCTGACCATTGCCCGCAGTGCCTTTCGGGGGAGGAACGGCATGAGCGACTGGATGATCGACGAAGGTTCGGCCCGCGCGCTGGCCGAGGGGCGGCATGGCGACCCCTTCGCCGCCCTTGGACCGCACAAACGGGCGGGCGCGTTCACCGTTACCGCGATGGTGCCCGGCGCCGAACGGGTGGAGGTGCTGGCGGGCAAGGCCGGCCGCCCCGTGCCGATGCAGCGCCACCCGGCCGCGCCCGAGGTCTGGTCGGCGGCGCTGCCGCGCAAGACCGACTATCGCCTGCGTGCTGCCGGCCATGGCAGCGAATGGGACTGGGACGACCCCTTTGCCTTCGGCCCCGTGCTGGGCGAGATGGACGAATACCTGCTGGGCGAGGGCACCCACAAGCGGCTGTGGCAGGTGCTGGGCGCCCATGTCATCACGCACGAGGGCGTGGCGGGCGTGCATTTCGCCGTCTGGGCCCCCAACGCCGAGCGGGTCAGCGTGGTCGGCAACTTCAACATCTGGGACGGCCGCCGCCACCCGATGCGCCGCCGCGGCCCGACCGGCGTGTGGGAGACCTTCATCCCCGGCCTGGCCGAGGGCGAGACCTACAAGTACGAGATCCGCGGTCCCGGCGGGGTGCTTCTGCCGCTCAAGGCCGATCCGGTGGGCTTCGGGTCTGAACATCCGCCCGCAAATGCCTCGGTTGTCAGGAAAATCGGCGGCGAGTGGTCGGATGCCGAATGGCTGGCCGAACGGCATTCGCACCAGAACATCGACGCCCCGGTGTCGGTCTACGAGGTGCATCTGGGAAGCTGGCGCCGGGCGCCGGGGGACCGGATGCTGTCCTACCTGGAACTGGCCGACCAGCTTGTGGATTATGCGGCCGACTTGGGCTTCACGCATGTGGAGCTTCTGCCGGTCAGCGAATACCCGTTCGACGGGTCCTGGGGCTACCAGCCGGTGGGCCTGTTCGCGCCGACGATCCGCCATGGCACGCCGTCCGAGTTCCGGGCCTTCGTGGATGCCGCGCACCGGCGCGGGATCGGCGTGATCCTCGACTGGGTTCCGGGGCATTTCCCGACCGATGCCCATGGCCTCGGCCGGTTCGACGGCACCAGCCTCTACGAACACCAGGACCCGCGCGAGGGGTTCCACCAGGACTGGAACACGCTGATCTTCAACTACGGCCGGGTCGAGGTGCAGAACTACCTGGTGTCCAACGCGCTCTACTGGCTGGAGGAATACCACATCGACGGGCTGCGCGTGGATGCGGTCGCCTCGATGCTCTACCGCGACTACTCGCGCAAGGAAGGCGAGTGGGTGCCGAACGTCCATGGCGGGCGCGAGAACTACGAGGCCATTGCCATGCTGCAGCGCATGAACGTGACGGCCTATGGCGAGGTGCCAGGGATCGTGACGGTGGCCGAGGAATCGACGGCCTTCCCCGGCGTGTCGCGGCCGGCGAACCACGGCGGGCTGGGGTTCGGGTTCAAGTGGAACATGGGCTGGATGAACGACACCCTGTCCTACATGCAGAAGGACCCGATCTTCCGGCAGTACCACCACCACCAGATGACCTTCGGCCTGCATTATGCCTGGTCGGAGAACTACATCCTGCCGATCAGCCACGACGAGGTGGTGCACGGCAAGGGCAGCATGCTGTCCAAGATGCCGGGGGATGGCGAGCAGAAGTTCGCCAACCTGCGCGCCTATTACGGGTTCATGTGGGCGCATCCGGGCAAGAAGCTCCTGTTCATGGGGCAGGAGTTCGCACAAGGCGCCGAATGGAACCACAACCAGAGCCTCGACTGGCACCAGCTGGACGATCCCGCGCATCGCGGGGTGCAGGCGCTGGTGCGCGACCTGAACCGCGTCTACCGCGAGAACCCGTCCCTGCATGTCAACGACTGCCGGCCCGAGGGGTTCGGCTGGATCGAGTCGAACGACGCCGGCGCCTCGGTCTATGCCTGGGTGCGCAAGGGGCGGCCCGGCGACCCGATGGTGGTGGTGGCGGTGAACCTGACGCCGGTCGAGCGAGCCTATCGGCTGGGCCTGCCGGCAGGCGGCAAGTGGGAGGAAATCCTGAACACCGATGCCGGCCTCTACGGCGGCGGCAACCGGGGCAACCTCGGCGTCATCAAGGCCGAGAAGAAGGGCTGGCACGGGCAGGAGCATTCCGCCACGGTGACGCTGCCGCCCCTTTCCGCGGTCTATTTCCGGCAAGGCTAGGCGCGGCGGCGCCGCAGAGGGAGGAAGGCATGAAACCGAAACCGAACGCGCGACTGTCCTCGCAGGCGATGGCCTTCGTGCTGGCCGGGGGGCGCGGGTCGCGGCTGAAGGAACTGACCGACAAGCGGGCGAAGCCCGCGGTCTATTTCGGCGGCAAGACGCGGATCATCGACTTCGCGCTGTCGAACGCGCTGAACTCGGGCATCCGCAAGATGGCGATCGCGACGCAGTACAAGGCGCACAGCCTGATCCGCCACTGCCAGCGCGGCTGGAACTTCTTCCGCGCGGAACGCAACGAATACCTCGACATCCTGCCCGCCAGCCAGCGGATGGACGAGGTCAACTGGTACCGCGGCACGGCCGATGCCGTGGCGCAGAACATCGACATCATCGACAGCTACAACATCCAGTATGCGATCATCCTGGCGGGCGACCACATCTACAAGATGGACTACGAGGTCATGCTGCGCCAGCATGTCGACAGCGGCGCCGACGTGACCATCGGCTGCCTGACCGTGCCACGGGCCGAGGCCTCGGCCTTCGGGGTCATGCATGTGGACAGGGACATGCGCATCACCGCCTTCCTGGAAAAGCCCAAGGATCCGCCCCCGATCCCCGGCGACCCCGACCATGCGCTCGCCTCGATGGGCATCTATGTGTTCTCGTGGCCCTTCCTGCGCGACCTTCTGATGCGCGACATGGTGGATGCCAATTCCAGCCACGATTTCGGCTTCGACCTGATCCCGGCCATCGTGAAGGGCGGCAAGGCGGTGGCACACCGTTTCGCCGACAGCTGCGTGAAGAGCGGGCTGGAGACCGAGCCCTACTGGCGCGACGTGGGCACGATCGACGCCTTCTGGCAGGCCAACATCGACCTGACCGATTTCGTCCCCAAGCTCGACCTCTACGACAACGCCTGGCCGATCTGGACCTATGCCGAGATCGTGCCGCCGGCCAAGTTCATCCATGACGAGGACGGGCGCCGCGGATCGGCAGTGTCCTCGCTGGTATCGGGCGACTGCATCGTCTCGGGCTCGGCGGTGTCGAACTCGCTTCTGTTCACCGGCTGCCGGACGCACAGCTACGCCAGCCTCGAACATGTCGTGGCGCTGCCGCAGGTGATCGTCAACCGCAAGGCGCAGCTGAAGAACTGCGTGATCGACCGCGGCGTCGTCATCCCCGAAGGCCTGGTGGTGGGCGAGGACCCCGAGGCGGATGCGAAGTGGTTCCGCCGCACCGACACCGGCATCGTGCTCATCACGCAGGAGATGCTGGACGCGCGGGCGGCAAAGCTCGGATAGGATGGCGGCGGGCGGACCGGGGGTGACACCCCCGGCCCCCCGAGGGAATTTGCACAAGCAAGAGAACGGGTGACGCATGGGCGGACGGGTGCTGTCGGTGGCGTCGGAATGCGTGCCGCTGGTCAAGACCGGCGGGCTGGCCGATGTGGTGGGGGCGCTGCCCGGCGCGCTGGCCGGCGCCGGCTGGGAGATGCGGGTGATGCTGCCTGCCTACCGGGCAATCCGGGGGCAGGCCGCGGGCTGGCCCGAGGTCTGGGCCGAGGACGACCTGTTCGGCGGGCGCGGGCGGCTTCTGGCGGGCGTGGCGGGCGGCGTGTCGGTCCTGATGCTCGACGCGCCGCACCTCTATGACCGCGAGGGCGGGCCCTATTCGGGCGCCGGCGGCGACTGGCCCGACAACCCGCAGCGCTTCGCCGCGCTGTCCTGGGCGGCGGCGCAGGTGGCGCGCCACGGCACGTCCGAGGGCTGGCGGCCCGACATCCTGCATGCGCATGACTGGCAGGGCGGGCTGGCGCCGGCCTATCTGGCCTATGGCGGGCCGCGCGACGCCCGGTCGGTCATCACCATCCACAACAACGCCTTCCAGGGGTGGGCGCCGGCGGCGCTGCTGTCGGCGCTGCGCCTGCCCGCGCCCGAGTTTCATCCCGGGG
>DAOLBY010000098.1:0-6160 GCA_035324325.1 Paracoccaceae bacterium | reverse complement strand
TGTCGAGCCTGAAGGCGGGCCTTGTCACCGCCGATGCCATCACCACCGTCAGCCCGCGCTATGCCGAGGAGCTGATGCGCCCCGAGTTCGGCATGGGGTTGCAGGGCGTCATCGCGGCGCGGGCGGGCGTGGTGCGGGGCATCCTGAACGGGGTCGATACCGACCTCTGGGCGCCGCCCTACGGTTCGGCGGACATGCGGCCCAAGGCGGCAGCACGGGTGGCGCTCTGCGACGAGTTCGGGCTCGAGGTGCCGGGTCCGCTGGCGATCCTGGTCAGCCGGCTGACCGACCAGAAGGGGATCGACCTCTTGCCGGCCGTGCTGCCCGGGTTCTTCGAGGCAGGCGGCGGGATCGTGGTGCTGGGATCGGGCGATGCCGCGCTGGAAGGCGCGATGCGCGACCTCGCGCGCCGGGCGCCGGGGCGGATGGGGCTGCGCATCGGCTATGACGAGGCGCTGAGCCGGCGGATGTTCGCGGGCGGCGACGCGGTGCTGGTGCCCAGCCGGTTCGAGCCCTGCGGGCTGACACAGATGTACGGGCTGCGCTTCGGCACGCTGCCGGTGGTGGCGGCCACGGGCGGGCTGGCCGACACGGTGATCGACGCCTCGCCCGCTGCGCTGGCGGCGGGGGTGGCAACCGGCTTCGTGTTCCATCCGACCGACGCCCTGGCGCTGGCGCAGACCCTGCGCCGCGTGGTGGCGGCGCATGGCAACCCCGCGTTGTGGCGGCAGATCCAGGAATGCGCCATGGCCGCGCCGGTCGGCTGGGACGCCAGCGCCGCCGCCTATGCCGCGCTCTACGAGGGCCTGCAACCGTGAGCCCCGCCGCCCGTGGCCTGCCCATGCGGCTGGTCGGCCATGCCGTGGGGCCCGGACGGCCGCATCCGCTGGGGGCCGTGCCCGACGGCGAGGGGGTGAACTTCGCCGTCTTTTCCGCCCATGCCACGGCGATGGAACTGTGCCTGTTCTCCGAGGACGGGCGGCGGGAACTCGCGCGCCTGCCGATCACCGAGCGCGACGGCGATATCTGGCACATCCATGTCGCGGGGCTGATGCCGGGCGCGCGCTACGGCTTCCGTGCGCATGGCCCCTACGCCCCCGAGGAAGGCCACCGCTTCAATGCCAACAAACTGCTGATCGACCCCTATGCCCGGGCACTCGACGGCCGCATCCGCTGGTCGGATGCGCTGATGGGCTACAAGGTGGGCAGCCCCCGGGGCGATCTGTCCTTCGACACCCGCGACAGCGCCTTTGCCGTGCCCAAGGCCGTGGTGGTGGATACCGCCTTCACCTGGGGCGAGGATCTGGCGCCGCGCCGGCCCTGGGCGGACACGGTGATCTACGAGGCGCATGTGAAGGGCCTGACGGCGCTGCATCCCGATGTGCCGCCGGGGATGCGGGGCAGCTATCTGGGCCTCGCGTCGGATCCGGTGATCGAGCATCTCCTGAAACTGGGCGTGACGGCCATCGAGCTTCTGCCGGTGCATGCCTTCATCGACGACCGTTTCCTGGTGACGCGGGGGCTGCGCAACTACTGGGGCTATCAGTCGATCGGCTTTTTCGCCCCCGATGCCCGCTACATGTCGAAGGACGCGCTGTGGGAGTTCCGGGCGATGGTGCGCCGGCTGCACGCGGCAGGGATCGAGGTCATCCTCGACGTGGTCTACAACCACTCCGGCGAGGGCGACGAATGGGGCCCGACGCTGAGCTTTCGCGGCCTCGACAACCGCAGCTACTACCGGCTGCGCGACGGCGGGCGGCACTATGTCAACGACACCGGCACCGGCAACACGCTGGACCTGACGCAGCCCATGGTGCTGCGCATGGTGATGGACAGCCTGCGCTACTGGGTCGAGGTCGGGCATGTGGACGGCTTCCGCTTCGACCTTGCCACCGTGCTGGGGCGCGAGGCGGCGGGCTTCGACCCGCAGGGCGGCTTCTTCGATGCGATCCGGCAGGATCCGGTGCTCGCGCAGGTCAAGCTGATCGCCGAACCCTGGGACGTCGGGCCGGGGGGCTACCAGCTGGGCAGCTACCCCTATCCCTTTGCCGAATGGAACGACCGCTTCCGCGACGGAGTGCGGCGGTTCTGGAAGGGGGATGCCGGCATGGCGCCGGACCTGGCCAAGCGCATCCTCGGCAGCGCCGAACGTTTCGACCACGGCGGGCGCGCGGCGACATCGTCGGTCAACTTCGTCACCGCGCATGACGGCTTCACGCTGGAGGATGTGGTCAGCTACAGCGTCAAGCGCAACCTTGCCAACGGCGAGACGAACCGCGACGGCCACCACGAGAACCATTCCGACAACCTCGGGGTCGAGGGGCCGACCGACGACCACGCGATCCGCGCGGCACGGTCCCTGCGCAAGCGCAACATGCTGGCCACGCTGTTCCTGAGCCAGGGCACCCCGATGGTTCTGGCGGGCGACGAGATCGGCAATTCGCAGGGCGGCAACAACAATGCCTATGCCCAGGACAACCCGACCGGCTGGCTCGACTGGGCGGCGGCGGATGCCGATCTCGCCGACTTCGTGGCCCGTCTGACGGCGCTGCGCCGCGACCATCCGGTGCTGCGGCAGCGCCGGTTCCGGCACGCCCGGCCGCGGCCGCAGGACGGGCTGCCCGACGTGATCTGGCGCCGCGCCGATGGCGCCAGGCCCGGGCCGGAGGACTGGCACGACGCGGCCTTCCGCTGCCTCGGGGTCGAGTTGCGCCACGCCGCAGAGGGCGGGGGCGAGGACGGCAGCGCCATCTTTGCCATTTTCAACGGCGATGGCCCGACGGAACTGCACCTGCCCGATACCGCCGCCGGCTGGCGGCTGGTGCTCGATACCACGCGGCCGCGGCTGCCGCCGCAGAAGCCGATGAAAAGCCCGCTGACGATCCCCGGCCCGGCCGTGCTGGTGTTCGAAAGCCTGTGAGGTCCAAGGGAGGACGCCCATGACCATCCGCACCGTCGCCACCGCCCCGATCGCCGGCCAGAAGCCCGGCACCAGCGGGTTGCGCAAGAAGACGCCCGTGTTCATGGGGCCGCATTACCTCGAGAACTTCGTGCAGGCGATCCTGGACAGCGTGGGCTGCGCGGGGCGCACCTTCGTCCTGGGCGGGGATGGGCGCTATTTCAACGACCGCGCGGCGCAGGTCATCCTGCGGATGATGGCAGCGAATGGCGCGGCCCGCGCCATCGTGGGGCAGGGGGCGATCCTGTCCACCCCGGCCGCCAGCCACCTGATCCGCCTGAACAGCACCGACGGCGGGATCATCCTGTCGGCCAGCCACAACCCCGGCGGCCCGCATGAGGATTTCGGCGTCAAGTTCAACATGCCGAACGGCGGCCCCGCGCCCGAAGCCGTGACCGAGGCGATCTTTGCCCGCACCGGCACCCTGACCGAATACCGCATCTGGGAAGGCCAGGACGTGGACCTGTCCACCCCCGGCACCCGGGCCATCGGCGAGATGGTGGTCGAAGTGGTGGACCCCGTGGCCGCCTATGCCGACCTGATGGGCACGCTGTTCGACTTTGACGCCATCCGCGCGATGTTCTCGGGGGGCTTCCGCATGCGGATGGATGCGATGTGCGCCGTCACCGGGCCCTATGCGGTCGAGATCCTCGAACGCCGCCTGGGCGCGGCGCCCGGAACCGTGGTCAACGCCACGCCGCTGCCGGACTTCGGGGGCATGCACCCCGATCCCAACCCGACCTGGGCCAAGGCGCTGATGGACGAGATGTTCGGGTCGGATGCCCCGGACTTCGGCGCGGCCAGCGACGGCGACGGTGACCGCAACATGGTCGTGGGGCGGGGCATCTATGTCTCGCCCTCCGACAGCTTGGCGGTGCTGGCCGCGAATGCGCATCTGGCGCCGGGCTACGCGGGCGGGCTGAAGGGGGTGGCGCGGTCGATGCCCACCTCGGCCGCGGCCGACCGGGTGGCCGCAAGCCTCGGCATTCCCGCCTGGGAGACGCCGACGGGCTGGAAGTTCTTCGGCAACCTGCTCGATGCCGGGAAGGCGACCCTCTGCGGCGAGGAAAGCTTCGGCACCGGGTCGGACCATGTGCGCGAGAAGGACGGGCTCTGGGCCGTGTTGCTGTGGCTCAACATCCTGGCTGTGCGGGGCGAAAGCGTAGCCGACATCCTGCGCGCCCACTGGGCGCGGTTCGGCCGCAACTACTACAGCCGGCACGATTACGAGGCGATCCCGACGGCGGCGGCGGACGCCATGATGGCGGCGCTGCGGGGGCGGATGGCGGGGCTTCCGGGAACGGTCGCCGGGGGCATGAAGGTCAGCGCCGCAGACGATTTCGCCTATACCGACCCGGTGGACGGGTCGGTGTCGAGGGGGCAGGGCGTGCGCGTGATCTTCGAGGGCGGTGCGCGCTTCGTCATGCGGCTGTCGGGCACGGGCACCGAGGGGGCAACGCTGCGGCTCTATCTCGAACGCTACGCGGCCGGACCTGCGGGGCTGGAAGAGGACGCACAGGCGGCGCTGGCTCCGGTGATCGCGGCCGCCGAGGCGATCGCCGGCATAGCCTTGCATACGGGGCGTGCGGGGCCGGATGTGGTGACCTGACGGGCAGGGGACAGGGCAGGGCGGCGACGCCCTGCCTGCGACCACGCGGCGCAAGGGCCGTCCCTCCCCTCACAACAAAATTGCTCGCCAAGCACCCGGACTTGCCCTTAATGTCCCCAAGGATCCGACTGCCGGACACAATCGGCAGCGGCAGGGAGGAGCTTCATGCAGCTGACCGACGCCCGCGACATCGCGGCCGACCCCGCGACCGTGTGGGCCGCGATCCTCGACCCCGAGGTGCTGAAGGCCTGCGTGCCGGGCTGCCAGAGCCTGACGGGGTCGGTGGCCGAGGGCTTCGAGGCGGTGGTCAAGCAGAAGGTGGGCCCGGTCAGCGCCACGTTCACCGGCGTCGTGCGCATCTCGGACATGGTCGAGGGGCAGAGCTTGCGCATTGCGGGCGAGGGCAAGGGGGGGCCTGCGGGCTTTGCCAAGGGCGGCGCCAATGTCACCCTGACCCCCAACGAGGCCGGCACGCGGCTGGCCTACGAGGTCGAGGCGCATGTCGGCGGCAAGCTGGCGCAGCTCGGCAGCCGCATCATCGACGGTTTCGCCAAGAAACTGGCCGACGATTTCTTCGCCCGCTTCCAGGAGGCGGTGGAAGGCCCGGCCGAACCCGAACCCGCGGCGGCCGGAGACGGAGCCGAACCCGCAAAGAAGAAGGGCTGGTTCCGCCGCCTCGTCGGCTGAGGACCGGAACGACCCAGGTGATCCCAAGGGAGGAACGAATGGCAAAAGTCACGATGACCGTGAACGGCAAGGCGGTCTCGGCCGAGGCGGAGGGGCGGACGCTGCTGTCGTCCTATCTGCGCGAGGGACTGGGGCTGACCGGTACGCATGTGGGCTGCGACACCGGCCAGTGCGGCGCCTGCGTGGTCCATGTGGACGGCAAGGCGGTCAAGTCCTGCAATGTCTTTGCCCATGACGTGGCAGGGGCCAGCGTGACCACCATCGAGGGCATGGCGAACCCCGACGGGTCGCTGTCGGTCCTCCAGCAGGCCTTCCAGGACCACCACGGCCTGCAATGCGGGTTCTGCACCCCCGGCATGGTGATGACCTCGGCCGCCCTGCTGGCCGAGAACCCGCACCCCAGCGAGGCCGAGGTGCGCCATTACCTCGAGGGCAATCTCTGCCGCTGCACGGGCTACCACAACATCGTCAAGGCGGTGCTGGCGGCAAGCGGGCAGGACGTGGGCGCCATCGCCGCCGAATGACGGGGCCACTGGCGCAGGCCGGGGGTTGCCCCGCCGCGCCGACCAGGATGCGCGCCCGCTATCCCGCGCGGCGCAGAACGGATCGAGGCAGACAGACATGCCCAATGACAATGGCACCGGAGCCGCCACTCCGCGGCGCGGCGACGTCCGGTTCCTGACCGGCAAGGGCCGCTACACCGACGACATCAACATCCGCGGTCAGCTCTACGCGCATTTCGTGCGCTCCGAGGTGGCCCACGGCCGGATCAGGGCCATCGACACCGCGGCCGCCGCGGCCTGCCCGGGCGTCGTGCAGGTGTTCACCGCCGCCGACTTCGCCGCCACCACCGCCAGCCACGCCCAGCCCACCAAAAAACTCAATCCGCCCAGCGGCGTAATCGC
>DAOLBY010000097.1:10574-12637 GCA_035324325.1 Paracoccaceae bacterium | reverse complement strand
ATCGGGGCGCAGACGGCGCCCCCCGTCCTGCCGCGCGACCGAGCGATCCGCCGTCTCCGCGTCTAGCGCCATGCTCACGCCGCTGCCCCGCCCGGTTCTCCGGCCTGCCCGCACATGGGCTCAGGCTTCGTTGTACTTGTACCCGATCCCGTAAAGCGTCTCGATCGAGGAGAACTCCGGATCGACCGACCTGAGCTTCTTGCGCAGGCGCTTGATGTGGCTGTCGATGGTGCGGTCGTCGACATAGACCTGGTCGTCATAGGCCACGTCCATCAGCTGGTCGCGGCTTTTCACGAAGCCGGGACGCTGGGCAAGCGCCTGGAGCAGAAGGAACTCCGTCACCGTCAGCGAGACGTCCTGCCCCTTCCAGCTGACCGAATGGCGCAGCGGGTCCATCCGCAGATGCCCACGCTCCATGATCTTGGCCTCTTCGGTGACCGCGACTTCGCCCGTGGCGATGGCCTCCTGCCGCCGCAGAAGCGCGCGGATGCGTTCGACCAGAAGCCGCTGGCTGAACGGCTTCTTCACATAGTCGTCCGCGCCCATCCGAAGACCCAGAACCTCGTCGATCTCGTCGTCCTTCGAAGTCAGGAAGATGACCGGCATCGAAGTTTTCTGCCGCAGCCGTTGCAGCAGGTCCATGCCGTCCATCCGCGGCATCTTGATGTCGAGCACCGCCATGTCGGGCAGGCGGCGGTTGAAGGCATCGAGTGCCGTCTGGCCGTCGTTGTAGGTTTCAACCTCGAAGCCTTCGGCCTCCAGGGTCATCGAGACGGACGTCAGGATGTTCCTGTCGTCGTCGACGAGCGCGATGCGCGACATGTTGGGCTTCCCTATACTGCTCATGTTCTTGTCGTTTTCCTGCATCTTCCCGAATTGGGGCGCAGGAATCAATCCCGCGCTGCGAATCAGTCAGCCCGTGGCCGTCAGGACACGGGAAAATCGCCAAGGAATGGCTAATCTGCATCACCCGGCCGGTCGCCTGCGGGTGCGGCGCGGAATGTCGCCGGACGGGCAAAAGCTGGTTGCGCTAACGACCTCCTTGGTTGCGCTAACGACGCAAACCCTTCCCTTCCATCACAAAAATGTCGTGCTATAGCCCCTGCAGAGGGCCCTGACGCCACGTCGGCGGGGTGGCGGGCGCAGCGTCAATTCCGGCGGCGCCCACTTCAGGCGGGAGGAAGCTTGGGATGACCACAGGGCGAGTGAATGCCGCGCGGCGGCTTGAGGACCAGGGCATCGCCGGCTTTGCCGCCGCGCATTACAACCTTCTCGAGCCCGCGCTGATCGAGGCGTCGCTGCGCCGGGGCGAGGGGCATCTGGGCCACGGCGGCACACTGATGTGCACCACCGGCCAGTTCACCGGCCGTTCGCCGAAGGACAAGTTCGTGGTGCGTTCGCCCCGCACCGAAGACACGATCTGGTGGGAAAACAACGCCGCAATGGCGCCCGAGGCCTTCGCCCGGCTCAAGGCCGACATGCTGGCCCATTTGCCGGGGCGCGAGCTTTTCGTGCAGGATCTCTATGCCGGGGCCGACCCGGAGCACCGGCTGGACGTTCGCATCGTGACGGAACTGGCCTGGCACGGCCTGTTCATCCGCCACATGCTTCGCCGCCCCGAGGCGTCGAAACTCGCCAGCTTCGATCCGCAATGGACCGTGCTGAACCTGCCGTCCTTCAGGGCCGATCCCGCCCGCCACGGCTGCCGCAGCGAAACCGTCATCGCCATGAACTTCGACGAGCGGCTGATCCTGATCGCCAACACCCAGTACGCGGGCGAGAACAAGAAGTCGGTGTTCACCCTGCAGAACTACCTGCTGCCCGAAAAGGGCGTGATGCCGATGCACGGCTCGGCCAACCACGCCGTGGGCGACCCCGACGGATCGGCGGTGTTCTTCGGCCTGTCGGGCACCGGCAAGACCACGCTCTCGGCCGATCCCGGCCGCACGCTTCTGGGCGACGACGAACACGGCTGGTCCGACCGGGGCATCTTCAACTTCGAGGGCGGCTGCTACGCCAAGACGATCAACCTCGACCCCGCGGCCGAGCCCGAAATCTATGCG
>DAOLBY010000097.1:0-10564 GCA_035324325.1 Paracoccaceae bacterium | reverse complement strand
CCCCCCGCCGCTTCGGCACTGTGATCGAGAACATGGTGTTCGACCCCGACACGCTGGAGCTCGATTTCGCCGACAACAGCCTGACCGACAACATGCGCTGCGCCTATCCGCTGGATGCGATCTCGAACGCATCGGCAACGGGTCTCGCGGGGCATCCGAAGAACGTGATCTTCCTGACCTGCGATGCCTTCGGCGTGCTGCCTCCGATCGCGCGGCTGACCCCGGCGCAGGCGATGTATCACTTCCTGTCGGGCTTCACCTCCAAGGTGGCCGGCACCGAGCGCGGCGTCACCGAGCCGGAAGCGACGTTCTCGACCTGCTTCGGCGCGCCCTTCATGCCGCGTCATCCCTAGGTCTACGGCAAGCTGCTGCAGGCCAAGATCGCGCGGCACGGCACCACCTGCTGGCTGGTCAACACCGGCTGGACGGGGGGCGCCTTCGGCACCGGCCGCCGCATGCCGATAAAGGCCACGCGCGCCCTTCTGACCGCGGCGCTGGACGGGTCGCTGGCGGGTGTGGCCTTCCGGCGCGATCCGAATTTCGGCTTCGAGGTGCCGGTCGCGGTGCCGGGCGTGGAGGGCGGCGTCCTCGATCCACGCTCCACCTGGGCCGATCCCGCGGCTTACGACAAGGCTGCGGCGAAACTCGTGCAGATGTTCGCCGAGAATTTCGCCCAGTATGTCCCCTTTATCGACGACGACGTGAAGGCGGCGGCCATCGGCTGACCAGGCCTGGGCATTGCGCGGAAGATCAGCCGCGCAGTGCCGACACGACCAGGTTCAGGCCCGTGGCCACCAGCAGGACCTGCGTCCACCAGCGGAACCGCGCCTGGTCCAGCCGGCGCCCGAGCCGCAATCCGAGTGCGAGACCCACGACCGCCGGCACCACCAGCGCGGTCGAGAAGGCCGCCGTCTGGACGTTCACCACGCCTGACCCGATGTGCGCGCCCAGCAGGGCGCAGGCGCCGATCAGGAACACCACACCCAGCACCCGCAGGGTCTCTTCCCGCCCGGCGCCGGTGGAGAGCAGGTAGACGATCAAGGGCGGCCCCCAGACGCCCGAGATGCCCCCGTAGAGCCCTCCGATCACCCCCGCCGTCCATTCCGCCCGCGTCCGGTGTTCCAGCCGCAGGGCCAGTGGCTGGCCCGAAAGCTGCACCAGCGCGAAGGCGGTGATCGGCACTCCCAGCAGGAGCAGGAAGGCCCCGCGCGGGATGGCCGTGACGAACTGGGCCGAGATGGCGATGAACACCACCGTCCCGATCAGGAAGCGGCGGAACTTCCACGCGCTGCCCGCCGCCGCAGCCGGCCCGTCGCGCAGCGCCTGCATCAGGTTGGTGACCAGCGTCGGCATGATCAGCCCGGCCAGCGCCACCTGGGGCGGCAGGAAGGCGGAGAAACTGCCGATCATGATCAGCGGCATGGCAAAGCCCACGGCGCCCTTCACGAAACCGGCGAACAGAGTGACCAGACAGGCAGCCGCGAAGGCCAGCGCGCCCTGCCCGGCCATCAGGATTTCCATTCCGCCCCCCGTTCGTATCCGCTTGCGCCGTGATAGCCCGGCCGCCGGGTGGCCGCACGGCCCTTTTCTCCGCGACATTTTGCGTCGCTCCCGGACCTCTCGACGAATGAATGTTGCGCTGCAACTGCAAAGAGATTAAGCCGCAGCGACATCCGAGGAAACCCGCCATGCCCCACGACGGCCAGATCATGCCTGCAACCGCTTCCCTTGCCGGAGCGCCCGCACTGCTGGCCGCGGCGCTGCCCGAAATCGATGCGCTGGTGTCTGAAGCCCGCGAGAACCTGCGCGCCCGCGTCAGCGTCGGCGGCAAGCTGCAGGCCGACCTGCTTGAGGCCGAACAGTCCGCAGCCCATGCCCTCGCATGGCTTGCCACCTACGCACAGGCACTTCGCCAGATGCAGGCGTGGTCGGACCGGCTGGCCGCCGCGGGCGCCTGGGGCGAGATGGAGGCGCTGATCCTTCAGGTCGCGGCCGGCGAATACCTGGCGCAGGTTGCCGGCGGCATCCCGATGAGCCAGGGCGAAACCGCGCGCCTGTCCGACCTCGGCCTGACCTGGGCGCCCGGGCCGGATGCGGCAGCGCTGGTCGCCCGGGGCAACACCCCCGCCGTCCGCGCGCGCCTCGTCGCGCTGATGCAGGACAATGCGGGACGCGCGACCTTCGGGGCCACCGGCCTCGAGGACGAACTCGAGATGATCCGCGACCAGTTCCGCCGCTTCGCCGACGAAGAGGTGATCCCCCACGCCCATGGCTGGCACCTGCGCGACGAACTGATCCCGATGGAGGTGATCGGAAAGCTGGCCGATATGGGCGTCTTCGGCCTGACGATCCCCGAGGAATGGGGTGGCCTGGGATTGTCGAAGGCCTCGATGGTCGTGGTGTCCGAGGAACTCAGCCGCGGCTACATCGGCGTCGGCAGCCTCGGCACAAGATCCGAGATCGCGGCCGAGCTGATCCTGTGCGGCGGCACCGAGGACCAGAAGGCGCGCTGGCTGCCCGGTCTGGCCAGTGGCGAAATCCTTCCCACGGCGGTCTTCACCGAACCCAACACGGGCTCCGACCTCGGCAGCCTGCGCACGCGGGCAGTGAAGGATGGCGACGACTGGGTGATCACCGGCAACAAGACCTGGATCACCCATGCCGCGCGCACCCATGTGATGACCGTGCTGGCGCGCAGCGTGCCGGGCACGACCGACTGGCGCGGCCTCAGCATGTTCCTGGCCGAGAAGACGCCGGGCACCGATGCGCAGCCCTTCGTCGATCCCGGCCTCTCGGGCGGCGAGATCGAGGTGCTGGGCTATCGCGGCATGAAGGAATACACCGTCAACTTCGACGGCTTCCGCGTGGCGGGCGGCAACCTTCTGGGCGCGGTCGAGGGTCAGGGCTTCAAGCAGTTGATGCAGACCTTCGAGGCCGCGCGCATCCAGACCGCGGCCCGCGCCGTCGGCGTGGCGCAGTCCGCGCTGGAAGAGGGGATGCGTTATGCCGAGGACCGCAGGCAGTTCGGCAAGGCGCTGATCGCCTTCCCGCGGGTCGCGGGAAAGCTGGCGATGATGGCGGCCGAGATCATGGTCGCCCGCCAGCTGACCTATTTCAGCGCCTGGGAAAAGGACGCCGGGCGGCGCTGCGACCTGGAGGCCGGAATGGCGAAGCTGCTCGCCGCCCGCATCGCCTGGTCGGCGGCCGACAATGCGCTGCAGATCCACGGCGGCAACGGATTCGCGCTGGAATACAAGATCAGCCGCATCCTCTGCGATGCGCGCATCCTCAACATCTTCGAGGGCGCGGCCGAGATCCAGGCGCAGGTGATCGCGCGGCGGCTGCTAGACTGACAGCGGGTCAGACCGCGGTGCGGCGCATCTCGTCCAGATAGATATCGCGCAGCCGGCGGGCGACGGGGCCGGGCGTGCCGTCGCCCATCACCCGCTCGTCGATCTGCACCACCGGCATCACGAAGGCCGAGGCCGAGGTGAAGAACGCCTCGTCCGCCGCCTTGGCCTCGTCGAGCGTATAGGGCCGTTCCTCGACCGTCATCTGTGCCTCGCGCGCCAGCCGAAGCACGGCCGCGCGGGTGATGCCGTGCAGGATCTCGTGGCCCAGATGCCGGGTGACGATGGTGTTGCCGCTGACGATATAGGTGTTGTTCGAGGTGCCTTCGGTGACGAAGCCGTCCTCGACCATCCAGGCGTCGTCGGCCCCGGCTTTCTTGGCCGCCATCTTGCCCATCGACGGATACAGAAGCTGCACCGTCTTGATGTCCCGCCGGCCCCAGCGCAGGTCGGGGATCGAGATGACCTTCGCGCCCTTGCGTGCCGCCGGGCTGTCGGCCAGCCCGGGCTTGGCCTGCGTGAACAGCACCAGCGTCGGCGGCGTATCCTCGGGCGGATAGGCGAAATCGCGGTCGCCCGGATTGCCGCGCGTGACCTGCAGGTAAACCAGCCCCTCGTCGATGCCGTTGCGGGCCACCAGTTCGCGGTGGATCGCCAGCAACTCGTCATCAGTGCACGGCGCAGCCATCTCCAGTTCCGCAAGGCTGCGGTGCAGCCGTGCGGTGTGTCCGGCGAAGTCGATCAGCTTGCCGTCAAGGACGCTCGTCACCTCATAGACCGCATCCGCCATCAGGAAGCCGCGGTCGAAGACCGAGACTTTCGCCTCATCCTCGGGCAGATAGTCGCCATTGACATAGACGATGCGGCTCATGCGGGCGTTCCTTCTGCCGGATTGCTCTGCGCCCGGGTTTGGGCCATGGGCCTCAGCCCGTCAAGCCGGCCGCCGCCGCGCCGGCAACATCCGCGTTGCGCTGCAGTGCGGCACGGCCTATCGAGACACAGGATTTCCGCAACCCGAGGGTCCGCCCCCATGTCCTTCCGCCTCCAGCCGCCCGCGCCCGCCCGCCCCAATCGCTGCCAGCTGTTCGGCCCGGGGTCACGCCCGGCGCTGTTTGCCAAGATGGCCGCCAGCAATGCCGATGTGATCAACCTCGACCTCGAGGACTCGGTCGCCCCTGCCGACAAGGACGAGGCACGGCGCAACGTCATCGCGGCGGTGTCCGGGGTGGCCTGGGGCCGCAAGTGGCTGTCGGTGCGGATCAACGGGCTCGACACGCCGTTCTGGTACCGCGACGTGGTGGACCTGCTGGAACAGGCGGGCGACCGGCTTGACCAGATCATGATCCCCAAGGTGGGCTGCGCGGCCGATGTCTATGCGGTGGACGCGCTGGTGACGGCGGTCGAGGCCGCAAAGGGCCGGGGGCGGCGCATCGCCTTCGAGGTGATCATCGAAAGCGCCGCCGGCATTGCCCATGTCGAGGAGATCGCGGCCTCCAGCCCCCGGCTCCAGGCGATGAGCCTCGGCGCCGCCGACTTCGCCGCCTCGATGGGGATGCAGACCACCGGCATCGGCGGCACGCAGGAACACTACTACATGCTGCACGACGGGGCGCGCCACTGGTCCGATCCCTGGCACTGGGCACAGGCGGCCATTGTCGCCGCCTGCCGCACGCATGGGGTGCTGCCCGTTGATGGCCCCTTCGGCGATTTTTCGGACGATGAGGGGTTCCTGGCCCAGGCGCGGCGGTCGGCGACACTGGGAATGGTCGGCAAATGGGCGATCCACCCGAAACAGGTGGCGCTGGCGAACGAGGTGTTCACGCCCTCCGAGGCCGCCGTGGCCGAGGCGCGGGAGATCCTCGCCGCGATGGAGGCCGCCAAGGCCCGGGGCGAGGGCGCGACCGTCTTCAGGGGTCGGCTGGTGGACATCGCCTCGATCAAGCAGGCCGAGGTCATCGTGCGTCAGGCCGAGATGATCGCAGCCGGCTAGGTTCACAAATCGCCCGACGGATTGTCACGTTCTGATGACAAATGCCCGCGACTCGGGCATAGTGTGAACATCCCTGCGCTACCCCCGGGAGAGGAGGCCCGCGTGGCGCAAAAGGGGAGGATGCACGCCCCGAGGGCCCGGCCCCTCGGGGCTGTGCTGTGTCCGGCCCCCGGTGTCCCGCCGCACAGCCGAGTTGAACTTTGTCGCCGGCCCGGCCATATGGGCGCGGGTCGCTCCGGGAGTCCGCCATGAACTACCTCGATTTCGAGAAACCGCTGGCCGAGATCGAGGGCAAGGCCGAGGAGTTGCGGGCGCTGGCCCGGGCCAACAAGGACATGGACGTGACGAAGGAGGCCGAGGCGCTGGACCGCAAGGCCGAGACCGCGCTGCGCGACCTCTACAGGAACCTCACGCCCTGGCAGAAATGCCTCGTCGCCCGCCACCCCGACCGGCCGCATTGCCGCGACTACATCGAGGCGCTGTTCACCGAATGGACGCCGCTGGCCGGCGACCGCAACTTCGCCGACGACCATGCGGTGATGGGGGGGCTTGCGCGGTTCAACGACGCGCCGGTCATGGTGATCGGCCACGAGAAGGGCAACGACACGAAAAGCCGGATCGAACGCAACTTCGGCATGGCCCGGCCCGAAGGCTACCGCAAGGCGATCCGGCTGATGGAAATGGCAGATCGCTTCGGCCTGCCGGTCGTCACGCTGGTCGATACCCCCGGCGCCTATCCCGGCAAGGGCGCCGAGGAACGCGGCCAGGCCGAGGCCATTGCGCGCTCGACCCTCACCTGCCTGGAAATCGGCGTGCCCATCGTATCGGTCATCATCGGCGAAGGCGGATCGGGCGGCGCGGTGGCCTTTGCCACCGCGAACCGCATCGCGATGCTGGAGCACTCGATCTATTCCGTCATCTCGCCCGAAGGCTGCGCCTCGATCCTGTGGAAGGACGCCGAGAAGATGCGCGAGGCGGCCGAGGCCCTGCGCCTGACGGCACAGGACCTCCAGAAACTGGGCGTGGTCGACCGCGTGGTGAAGGAGCCCGTCGGCGGCGCGCAGCGCGGGCCGAGGGAAACCGTCGAGGCCGTGGGCAAGGCACTGGAGATCATGCTGCGCGAGCTGTCGGGCAAGAAGCCCGAGGCGCTGATCCGCGACCGTCGCGCCAAGTTCGTCGAGATGGGGTCGAAGGGGCTGGCGGCATGAGCCCGTGGCTCATGGTCCTGCTGGCGGGGATACTGGAAACCGGCTGGGCACTGGGCCTGAAGTATTCGCAGGGCTTCACCCGGCCGGTCCCGACGGTACTGACCGTGCTCGGCGCACTGGCATCGTTCTGGCTACTGTCCATGGCGATGAAGTCGCTGCCGGTCGGCACGGCCTATGCGGTCTGGGTGGGCATCGGGGCGGTAGGCACCGCCCTGGCCGCCGTGGTGCTGTTCGGCGAGCCGGCAAGCCCGATGCGGATGGCAGGGATCATGCTGATCGTGGCGGGCATCGCGGCGTTGAAGTTCGCATGACGGGCCGGCGCCTGCCGCCTTCGTGAGCGTGGATGTCATGCACACCGGCCGCGGGCTGTGGCAGGATGCCCGGGAACTTTTCGAGGAAGGGGCCAGGATGCGGGGCCTTGCAACGGCAGTAGCAGCGACACTGATTGCCGCGGTGGGGCCAGCCGCCGCGGGCGGCACGCTCGAGGGGCGGCTCGTCACGCTCTATGTCCTGACCTATGACGATGCCGAGGCGCCGATCCTGGAAAGCCGCGGCCGCACGGTCGTGGTGGACGACGGGGTGGAGTTCGGACTTGGCCCCGAATACCGCACCCCCGGTTTCGACATCGTGCCGGTCGAGGTGCAGATCGATCCCGCGCGCATCCGCTTCGCCTATCCCGAGGGGGCCAGCGGCACCTTCTGGCCGGCCGCCTTCAACGGCTACGTCCTGCGGTTCGAGACCGACTGCGCGCTGTTCGAGGCGGTCACGGTCAACGTCGCCGAAACCAGCCTGCCGATGCGCGAGGGCGACGTCTTCACCGACCGGGGCCAGCTCCACATCAACGTCTCGGGCCGCGACTACGGCCCCGGTGTCACCCTGACGCTGGACCTGAAGGTGGCCGACTGCCCGCTCAGCTGAAGGACGGAGACGCGGTCGGAGGACTGGCGCCCCTCCCCATCCCTCCCCCGCAAAGGGGGGAGGGAGGCGCCCCCGGGCGCGGCCCTAGGCGCGAGGCCGGAACCCCGCCTCGTCCATCAGCGCGTCGGAGCGTGCCTCGACCTTGCGTTCCAGCTCGGCCATGAACTCGGCCACCGGCCTGCCGGGCGGGATCGGCGGCAGGAACTCCACCACCGCCAGCCCGCGGCGGCGCAGCAGGCTGCGCCTGGGCCAGAAGACACCCACATTGGTCGCCACCGGCACGCAGGGCTGTCCGAGTTGCTCGTACAGAAGCCCGGTACCCACCTTGTAGGGCCGCTTCACCCCCGGCGCGACGCGCGTGCCCTGCGAATAGATGATCAGCTGCCCGGGATGCGCCGTCCCGCGCGCCACGTCGGCCTTCATCTTTTCGATGGCGGCGCCGCGCTTGCCGCGGTCGACCGGCACGCAGCCGATGCGCAGCGCGTATTGCCCAAGGATCGGCGCCCAGATCAGTTCGCGCTTCATGATGAACTTGGCTCGCGGCAGGGCGCCGAAGATCAGCAGGATGTCGAAGAAGCTCTGGTGCTTGGCGGCGACCAGGACCTCGCCCGTCGGAACCTCGCCCCGCACCTCGGACCGCAGTCCGACCAGCACCCGGGCCGAAAAGGCGACCCATCGGCAATAGCTGTGCATGGCCATGTAGGCGGCGTTGCGGCTGAAGATGGCGAAGGGGGTGAAGACCACCGCCAGCACCACCATCGCCAGATACATCTGGACGATGAACACCAGACTCAGGAGCCATTGCAGGACGAGCGGCATCAGGGCAGTTCCTTCAGCGTGCGGAAGGCGGCGGCACGGGTTGCCGCAAAGGCGACGACGGCAGCGGCGGGAGGCAGGGCCAGCGGCAAGAGCCACCCCGCGCCGGAGAAGGCAAGGCCGGTCAGGAAACCACCCGCCGCATCGGCCGCGGGCAGCAGCGCCACCGCCAGTGTGCCGGCGGCGGCTCCGGCGGCGGCACCGGCGGCCGCACGCAGGGTGAAGCGGCGAACGAAGGCGCGCGCGATCCAGGCATCCCGCGCCCCGATCAGGCGCAGGACGCGGATCACCTGTGCATTGGCGGCCAGCGCGGCGGCGGCGGCCAAGGTGATCATCGCGGCAAAGGCCGCGCCGATCAGCCCGATCGACAACCCGCCCAGCAGCCGCAGCCGCCCCGCCGCATTGGCCAGCGGACGCCGCCAGCGCGTGTGGTCGTCCAGCACCGCGCCCGGCGCCTCGGCCGCCAGCCGCAGTCGCAGCCCCTCGCCGTCATAGCCCGGATCGGCCTCGGTCAGCTCCACCAGCCGCGGCACCGGCAGTCTATCGAGCGGAAGGCCTGGCCCGAACCACGGCTCGAGCAGGCGCGTCGTCTCCTCCGGCGTTAGGGCACGGGCACCGGCAACCCCTGGCGTCGTGGTCAGCACGTCGATCACCGCGGCGACCTGCGCCTCGACCTGATCCGCGGGCGCAGCGATGCGCACGGTGGCCGTGCGCGCCAGTGCATCGCCCCAGCGATCGGCCAGCCGTCCGGCAGCCAGCGACAGCGCCAACGCAAAGACCGCGAGGAAAGCCATCGCGGCAGCCGTGAAGGTGGTCAGCCAGGCCGAGGCGCCGGCGGGCGGCACCACGCGGTCGGCCTCGCGCAGCCCGGCTGCCAGCCGGACCAGCGCGCCACCTACCCCACGCGGGCGCTGGACGGGCGGCGCAGCGTTCACAGGTCCGCCCCTGCCAGCGTCACCCGCCGCTGCGCGATGCGCAGGACGCGCGCCTGCACCTGCGCCTTGGTCGCTCGGATCAGGTTCATGTCGTGGGTCGCCACCAGCACCGTCTTGCCCATCCGGTTCAATTCGACCAGCAGCGTCAGCAGGCGCAGCGACATGTCCCAGTCGACGTTGCCCGTCGGCTCATCCGCCAGGATCACCTCGGGCCCCATGATGACCGCCCGCGCCAGCGCCGCGCGCTGCCGCTCGCCCCCCGACAGTTGCGGCGGCAGCGCGCCCGCCAGCGGGCCGAGGCCGACCCAGGCCAGCAGGTCACGCAGGTCGTCGGGGCTGCCCGCCCGCCCCGACACCGACAGCGGCAACAGCACGTTGGCGGCGACCGGCAGATGATCGAGGAACTGGCAGTCCTGGTGCACCACTCCCATCCGCCGCCGCATCCGTGCGATGTCGTCGCGCGCCAGTGTGCGCACCTCTCGGTCGAACAGCGTCACCCGGCCGGAGGTTGGCAGAAGATCGCCGTAGCAGAGCTTCAGGAACGTCGTCTTGCCCGAACCGGATGGCCCGGTCAGGAAATGGAACGACCCCGGCGCCAGCTTCAGCGTGACCTCCGACAGAAGCTCGCCCCCGCCATAGCTGTAGGCAACGTTCTCGAAGGCGATCACCGCCAGGCTCCGACAGGGGCGGGACCGCCCCGCGCGCAGGGCACAATGGCCGAACGGGGGGCCGGATTCAATTCCCCGGCGCAGGGCAGGGCGGCGTCAACGACACAGGTTGCGCCGTGTTAACCACCAGCACTTGGAGATTGCCGCGGGCGGCATTACAAGATCGAGATACAGGAAGGCAACGCAGGGGGTTCGGATGCGTCTGGTATGCCCGAACTGCGACGCGCAATACGAGGTCGACAAGGGCGCCATTCCTCCCGAAGGGCGGGATGTGCAGTGTTCCGCCTGCGGTCATGGCTGGTTCCAGCTGCATCCCGACCACACCCCCGAGCCCGAGACCGAGGATCTGCTGGCCGAGACGGCAGCACCCGACCGTGCCCCCGCGGTCGTCCAGGTCGCCGAGTCGGAACCGGCACCTGAGCCGGAAGCCGAGGCTCCGGCCAGGGACGAAACCGCGGAGACGGCGCCGCCCGTGCCCGAACCCGCTCCGGCGCCCGCAGAACCCGAGGCCGATGCGCCTGACCCCGGCCCGGCCCCTGTGGCCGAGGTGGTAACGGAGCCGGAACCCGAGGCCGAACCGTCGGGGGCACAGGCCGAGCCAGAACCGCCCGCGCCTTCGGATGCACCCGAACCGACCGATGACGAGGCCGCGCCGGGGGACGGGCCAGCCCCCGCCGCG
>DAOLBY010000096.1:7351-12740 GCA_035324325.1 Paracoccaceae bacterium | reverse complement strand
GGGCAGGAGCGCGCCCGGAGGGAGGCGATGCTCAGGCGGGAACTGGTGCCGCTGACCGAGGTGACGCGCGCGCGAAAGGCCTTCGGCGATGCCCAGAACCGCCATGCCGAGGTTGCGACGCAGACCGAACTCGACCGTGCGCGCGACTATTCCGACACGTTGCGCGAACTGGCCTCGCTGCGGCAGAACCTCAAGGCGGCCGAGGACCAGCTGTCGCGCACCGTATTGACCGCGCCGATGCGCGGCGTGGTGAACCGGCTGTCGGTCACGACGATCGGCGGCGTCGTGCGCCCGGGCGAGGAGATCCTGCAGATCGTGCCCATGGACGAGGAGATGTTCATCGAGGCGCGCGTGGCGCCACGCGACATCGCCCAGGTGCGCGAGGGTCAGGCGGCGACGGTCAAGCTGTCGGCCTATGACTACACGGTCTGGGGGACGCTTTCGGCGACGGTGGCGGTGGTCTCGGCCGACACCTTCCGGGACGAAGCCACCCGCGGCCCCGCGGCCGAGGCGCACTACAAGGTCACGCTGCGGGTCGACCCGGAGAGCCTGGCCGGGCGCCGTGCGGGGCTGCAGATCCGCCCGGGCATGCAGGCCGAGGTGGAGCTGCAGACGGGCGGAAAGACGGTGCTGAGCTACCTGTTGAAGCCGCTCTACAAGTCGCGGGAAGCGTTGCGCGAACGTTAGGCGCGCGTGCCCCCGCAGCGCGGCGGCGCGGTCAGTAGTCCCGTTCCAGGAACAGCCCGATGCCTGCCTCGCCGCCGGTGCCGACGCGGCCCTTGACGGTGACGCCGGGGCGGATGTCGAGGTTGAGGTTGATGCGGCTCTGCCCGTCGGGGGAGACCTCGACCTCGGTATAGACGTTCTCCGAGATGTACTTGCCCGCCCGCAGCGTGGTCCCGCCCTGCCCGTCGGTGGCGATGTCGAGGTCGTCGAGGCCGAAGCCTTTGCGCAGGCGCGCCACGATGCCGTCACCGCCGCGACCCGCAAGCGTCGCCACCGCCGCCGCAAGCTGGGCCGCCTGGAAGGCCGAGATGTTCTGAAGTCCCCGCCCGAACAGAAGCCGCGCCAGAACCTCGTCCTGAGGCAGTTCGGGGGCCGAGGCGAACGTGACCTCGGGTTCGTCGGCGCGGCCGGCGATGCGCACGAAGGTCGTGATCCCGTCGCTGTCGGTCGCGGCCTCGATATCGACAGAGGGCACGAGATCGCCCTGGAGTGCGAGGCGCGCCCGCGACAGGACAAGCCGCTTGCCGAGGATGTCGAGGCGCCCGCGGATCAGGTCGAAGGCGCCTTCTGCGATCACGTTGGCGGTGGTGCCGCGCAGGATGACGGCGCCGCCCAGTTCGGCGTCGAGTCCGCGGCCGCGCAGGAAGATCCGGTTCGGCGCGGCCACGGTGAGGTCGAGCGCCAGCGCGCCCTGCCGGCCGCCCCCGCCGCCGGTCCCGGCGCCGCCGTCCAGCCCGGCGCGGGCGCGGGTTTCGCGAACGGGTGGCGTGTCGCCCGCATGCCGCAGGCCGGGCAGGTCTCCAGCGCCGGCAAGGCCGGTCGCCGGGATGCTGAGTTCGGTTTGCCCGAGATCGATGCGCCCGGCAAGTCGTGCGCCCCCGGTGAGCGGTCCGGACAGCGTCAGCCGCCCGTCGGCCACCGTCTCGAACAGCTGCGGGTCGCGCAGGCGCAGGGCCGTCACCACGACCGACAGATCTGCCGGGAAGGGCGCGGCCAGTCCCAGCCCGCCCGACACCGACAATCGCCCGCCGCCGGAAGCCGAGGCCTGCCCGTCGATCTGTGCGCGCCCGCCGGACAGGGTGGCGCGCGCCGAAAGGTCGCCGAGCGAAAACGGCAGGTCGGGGTCGCTGAACCGCCCGCCGGTCAGGCTCAGCGTGCCCGACAGCGCGGCCAGCGACGGGCGACCGGCCAGCCGCAGGTCGAACCCGACATCACCTGACACCGCTCGGTTGCCGATGAAGGCATCGGCCAGAGCCGCCTGCGCCCGGCCTGCGATGGCCAGATCGGCGGTGCCGAGGTCCGCGGCGATGCGCCCCCGGACCGTCGCGTCGATGCCGCCTGGCCCCTGCGTCCGGACGTCGACGCCGAACCCGGCCCCGTCCTCGACGGCCGTGCCCGACAGTGTCAGCGGACCCGGAAACGCGGGCACGACAAGGGCGAGGTTCGCGAGGCGCCCGTCGAAGGCCAGCCGGCGAAGGCCGTTCGCGGCTTCTCCCGTGGCCCAGGCGGTCTCCTGCGGGTTCGCGAGACGCACCTCGTCGATGCGCAGGCGCCCGCCTTCGAACCCCAGGCGCAGCGTCAGGCGGCTGTCGCCGGCCAGCAGGCGGTCGGCCTCGGCCTGCCCGACGGCAAGGCCGCGGCCCGAGGCGGTGGCCTCGAGCCGGCCGGCGCCGGGCGTGCCGGTCAGCCGGGCCTGCGCGTCCAGCGCACCGCGGTAGCCGGGACCGAGGGGCGCGAGGCTGGCCAGCCGCGCCGTCACCGACAGGTCGGAACCGCCGGGGTCGAAATGCCCTGCGAAGGCAAGATCGGCCTGCGGGTTGGTGATGCGCGCACGGTCGATGCCGATGCGCCCGCCCGCCCGCGTGAGTGCGATGTCAAGCGTCGAGGCGCCGCGCAGCAGCCCGTCCACCTCGGCGCGGCCCATCCGCAGGTCGCGCCCCTGCCCCGTCAGGGTCAGGCGTTCGGGCGCGGCAAGCGCGCCCCAGGCCAGATCGGCGCGCAGCCCCCCGCCCCAGTCTCCGCCCAGCACGGCAAGGTCGGGCAGGTCGAGCCTTGCGGTCAGGTCGGCGCCATCGGCGGTGGCGCGGCCCCGCGCATCGATCCGCCCGCCGCCCGCCAGAACCGTCAGGTCGCGCAGGTCGGTGCCCTGCGGCCCGCGCGCGGCGGAAAGATCGATGGAAGAGGCGCCGCGCAGCAGGCTGTCGGCCTCGGCCTGGCCGAGGACCAGATCCTGCCCGTCGATCCGCACCACGACGTCGAAGCCGCCGCCCAGCAGCTCGGCACTGCCGTTCGCGGCCAGTCGCGCCGCACCGGCCAGCGGCCGGCCGGCCAAAGGCGCCAGCGCCGTCATGTCGTTCACCTCGGCCTCGGCCTGACCCGAAACTTCGAAGCCGGACCCCAGTCCCGCGACCGTGCCGCGGCCGGTCAGCGACAGCCCTCCGGCAGACAGCCGCAGGTTGCCGATGCGCAGCTTTCCGTCGCCCGCCTGGACCGAGAGCATGGCACGCCCGGTGGCCTGCCGGCCGAGACGGCGCAGCGTCTCGTCCAGGCCCGGGTCGGCGGGCGCGAGTCCCGTCGCGTCGAAATCGAGCGTGCCGCCGAACACCGGCGGCTGCCCGGTTGCCGCGCGGCGCGCGATGCGGCCCGATCCGGCCAGCGTGACCGTCTCGGCGGCGATGTCGGGCCGGTCCAGCCCTGAAAGCGCGGCGCGCAGCACCCAGCCGTCGCCTTGCGCGGCATCGTAGGACAGCACTGCATCCGCCCCCGCCACCCGCGTCGGGGCATCCCCCGCCAGCGGCAGGAGCACGGATTCGCCGGAAGGCAGCCCGAGCCGGGCATCCAGCACAAAGCGTTCCGGCAGACCGTCCGCCGCCACCTCGACCGAGCCCTGAAGGGTCAGCGCCCGGGCGGTGACGGACAGGTCACGCAGCGCCACGCGCCCCGAGGCGGCGCGCGTGCCCTCGACCACAAGCCCCACGTCCGGTCCGAAGAAGGCGGCGTATTCCGGCAGGAACAGCGGTGCCGGGTTGCCGCCCAGATCGGCCGTGAAGCGCAGGTTTCCCGGCCCGTCCTCGGCCAGCGTGACGCGGCCCGCCAGCCGCTCCACCCCGTCGGTCTCCAGCGCCATGTCGGCGGCGAAGTTGCGCAGGGGGCCGGCACCGGTGACGGCCAGCCGCGCGGCAGGCGCCCCGGGAAGACCGAGCAGGGTGGCCGCCACGCCGCCCGGCCCCTCGACCGCCTCAAGCGACAGGACCAGCGCGCCCGAGGCATTGGCGTAGCTGGCATCGAGTGCGATGCGTCCTTCCGGCCCGTCGTCCTGGCGCAGGATGTTCAGCCGGGCGCGCCCCTCGCCGTCGGCAAGGTTCAGCGCCGCCTCCAGCGCGCCCACGACCGGCTGGCCCAGAAGGTCCGGGCCAAGCGTGACCCGTTCCGCCGCGATGCGGGCGATGGCGACCGAGACGGGCAATTCGGGCAGGGCAAAGGGCTGCGCCTCGGCGGCGGGCAGACCGGACGGTTGTTCGGGCGCGGGGCGCCGGGACACGGTGATCTCTCGCGCCGAGAGTTCGTTGATCTCGATCCGGCCCGACAGGACGGCCAGCCGGTTCCAGTCCAGCACCACGCCGGTCAGTTCGATCCACACGCCGCGGTCGTCGGCGATCGACAGCCGGTCCATCTGCGCGCGGGATGACAGGGCGCCGCGGAACCCTTCGACCTGCACCTCGCGCCCGGCCGAGGACAGGTTCTCCTCGAGAAACCGGGTCAGGCGGTCGCGGTCATCCTGCTGTGCCGTGGCGGCGAAAGGGAGAAGGCAGAGGGCGAGGGCGAGGAGGCGGCGCATCAGAACGATTGCCCGATGCCGACGTAGATCTGCGTGCCGCGGCCGGTGCGGCCGCTGACCGGCTGCGCCACGTCAAGCCGGATGGGGCCGATGCCGGGGTCGTAGCGCAACCCGATCCCCGCGCCGGCGTGGCTGTCGCCGAGGTCGTCGAAGAAGCCGAGCGCGCCGACATGCCCCCAGTCGTAGAACCCGACGATGCCGACCGTATCGGTCACGCGCACCCGCGCCTCGACCGATGCGGCCAGAAATGCCTGCCCGCCGATCTGGAAATCCGACGTGCGCAGGATCGGGATTCCGAGCGACTGGAAGGGATGCCCGCGCACCGTGCCACCGCCGCCCGAGCGGAACAGGAACTCGCGCGGGGTGGCCAGAAGCGAGGAGCCGGTGACGGCGCCCGCCTGCAACCGACCGGCGAAGGTCACCCGGTCGCCGTCGCCGAAACTGCGGTAGGCCCGCACATCGGCTTTTGCCCGCAGGCCCGATCCCGCCCCGTCGAAACCAAGGAAGGGCCGCAGTTCCACCTGCGCAAAGACCCCGCGCCGGGCATCGAGCGGATTGTCGCGGTCCTCCCAAAGCCCGCCGAGAGGGAAGGAGACGTGACGATAGGTGAACTGGCCCGTCTGGTCGCGCACCCGCACGTCGGCATAGTCGATTCCGACCGTCCAGGTCAGCCGCCGGTTGGCGAAGTTGGTCAGCAGAAGGCCGAACTCGGCCCGGTCGGACCGTCCGTCGGGGTCGTCCACATGCGCCAGCCCGAAGCGCAGCGAGGCGGTGGTGTCGGCGCGGATGTCGGCCGGGCGGTCGATGGTGACACCGAGGCGGTAG
>DAOLBY010000096.1:0-7327 GCA_035324325.1 Paracoccaceae bacterium | reverse complement strand
ATCTGGGCGACCTCGCCCTCGACCCGGAACCGCTCGGCGCCGCCGAACAGGTTGCGGTGCAGCCAGGACCCCGACAGCGTCATGCCGTCCAGGCTGCTGACCTCGGCCCCGACCGTGTAGCGGCGCAACCGCTCTTCGGACAGCGTCAGGGTTACGCCCAGAAGGTCGGGTGCGGTGATTCCCTCGTCCTCCTGCAGCGCGACCGAGCGGAAGACGCCGGTCCGGCGCAGTCGTTCGGCCACGACCTCCAGCGCCTCGGGGCTGAAGGTCTGGCCCTCGGGATAGCCGGCGATGGCGAGGATGCGCGACATGCGCATCCGCTCCTCGCCGCGCACCGTCAGCCGGCCGAACCGCAGTACCGGGCCCGGGGCCAGGGCGATGTCGGCCGACAGGGTGCGGCGCGGGTGATCGGCCAGGATGTCCTGCCCCGCGACCCGCGCCTTGGCTCGCCCGGTAGAGCGCCAGGCATCGACGCCGGCCTCGGCCGCCTGCCGGATGAGCCCGCTTTCCGCCGGCCTTCCGGGCGCAAAGCCATCCGGCAGCTCGGTACCGGGGGGCAGCGGCGCCACCCTCGCGCGGTCGAAGGTGAAGCGCGGCCCCGGTTCCACCCGCACCACCGCCCGGTCGATGCGCGCGGGTATGTCGAACGGCGCGATCTCGGCGGCCTCGCGCCCGTCGAGCCTGACCGAGATGACCGCCGAATAATGCCCGCGGGCATAGAGCGCACCCAGAAGCCGCCCATATTCGGCCCGGGCGGCGGCGTAGATGTCCTGTGCCTCGGTCGTGTCCTCGATCTCGGCCGCGCGCAGCGCCGATGCGGCGACCAGCGCGCGGGCGAGTTCGGAATCGGCGCCGGGAGTGTCGAACTGCGTGCCCTGGAAGGCCGCAGCCGCGAGGGGCGCAACGGCCAGACCGGCGGCCAGGCAGGCCGCGCGCAAGATCGCGGTCGCATCTACAGGTCGCACGGCGGCACCTCGGGGGGGATCGTCGGCCAACTATGGCAGCCGGTGCGGCCGGGGGCAATGTGGTGCGACATGGCCCGGCGCCGGCTTGCCGTTATTGTGCGGCCAGTTCCCGCGGCATCCCCAGCATCCGGTCGGTCACCTCGGACAGGGCCAGCGCCGCCGCCCCGTGCGCCCAGAGCAGGTCGCCCCAGGCATGGATCTCGATCGGGGGTTTTGGCCGGCCGGTGTCGATGGCGAGGTTTTCCATCTCGGCCAGCGTCTCGGCGGCATAGAGATAGTCGTAGCGCATCCGCTCGCCCGATAGGATGATCAGCGCCGGGTCGAACAGGTTGACCACGTTCGACAGCCCGACCGCCAGATACCGCCCCGCCCGGCGGAAGATCGACCGCGCCGCGCCATTGCCGGCCTTGGCATGGTCGTAAAGGCTTTCCAGCAGCAGGTTGATCGGCATCTCGCGCGTCAGGTTCAGCGCTGTCGTCGCCTCGCGCGCCAGCGCATAGTCGGCGACATAGGCCTCGAGACAGCCGCGCTGGCCGCAGCGGCAGAGCGCGCCGTCAAGCTGTACCTTGGTATGGCCCAGTTCCATCCCCAGGCCCTTGGCGCCGCGATACAGGCGGTGGTTCACCACCAGCCCCATGCCGACTCCATGCTCGATGGTGACGACCGCGAAATCCGAGAGCCGCCTGCCGGAGCCGAACCACAGTTCCGCCAGCGCAACGAGGTTGGCGTCATTGTCGATTGCGACGGGCAGGTTCAGGCGGGACTGGACCGCGGCGGCCAGCGACAGCCCGCGCTCGGCCAGGGTCGAGGACCACAGGACCACCCCGAGGTCGCGGTCCACAAAGCCGGGCACGCCGATGCCGATGCCCGACAGATCGGCCCGCGCCAGCCCGGCCTTGGCGCAGACACGGTCGAGCAGCGTCTCGATCCCGTCCAGCATCTCGGACAGGGTCATGGCTCCGGGGCGGCGCGGGATCACGTCATCGGCGATCAGGTTGCCGGCGAAATCCACCACCACGGCGGTATGCTCGCGGTCCGACAGCTTCATCCCCGCCACGCGGTGCGCCGCCGCCCGTACGCCGAGCGCCTGTGCCGGCCGCCCGCGGCCCTGCCCGTCCTCGCGCGGCAGCGAACGGTCCTCGATCAGCCCCGCCTCGATCAGTTCCGAGGTGGCGGTGGTGACCGACGCCGGGCTGACAGCAAGGTCGCGCGCCAGCGTAACGCGTGCCACGCTGCCCGCTGCGCGCACCCTCTCGAAGACCTGCTGCCGCAGGGGGCGCAGCGAATCGGACAGCGGAGGAATGAGCGGGCCGCAACCCTGCCCTGCACCTGGACTGCCTCTCTTTCGCACTTGCGGCATCGTTTTTTTGGTATCCGAACTAAAGAAGCGTCCGGATGGGGGCAGATCGCGCTGCAAAGCGGCGAAACGCGCGTCCGACACGCAGTGGGCCGATCATCGCGCCGGATTTTTATTTGACAACTGAAATTATTCCCGGCAGGTTCCGCCCGGTGCCGGCAAAAGCCGGACCGGAGCCGGGCAGCGCAATCATCGCCCGGTCCGCCATCAGGGAGGATGCACATGCGCATTGCTGTTCTCGCCGCCGTTCTGGCGGTGACCGGGTTCTCGTCGCCCGCGCTGGCCGCAGGGAAGAAGATCGGGGTCTCCTGGGCCCAGTTCCAGGAAGAGCGCTGGAAGATCGACGAAGCCGCGATGAAGGCCGCCATCGAGGGTGCCGGCAACGAATACGTTTCGGCCGACGCACAGGCCTCGGCCGAGAAGCAGCTCAGCGACATCGACGCGTTGATCGCCCAGGGCGTGGACGCGCTGATCATCAACGCCTGGGACAAGGACGCCATCGGCCCGGCGATCGAGAAGGCCGCCGCCGAGGGCATCCCGGTCGTCGGCTACGACCGCCTGATCGAGGACAACCGCACCTTCTACCTGACCTTCGACAACGTGGGCGTGGGCCGCATCATCGCGGAGTCGGTGTTCGCCGTGGTGCCCAAGGGCAACTACGCCATCATCAAGGGCGACCCGGGCGACCCGAACACGGGCTTCCTGCGCCAGGGCATGGAAGAGGTGATCGGCGCGGCCGTCGCCTCGGGCGACATCAAGATCGTGGGCGAGGCGCATTCGGACGGCTGGAAGCCCGAGAACGCGCAGCGCAACATGGAGCAGATCCTGACGGCCAACAACAACGCGGTGGACGCGGTGCTGAGCCAGAACGACGGCATGGCCGGCGGTGCGGCCGCTGCGCTGGCGGCGCAGGGCCTGAACGTGCCGCTGGGCGGCCAGGACGGCGACCTTTCGGCCATCAACCGCGTGGCGCGCGGCACCCAGACCGTTTCGGTGTGGAAGAACGCGCGTGACCTCGGCAAGGCCGCGGGCGAGATCGCGGGCCTGCTGGCCGACGGCGCGGCGCTGGATGCCATCCCGGGGGCCGGCAAGTTCTCGGGCGGCGAGAAGGGGATCGAGATGAACGCGATCCTGCTCGACCCGACGCCGATCACCAAGGCGACGCTGAACCTCGCGATCGACGCGGGCCACATCAGCAAGGCCCAGGCCTGCGAGGGCGCGCAGCCCGACGTGCCGGCCTGCCAGTAAGGCCATGACCACGGGGCCGGCGCCGCACGCTGCGTGCGGCGCCGGCCCGCCGTTCCGGGCCGGCGCGGCCCGCGACCGACGACATCCGTTCCGCAGGCAAGGACGCAAGGCCCCGCCCCGCACCACGGGATACGACGCGCCAGGCGCCATCTGCCCGATCCCCCCTCTGCACCCGGGCGAGGACATGACCGACACAACCCCATCCAGCGCATCCCGGACCACCCCCGAACGTGGCTTCGGCCGGTTCCTGCGCGCGACCGAGATCGACACCCGCCTTCTGGGCATGATCGGCGCCCTGATGCTGATCTGGTTCGCCTTCGAGTCCTATTCCACCTTCGTGCTCGGCCGCCCCTCGCTGCTGCTGGGTGCGAGCCAGGCCGAGGCGAACGGCTTCCTGACGCCGCGCAACCTGTGGAACCTCTCGGTGCAGACCGCATACATCGGGATCATGGCCTGCGGGATGGTGCTGGTCATCATCACCCGCAACATCGACCTGTCGGTGGGGTCGATCATGGGCATGGTGGGCATGTACATGGGCCTGCTGCAGGTCGAGTATCTGACGCCGGCGCTGGGGCTCGGCCATCCGTCGATCTGGATCATCTCGGTCGTCTTCGGCATCACGATGGGGGCGCTGATCGGCTGCTTCCAGGGCGTGCTGATCGCCTTCCTGTCGATCCCGGCCTTCATCGTCACGCTGGGCGGCCTGCTGGTCTGGCGCGGCGCGGCCTTCCTGGTGGCCGGCGGCAAGACCATCGCGCCGCTCGACGACACCTTCGCGCTGATCGGCGGAGGGTCCTTCGGGGCGCTGGGGCGGACGGGAAGCTGGATCTTCGGCGTGATCGCCTGCGTCTTCGTGGTCTGGAGCTTCCTGTCCCGACGCAAGGGGCGCCGGCTGCACGGCTTTGCCCTGCGCCCGGTCTGGGCCGAGACCTTCGTGATCGGTACCGTCTGCGGCGCCATCATCGGTGCCACCGCCCTGGTCAACGCCTATGTCTGGCCGCGCGGCAATATCGCCCGCTACTACGAATCGATCGGGCAGGAGGTGCCGGCCTGCGCCCGTGCCGGCGGGTCGATCTTTGACGCACCCTGCGCCCAGTTCGGCCACGGCTTCGCCTATCCCGTGCTCATCATGATCGCGGTGGCGCTGTTCATGACCATCCTGATGACGCGCACCCGCTTCGGCCGCTACGTCTTTGCCATCGGCGGCAACCCCGAGGCGGCGGCGCTCTCGGGCATCAACACCCGCGTCATGACAGTCAAGATCTTCACCCTGATGGGGGCGCTGGCCGGTGTCGCGGCCGTCATCGGCTCGGCCCGCCAGAACTCGGCCACCAACGCCATGGGCAACCTCGACGAGCTTTACGTCATCGCCGCAGCGGTGGTCGGCGGCACCTCGCTCTCGGGCGGCGTGGGCACGATCTACGGCGCCATCATCGGGGCCCTGATCCTGACCAGCCTCCAGACGGGCATGGTGCTGATCGGCTTCGGCGACGGCTCCTACCAGCGCATCGTCATCGGCATCGCGCTGGTGCTCGCCGTCTGGCTCGACATCGTCTACCGCAAGCGCGTGAAGTGAGGGGAGCCGCGCCATGAGCCAGAATCCGAACACCGGCACGCCCCTGGTCGAGATGCGCGACATCTCGATCGCCTTCGGCGGCATCAAGGCGGTCGATCACGTCTCGGTCGATCTCTACCCCGGCGAGGTCGTGGGCCTGCTGGGCCACAACGGCGCCGGCAAGTCCACGCTGATCAAGTGCCTGTCGGGCGCCTACAAGGCCGATGCCGGGCAGATCTTCATCAACGGCAATGAAGTGGAGATCAACAACCCCCGCGACGCCCGCGCCCAGAACATCGAGACGATCTACCAGACGCTGGCTCTGGCCGACAATCTGAACGCGGCCTCGAACCTGTTCCTGGGGCGCGAACTGGTCGGGGCCGCAGGCTTCGTGGACGACGCGCGGATGGAGGCCGAGACGCGCAAGATCATGGGTCGGCTGAACCCCAACTTCCAGAAGTTCGCCGTTCCGGTCAGCGCCCTGTCGGGCGGTCAGCGCCAGTCGGTCGCCATCGCGCGGGCGGTCTATTTCAACGCCAAGATCCTGATCATGGACGAACCGACCGCGGCACTCGGCCCGCACGAGACGCAGATGGTCGCCGACCTGATCCAGGAACTGAAGGGCCAGGGCCTCGGCATCTTCCTGATCGAGCACGACATCCATGCCGTGATGGATCTCTGCGACCGCGCCGTGGTGATGAAGAACGGCCAGCGCGTCGGCACCGTCAACGTCAAGGAGGTCACCGACGAGGACATCCTGGGCATGATCATCCTCGGCAAGCGCCCGCCCCAGGCCTACTGATGTTCCTCGGGCTCGATCTGGGGACATCCGGCCTCAAGGCCGTGGTGATCGACGCGGATCAGGCGATCGTGGCCGAAACCGCGGCGCCCCTGACCGTGGCGCGGCCGCACCCCGGATGGTCGGAACAGTCGCCGGCCGACTGGATCGCCGCGGCCGAGACGGTGCTGGACCGGCTGTCGGCGCAGGGTGCGCTGGCCGGGCTTCGGGGCATCGGCCTGTCGGGCCAAATGCACGGCGCGACGCTGCTCGATGCCGCCGACGAGGTGCTGCGCCCCTGCATCCTGTGGAACGACACCCGGGCGCATGAGGAAGCGCAGGAACTCGACGGCGACCCGATGTTCCGTCGGGTGTCGGGCAACATCGTCTTCCCGGGCTTCACCGCGCCCAAGGTGCTCTGGGTCGAACGGCACGAGCCGCGGCTGCGCGAACGGCTGGCGAAGGTGCTCTTGCCCAAGGACTACCTGCGCCTGTGGCTCACGGGTGAGCATGTGGCCGAGATGTCCGACGCGGCGGGAACAAGCTGGCTCGACACCGGGGCGCGCGACTGGTCGGACGACCTCCTCGGACTGACGGGGTTGGCGCGCCACCACATGCCCCGTCTGGTCGAGGGGTCAGCGGTTTCCGGTGCGCTGCGGCAGGCGCTGGCGGCGCGGTGGGGTATTCCCCGGGGCGTTCCGGTGGCTGGTGGCGGCGGCGACAATGCGGCCTCGGCAGTCGGCACGGGTGTTGTGCGGGGGGGCGAGGCCTTTGTGTCGCTCGGCACCTCGGGCGTCCTGTTCGCGGCGACCGACGGCTACCAGCCCGCCCCCGAAACGGCCGTCCATCCCTTCTGCCATGCCCTTCCGGGCACCTGGCACCAGATGGGGGTGATCCTGGCGGCAACGGATGCGCTGAACTGGTATGCCAACCTCGTGGGCCGGGATGCGGCGGCGCTGACAGGGGCACTCGGCCCCCTGCAGGCGCCGGGGCGGACGCTGTTCCTCCCCTATCTGGGGGGCGAGCGGACGCCCCTCAACGATGCCGCGATCCGCGCGGGATTCCTCGGCCTCGACCACGCGACCGACCGCGCGGCAGGCACCCGGGCGGTTCTGGAAGGCGTGGGCAGGAGCAGCGGCGGGCGGCACAGGGCGTGCCTGCGGCGGCGCGCTGGCTGCTACCGGGACGTCCCTCGACAGGCTGATCGCGGTCGGGGGCGGTGCACGGTCGGAGACCTGGATTGCGATGCTGGCGACCGTTCTCGGCCTGCCCGTGCAGTTGCCCGCCGCCGGCGATTTCGGTGCCGCCTTCGGCGCCGCACGCCTTGGACTGATGGCCGCGACCGGCGCCGGGCCCGCGGTCTGCACCGCCCCGCCCATTGCCCGCAGCTTCGACCCCGACACCGCGCTCGCGCCGGCCTTCGA
>DAOLBY010000095.1:12565-12822 GCA_035324325.1 Paracoccaceae bacterium | reverse complement strand
GCGCGGCTGCGCCATCAGCCAGATCGCCCCGTCCGCCGGAACCTGCCGTTCGGCCAGCACCTCGCGCACCCAGGCCGCCCCGCGCCCCTGCCCCGGCGCACCACCGTGGTCGGCATCGTGCAGCGACAGGAGGTTGCGGCGGTTGGGCCCCCACAAGCGCGGGGGGCGCCCACCCCCCGGGGCGGGGCGGGGGGAGGTCCCCCCCCAGGGGGAGCGGGGGGGCGCCCCCCCCCCCCCCCCCCCGGGACGCCCCCCCC
>DAOLBY010000095.1:4178-12555 GCA_035324325.1 Paracoccaceae bacterium | reverse complement strand
TGTTGTTCAACGGCGGCATCGGCGACCTGAGCTTCCTCGGGGTCGAGCAGGACGTAGTCCACCCGGTAGCGGAAGCGGTTGGCCACCGCCCCCTTCCGCCCGTGGAACGTCTCGCCCGGGACATGCTCCACACGCATCAGGCCGCGGCCTCTGTCGCGAGGCGGGCGCGCATCGCCTCGACCACATCCACGGCGCTGGCGAAGCCATCCTCGTGGAACCCGTCGCGCATCCAGGCGCCGCAGAACCAGGTGGCGCGGCGGCCGTTCAGGGCGCGGATCGCCGCCCGTCCGCGCTCGGCAGCCAGGTCGTAGACCGGGTGGCGGAACACGGTGCCGTCATAGGTCATCTCGTCGCGGATCGGCGCGGTCGAGTTCAGGGTGACGAACATCGGGTCATCCCTGGGAATCGGCTGCAACGAGTTCATCCAGTAGGTCAGGTCGATCCGTTCCGGCCGTGGGCCGGCGGGCTCGACATAATTCCATGAGGACCAGACCGCCCGGCGCTTCGGCATGACCGAGGCATCGGCATGCAGGACCATGGTGTTGGGCTGATAGCGGATGGCGGCCAGCGCCGCCGTCTCGTCGCTGTCGGCGTCCGACAGAAGGCGCAGCGCATCATCGGAATGCGTGGCGAGGATGACCTCGTCAAAGCCCTCCCACTCGCCCCCCTCGGCCCGCACCTGAGCACCGCCCTCGCCCCGCCGGATGCCGGCCACGGGCGCGCCCTTGCGCAGGTCAACCCCGTGCATGACCAGCCAGGCCTCGAGCCGGCGGACATATTCGACCGACCCGCCCCGCACCGTGCGCCACTGGTGCTGTCCGGTGGCCGACAGGAGCGCATGGTTGCGGAAGAAGTCGAGCATCGCCTTCGCCGGAAAGTCCAGGATGCCCTGCACCGGCGTGGACCAGATCGCCCCCGACAGGGGCAGGATGTAGTAGTCGCGGAACCAGTTGCCGGTGCCCAGGCGCGCCAGAAGGTCGCCGATCGTCATGCCCGGTTCCGACAGCGCCTGCGCCCGCGCGTTGAAGCGGAAGATGTCACGCAGCATGCCCAGAAAGCGCGGATCGACCGCATTGCCCGGCTGCGCGAAGACCGCGCGCAGGTCGCGCAGGCCGTATTCCATGCGTCCGCCGCGCACCGAGGCGCCGAAGCTCATGTCGCTGTCGCACAGCGGCACCTCGAGTTCGGAGAACATGCGCAGGAGGTTTGGGTAGTTCACGTTGTTGAAAACGATGAAGCCGGTATCCACCGGCTGATCCCCGCGCCTTCCGGCCACCAGCGTGCGGGCGTGGCCACCCAGCCGGCCCTCCGCCTCGAACAGGACCACCGCATGGTCGCGGGCCAGCTGCCAGGCGGCGGCCAGTCCGGAAATGCCACCGCCGACGATGGCGACGCGGCGGGGGGCGGGTCCGATTCGTTCAAAGGGCATGCAGGTCTACTCCGATCTCCGGGACGGTTACGGGGCGTGCCCCGCAATGGATCATCTGACATGTGCAATGTCAGGTTCTCTGGACAGATGCCCTTGACGGCGGATTTTTCCGGCCCAGTTGCACCAAAAGGTGATCCGGCGCCACGCAACCCCCGTATCGCCATCATGACGTTCGACGCCCATCTGGCCGACAATCCTGCTATGCCTGTCGCGGAGCCGCATCCGGTGGTGTCGCGGGATGAACGGGCTGGTTCGGATAGCAGGCGGATCGTGGCGGCGGATGTGACGGAAACCGATTGGGCGGCCCTGATCATCAGGGTCCGCGATCATCAGGACAGGGTGGCCTTCGCCGCGCTGTTCCGGCACTTCGCCCCCCGGGTGAAGGGGTTTCTGATGAAGTCCGGGGCCAGCCCGCAGCTGGCCGAGGAATGTGCGCAGGACGTCATGGCGACGCTGTGGCAGAAGGCGCATCTGTTCGACCCCGCGCGGGCCTCGGTGGCGACTTGGGTTTTCACCATCGCGCGGAACCGCCGGATCGACGCGCTGCGCAAGGCGCGCCGGCCGGAACCGGAAGACCTGCCCTGGGGGCCGGAGCCTGAACCCGATCAGGCCGAGGTCTACGAGGCGCAGCAGGAAAGCGAACGGCTGGGCGAAGCACTTGCCCGGCTGCCAGAAAAGCAGCGCGTGCTGATCCAGCGGGCCTTCTTCGGCGACCTCTCGCACAGCGAGATCGCGGCCGAAACGGGCCTCCCGCTTGGCACGATCAAATCGCGCATCCGGTTGGCCCTCGACCGGCTGCGCCACCACATGAGTTGAAGGCCCAAGGCAGCGATGACGATCCGCCACCATATTCCCGACACGCTCGCAATGGCCTATGCGGCCGGCGATCTGCCCGAGGCCTTCAACCTCGTGATCGCAACTCATCTGTCGATGAGCGACGAAAGCCGCGCCCGGGTGGCCACATTCGAGGCTCTGGGCGGCGCGGTGATCGAGACGGGCGAGGCCGCGGCCCTGGACGAGGGCAGCCTTGATGCCTGCATGGCGCGCATTGCCGGGCTGCCTCCGGTGCCGCGCGCGGCTGCCCCGCGGCGGTCGGGCGACATGCCGGCACCCCTGGCCGATTACGTCGGCACGGACCTGGCAGGGGTGAACTGGCGCCCCGTCGGCTTGGGCGTGCGCCAGTCGATCCTGCGCACCGGCCCCGGCGCGACGGCCCGGCTTCTGATGATCCCGGCAGGGCAGGCGATGCCCGACCACGGGCACAACGGGCTGGAACTGACACTGGTGCTGAAGGGTGCGTTCCTGGATGGCGCCGACCGGTTCGGCCCCGGGGACATCGAGGTGGCGGACCCCGGCATGCAGCATACCCCGGTGGCCGAGGCCTGGTCGGACTGCGTGTGCCTGGTGGCTTCCGACGCGCCGCTGCGCTTCCAGTCGCTGATCCCGCGGCTGGCACAGCCCTTCCTGCGCATCTGACGCCACAGGGTCAGCGCCGCCCGAACAGGCGGTCGATATCGGGCAGCTTCAGTTCCACCCAGGTCGGCCGGCCGTGATTGCACTGGCCGGCATGCGGCCTGGCCTCGATCTCGCGCAGCAGCGCATCCATCTCCTCGGGTCGCATCCGGCGACCGGCGCGCACCGAGCCGTGGCAGGCCATCCGCGACAGCACCGCATCGGTCCGCGCCGCGAGCGCCTGCGCCGCCGCCGCGTCTGACCGCGCGTCGGCAACCGCATCCAGAATGTCGGCCAGCAGGGGTGCAGCTGCGATGGGGCCGAGCGGGTCGGGAGTTGCCCGAACCGCCACAGCGCCCGGGCCGAAGCCTTCGACCTCCAGACCCAGCGGCGACAGCACGGGGGCCAGAGATGCCAGCCGTGCGGCATCGGCGGGCGGAAGGTCCACCACCTCGGGCACCAGCAGGGCCTGCGCGGGGATGCCGCCTGGCGCCTGGGCCTTCAGCCGCTCGTAGACCAGCCGTTCATGGGCGGCGTGCTGGTCCACGATCACCACGCCATCGAGGGTCTGCGCCACGATGTAGGTGCCGTGCAACTGCGCCCGGGCATGCCCGAGCGGCAGGGCCGGCTCCGCAGGCGGTTCCCGGGCAGGCGCCGGCGCCTCCGCCAGCCCCCGGGGCGGCGCCCGCCGGGGCAGCGCAGGCTGGGGCAAGCCCGCGGGCGGGCGGGCGTGGAAGCCGGGCCGCATCGCCGCCAGCGTCGCCGCGCCCAAGGTCGTCACCGCCCGCGGCGCGGCCCCGGCCAGCACCGACCGCAGGCCGCCCACGATCAGGCCGCGCACCGACTCGGGGTCGCGGAACCGCACCTCGGCCTTGGCGGGATGGACGTTCACGTCCACCCGGTGCGGATCGCAGGACAGATCCAGCACCGCCGCCCCGTGCCGGTCGCGTGGCAGCACGTCGAAATAGGCCGCACGCAGGGCGCCGGTCAGCAGCCTGTCCGCCACCGGCCGCCCGTTGACCGACAGGAATTGCTGTGTCGCCGACCCGCGGCTGTAGGCGGGTAGCGCGGCGAGGCCGGTCAGCCGCAGCCCGTCGCGGTCGAGGTCCACCGCCAGCGCATTGGCCACGAAATCGGCACCCAGAACCTGCCGCGCGCGGGTGGCAATGTCGCCCGGCGCAGGGTCGGCCCGCAGCAGGAGGCGCGGCGCCTGGCCTTCGTCCGTCTCGGTCAGGGTAAAGCCGGTGGCGGGCGCGGCCAGTGCGATGCGGCGGATGACCTCGGCTATCGCCTGCGCCTCGGCGCGGTCGGAGCGCAGGAACTTCAGCCGTGCGGGCGTGGCGTGGAACAGGTCGCGAAGCTCGATCACCGTGCCGCGGCCCTGCGCGGCAGGGCGAACCGGACCCATGCGGCCCGCCGTCACCGTGACCTCGGCGCCCTCTTGGCCGGCCGCACGGCTGCGGATCGTCAGCCGCCCCACGGCAGCCAGCGAGGGCAACGCCTCGCCCCGGAATCCGTAGCTGCGGATGTCCAGAAGGTCGGAGCCGTCGATCTTCGAGGTGGCGTGTCGGGACAGCGCCAGCGGCAGGTCGGCGGCGGTCATGCCGCAGCCGTCGTCCGTCACCCGGATCAGCGTCTTGCCGGCCCCCGCGATCTCGACCGCGATGCGCATGGCCCCGGCATCGAGCGCATTCTCGACCAGTTCCTTGACGGCCGAGGCCGGGCGTTCCACCACCTCGCCCGCCGCGATGCGGTTCACTGTGCCCTCGTCCAGTTGCCGGATCACCGGCCGGAGGACAGACATGTTGGGGTGAAGATCGTTCATCCCACAACGCGTAGCATGGCGTCGGGGATTCGGCCAAGCGGGTTGCGCCCCGTCAGTTCGCCGGCCCCAGCCCCTCGGGCTGGCCGACCACCACGAAATGCAGATCGTCGGCGCGCAGCAGGCGGGAAGCGACCCGGCGGATGTCCTCGACCGTCACCGCCTCGATATAGGCGTTGCGGTTCTGCACATAGTCGATGGGCAGGTCCTGCATCTGCATCCCCACCAGGATGCGGGCGATGTTGGCGTTGCCGTCGAAGCGCAGCGGGTAGTTGCCGGTCTGGAAGGTCTTGGCGGCTTCAAGGTCGGCCTCGGGCACGCCCTCTTCGGCCAGGCGCTGCCATTCCGCGCGCACCACTTCGATCGCCTCGGCCACCCGTGCGTTGTCGGATGCGAACTGGCCCATCACCGTCTCGCCCAGATCCATCGGTGCAAGCCAGGTGCCGATCCCGTAGGTCAGGCCGCGCTTCTCGCGCACCTCGGTCATCAGCCGGGCCGAAAAGCGGCCGCCGCCCAGCATCTCGTTGATCAGGAAGGCGGCGAAGAAATCGGGGTCATCGCGCTTCATGCCTTCGTGCCCGAACCTCACGGTCGACTGCGGTACCGGAAAGGGTTCGACCGTCACGCCACCCGACAGGCGGAACTCGGCCCGCGGGGGCACCGGCGCACCCGTTTCGGGCAGTCCGGCGAGCAGCGTGTCGATCACCGCCCCCAGGTCCTCGGGCGTGATGTCGCCCACGGCGCCCACATAGACCCGGTCGCGGGCCAGCGCGGCCCCGTGCGCCGCCAGGATGTCGTCGCGTGTCAGGGCCGCCACGCTGTCGGCCGTGCCGCTGCCCGGGGAGCCATAAGGATGGTCGTCGCCCCAGGCCAGCCGGTCGAAGGCACGGTCGGCCAGGTCGCCGGGATCCTTGTCGGAGGACGCGATGCCCGCCAGCACCTGCCCGCGCACCCGGTCCACCGCATCCGCGTCGAACCGCGGGGCGGCCAGCGCCTGCGCCAGCAGCGCGACCGCCTGATCACGGTTCTCGGTCAGCATGCGGGCCGAGACGGACACGGAATCACGGTTGGAATCAAACCGGAAGCTGGCAGCCAGCCCGTCGCGCGCCACGGCGAATCCCTGCGCGTCAAGCTCGCCCGCGCCTTCCTCGATCAGCGCGGTCATCAGGTTGACCGCGCCGCGCTTGCCCGGCGCATCGAGCGAGGTGCCGCCGCGGAACCGCAGTTCCACCGCGACGAAGGGGATGGACGGGTCCTGCACCAGCCAGGCGCGGACGCCGGCGGGCGAAGTGACCTGCTGGATGGCGATCTCGGCCCGAAGCGGCAGGGCGGTGAGCAGCAGCAACAGGAACGCACGCATCATCGCCATCGTCTCAGCCCCCCGCGCCATCGCGCGACAGCCAGCCGGTCACGGCCCGGCGCCGGTCGAACACCTCGGCCGCAGCCGCCATCACATCCTCGGGTGTCACCGCCTGAAGGATGGCAGGCCAGTCCTGCACGTCCTGCACCGTCAGACCGGTGGTCAGCGCCGTGCCGTAGCGGCGCGCCCGGGCAGCGATGTTGTCCATCCCGTAGACCTCGGAGGCGCGCAGCTGCGCCTTGATGCGCTCGAAGGCTTCGGGGTCGGGTCCTTCGGCCAGGAACCGCGCGATCACCTCGTCCATCGCGGCCTCGGCGGCCTCCAGGCTGACGCCCGGCACCGGGGCCACCGCCACACCGAAGGTGCCGGCATCGAGCGACTGGCCGTCGTAGAAGGCCGAGGACCAGACCGCCACCTGTGCATCGAACTGCAGTGCCCGGGCCAGAGCCGACGTTGTGGCCGACCCGCCCAGAAGCTCGGCCAGATAGGTCAGCGCCGCAGCCTTCTCCTGCGTCTGCGCATCGCGCTGCGGCGCGAGATAGGTGCGGATCAGATAGGGCTGCGCCACCCGCGGGTCGGTCATCACCACGCGCCGCTCGGCGATCTGGGGAGGTTCGGTGGGGCGGACCCGGGGGGGCAGGTCGGGCGCTGGCGGGATCGGGCCGAAGTGGCGTTCGGCCAGATCGCGCACCCCCCCGGGCGTCACGTCGCCCGCGACGACAAGGATCGCGTTGTTCGGGGCATAGTGCTGCCGGTAGAAAGCCAGCGCGTCCTCGCGCGTCAGCCCCTCCATCTCGTGGCGCCAGCCGATGATCGGGATGCCGTAGGGGTGGTTGAAATACTGCACCGCGCGGCGCTGTTCGGAAAACAGCGCACCCGGGTCGCTGTCGGTGCGCTGGCTGCGTTCTTCCAGGATGACCAGGCGCTCGCTCGCCACCTCCTCCTCGGTCAGCCGCAGGTTCACCATCCGGTCGGCCTCCATCCCCAGGACGAGGTCCAGCCGGTCGGCGGCCAGGCGCTGGTGATAGGCGGTGTAGTCCCAGCTGGTGAAGGCGTTGTCGGTGCCGCCCTGCGCCTCGACCGTGGCCGAGAACTCGCCGGCCGCCAGACGCTCGGTGCCCTTGAACATCAGGTGCTCAAGGAAATGCGCGATGCCCGACTTGCCCGGCGGTTCATCCGCGGCCCCGACGCGATACCAGACCATGCTCGTGACGGCGGGGGCACGGTGATCCTCGATTACCACGACCTGCATGCCATTCGGCAGCATGAAGTCGGTGACATCGCCGCTGTCGCCCGCGGCCGGGGGGGCGAAGGCAAGCGCGAAGGCGGGCAGGATCAGGCGGCGCAGCATGGGCATCCTTTCGTGACGCCCCCCACAGCTACCCGCTGCGGGACGCCGGTCAAGCCGGCCTCGCCGTGATGTGACGGCATGGCGGGGTCTGCGTTACTCGCCGGGCTTGCGCGGCGGGGCCGAGGGCGTGCGCACCCCGGCGGCGCGCCACCGCTGCAGTTCGGCCTGCTGGTCGAGCGATTGCGGCCGGTAGGCGCGGTAATAGACGGTCACGCTCAGAAGCCGTTCCAGGATCCGGCCGCGGTTGTCGCGGCGATATTCCAGATCCTCGGCGGCCAGCGTCTCGCGGATGCCGGCCGTGCGGCCGAAACGACCGGTGTGCCCGATCAGCCCGGCGTCGCCGGCAGCCCCGGCGCCGGGCCGCCCGCCCAGGGCCGCGATGGCATCCTCGTTTGGCGTCGGGTCGGTCAGGTTGGTGCCGCGGGGGGTCGGATCAGGCAGTTCGGTCAGCGAGGCCGGCATCTGCAGGGGCTTGGGCGGCAGGATCGCGAACTCGTCCGGCCCGTCGCCGGACTGACGCAGGTTCATCAGGCGCGGCTCGCCGTCGCGGTCGCCGCAGGCCGCCAGCCACAGCGCCGCCAGCCCTGCCAGGACCAACCCCGCGCGACCTGCCCTCATGCCCCGTCTCCCGTTCCGTTTCCCAACCGTTTACCCCATCCCCCCGGCCCCGTCACGGGGTCTTTCGCCCGCAAAGAGCGCAAGGCCGATGGCCCCGGCAAAGATCGCGGCATCGGCGACGTTGAAGGCGAAGGGGTTGTCGATGCCGCAGCACGACATGTTCAGGAAGTCGGCCACCGCGCCATAGAGCACCCGGTCGACCACGTTGCCAAGCGCCCCGCCGACCAGAAGACCCGCCGCCACCTCGGCCCGCCGACCGTGCCCGCCGCGACGCATCCACCAGATGACCCAGCCGCAGATCGCCAGCGCCACATCCTTGGGCGTGACGCCGAAGCCCAGTTCGCC
>DAOLBY010000095.1:0-4168 GCA_035324325.1 Paracoccaceae bacterium | reverse complement strand
GATCGCCAGCGCCACGCCGATCAGGATCCACCGTCCGGCCTGCCCGTCCTGCGCCATCAGTCCGAAGTTGACGCCCCGGTTCCACGCCATCCGCAGGTTCAGGAAGGGCGGCCAGACCTCGATCGCCAGCCGGCTGGCCAGCCCGAGGTGCCAGACCACGAACCATTTCGACGCCTGGTCGACGGCAAAGGCGGCGACAGCCATTAGGGCCAGCCTGCGCATCGCGTCAGTGCCGGAAATGCCGCTGACCGGTGAACAGCATGGCCAGCCCCGCGGCATCGGCGGCCGCGACCACTTCGTCGTCGCGCATCGAGCCGCCGGGCTGGATCACCGCCGTCGCCCCGGCCTCGGCCGCGGTCAGGAGCCCGTCGGGGAAGGGAAAGAAGGCGTCCGATGCCACCACCGACCCTCTTGCGGGCGACACCGGCAGCCCGAGCGCCTGCGCCATGTCATCGGCCTTGCGCGCGGCGATGCGCGTGCTGTCCACCCGGCTCATCTGCCCCGCGCCGATCCCCACGGTGGCGCCCCCCTTCGCATAGACGATGGCATTCGACTTGACGTGCTTGGCGACCGTGAAGGCGAACATCAGGTCGGCCAGTTCCGCCTCTGTCGGCGCGCGGCGCGTCATCACGCGCAGGTCGGCGCGGCTCAGGCCCTTGCGGTCGGCGTCCTGCACCAGAAACCCGCCCGCAACCTGCCGGTAGGACAGCGCCGGCGCACGCGGGTCGGGCAGCGCGCCGGTGGTCAGCAGGCGCAGGTTCTTCTTTGCCGCCAGGATCGCCCGGGCCTCCTCCGAGGCGTCGGGGGCGATGATGACCTCGGTAAAGATCGCGCCCACGGCCTCGGCGGTCGCGGCATCGAGGGGCATGTTCAGCGCCACGATGCCGCCGAAGGCCGAGACGCGGTCGCAGTCGAAGGCGCGGCCCCAGGCCTCGGCGAGGGTCTCGCCGCGGGCCACGCCGCAGGGGTTGGCGTGCTTGATGATGGCGCAGGCCGGGCCCTGCGCCGGGTCGAACTCGGCCACCAGCTCGAAGGCGGCGTCGGTGTCGTTGATGTTGTTCCAGGACAGCTCCTTGCCCTGCCACTGCCGCGCCGTGGCCACACCCGGACGGACCGTGCCGTCGCTGTAGAAGGCCGCTGCCTGATGCGGGTTCTCGCCATAGCGCAGCGGCTGGGCCAGCCGCCCGGCCAGCGCGCGGCGCCGCGGCGCGGCCTCGCCCACCTGCCCTGCCATCCAGCCCGCCACCGCCGCGTCATAGGCCGCGGTGCGCGCATAGGCCGTGGCCGCCAGCCGCTGACGGAAGGCAAGGCCGGTGCGACCGTCCTGCGCGCGCAGCTCGTCCAGCAGGGGGCCGTAATCCTCGGGGTCGGTCACCACGGCGACGAAACGGTGGTTCTTGGCCGCGGCGCGGATCATCGCGGGACCGCCGATGTCGATGTTCTCCACACAGTCGGCGGGGCTGGCACCGCGCGCGACCGTCGCCTCGAAGGGGTAGAGGTTGACCACCAGGAGGTCGATCGGCCGGATGCCGTGCGCGGCCATGGCCACCAGATGCTCGTCGTCGTCGCGCAGCGCCAGCAGGCCGCCGTGCACCATCGGGTGCAGCGTCTTGACCCGGCCATCCATCATTTCGGGAAAGCCCGTGATCTCGGCCACGTCGGTCACCGGCAGTTCGGCCATGCGCAAGGCCTTGGCCGTGCCGCCGGTCGAGATCAGTTCCACCCCCCGCGCTGCCAGCGCCCGCGCCAGGTCCACCAGCCCCGTCTTGTCGGAGACCGAGATCAGCGCGCGGCCAAGCGGCACGGCATGGGACATTGCGGAAACCTCTCTCGGCGGCGGGGTCAGGCGCGGCCGGATGCACCGTCCAGGGCCAGGTCGCGGATGGCCAGCGGAGTATCCTGTGCCTTGGCCAAGGTCCAGCCGGTCAGTCCGCTTTCACCCGTCACCACTCCCGGCAGGACGATCTGCCGCGCCGGCCGCGGCTTCAGCCGCCCGCGTTCGAGATAGACCGAAGGCTCCAGCGTCAGCACCTGTCCGCCCTCGCCGCGGAACACCCAGACCTCACCCGACCGGAGCGCGATCGACACCGCCGTGCCGCCCATGTCGAGCGACAGGTCGGCGTCGGGGTGGAGGTGAAATCGCAGGGCGTAGCGCAGCGGTTCACCCCCGCGGCGCACCATCACCGCCGACAGCCGTGCGCGGTCCTCCTCGGTTGCCGGGGCAAGGGCATCGACACCCTCCAGCATCCGCCCATCGTGCGACAGGAACAGCTGCCGCGTGTGGGTCAGGCCATGGGTGCGCGTCCAGCCGTCATGCGCCAGCGTCAGCCCCGTGCCCTCGAGCCCCGCCATCGGACGCGCCATCACCACATGCGCGACCTCGGCCATGGCGTCTCCCAGCCCCCGACCGAACCGGGATGACGAATAGCCCTCGAGCGACAGGGTGGAATGGCTGGCCGTGGCGCGGCCGGCCTTGCGCCATTCTCCGCCGAAGGCCGCGCCAGACCCGCAGGACACGATCACCGCCCGCCGCCCCGATACCAGCTCGAAGGCCAGCGTCGAGGCATGGGCCGACCGACCCGCGCGCCCCGCCGGCGGATCGGCGGCATCGACGATGACGCTGGTGCGCCCGCCCGACATCCGCAGGAACCCCATCGCCGGTCCGAGCCCCGGGACACCCCGGACCCCCGAGGCTGCCAGCGCCGCGTCGAGCCGCCCCTCGGCCCCCCGCCCGCCGCCGTGGAACCGCGCCAGCGTGCCATCGGCATGGCGCAGGGTGCGCAGGCAGGGCGCGATGCGGGCGATCGCGGCCGACAGCGCGGGTTCCGGTGCGCGGCCGGACGCGGCGATGGCCTGTACCACCCAGGTGAGCAGGGTGAAGACCTCGAGCAGTTCCTCGGGGTTGCGCGTCGGCAGCCCGCCACCCGCATCGACCTCGGCCTCGCATTCCGCGGCAAGGGCCGCAACCGCCGCCCCCACCCGCGCCTCGGTCCCGGTCAGCGCCAACGCGGCATAGACGAGAACCGCCAGCGCCTCGAAGCGGGGCAGACCGGGGCGCGTTGCGTGCCAGCGCCGGTCAAGGAACGACACCTGCGCCGCCAGCGCCGCGAAGAAGGCCTGCGATTCGGCCCGGCCCTGCCCGCTCAGCAGGAAGAGCGCGTGGTTGATCAGCCGGATCAGCCGTCGCCCCGTCAGGTCTGGCGCCCAGCCGGGGCCCTGCCCGCGGCCGTAGCGGTCGATCCAGCCCCATGTCCAGTCGCGCGCCCTCGCCCGGGCCGGCGCATCGCCCAGCGCCGCGAGATCGTCGAGCCACAGGAAACCGTGTGCCTCGGCCAGCACCGCCGGATCGGGCGGCAGCGCGTCCCACAGCGGAACGCCTGGCGCCTCGATCAGCCGGCCGGCGAGCGTGAAGTGCCCGGCCACCAGTTGCCGGCCGCGGGCATGCATTCCGATGCTGCGGGGCTCGGGCGATGACACGAAGCCGGTGGCAGGCGCGCTGCGCGCAGCGGCACGGGCGGCGCGGGCATTGGCCCGGCCTTCGGCCCATTGCGCCAGCCCTGTGGCCCAGCCGCCTGTCATTCGCCCGTCCTTGGGTCCTGCCCGTGTGGTGCTGCCCGCCGCGCGGGTCTTGGAGCGGCAGCATAGCGCCGGCGCAGGGCGCTGTCATGGCGGTTCCGGCCGCAGGTCAGCCGCGCGGTGGGAGCCCCCACCCCCAAGAACAGGCCGTCCCCCCCCGGGCCCCCCACGGGGGGGGGCGCGGGGGGCGGCCGCCCGCGGGGGTGGTCCAGCCGGGATCCCACCCCGGCAGCGGCGCCGGTATCGGCGGCTCGACCGTCAGACCGGGGTGGCGGGCCAATGCGGCGTCCAGCTGGCCCTCGCCTTCCTCGGGCAGAAGCGAGCAGGTGCAGAACACCAGCCGCCCGCCGGGGGCCAGCATCGCGAGCGCCCGGTCGATCAGCGCGGACTGGAGCCCGACGAGCGGCGGCAGATCCTCGGGGCGGCGCAGGAAGGGCAGGTCGGGGTGACGGCGGATGGTGCCGGTGGCGGAACAGGGTGCATCGAGCAGGACCGCATCGGGCGGCCTGGCGGGCCTTCCCACCCGCCCCCCGGGCACCAGGGTCGCGGTGAACTCGGCCGGTCCGCTGGGTGCGGCAATCGCCTTGGGCGT
>DAOLBY010000094.1:10556-12902 GCA_035324325.1 Paracoccaceae bacterium | reverse complement strand
GGCGGTTCGATCGCGCGGATCGACGGCGGCGGGCTGCTGCGCGTCGGGCCGGACAGCGCAGGCTCCACCCCCGGGCCCATCTGCTACGGCCGCGGCGGGACCGAGCCCACGATCTCGGATGCCAACCTCCTGCTCGGCCGGCTTCCGACCGGCCGTTTCGGCGCCGGCGCGACCGGCCTGCGCGACACCTTCGCCCGGCGCCTCGGCACCCCCCTCGGCCTCACGCCCGAGGCCGCGGCCGAGGCCGTCATCCGCCTAGGCAACATCCACATGGCGGGCGCGATCCGCATGGTCTCGGTCTCGCTCGGTGCCGATCCGCGCGACTTCGCGCTGTTCGCCTTCGGCGGCGCCGGGCCGCTCCATGCCTGCGCGCTGGCGCGCGAACTCGCCATTCCCCGCGTCCTGATCCCGGCCCGACCCGGCCTGACCAATGCGCTGGGCTGCGTCTGCGCCGACCTGCGCCACGACATGGTGCGCACGCTCAACCGTCCGCTCGACGCCGCCGACATGGACGCGGTGGCGGGCATCCTCGCGGCGCAGGAGGCCGAGGGCCGCGCCCGCGTGCAGGCCGCCGGCATCGCGCTGACCGGCATCACCGTGGAACGCCTTGCCGAGATGCAGTTCACCGGCCAGACGCACCTTCTGCGCGTGCCGCTGCCCCCCGGCCCGCCGACCCGGGCGGACCTTCAGACCCGCTTCGAGGCCGCCTATCACGCCCGCTTCCGTGTCACGCTGCCCGAGATCCGCGCGGCGCTCGTGAACCTTGTCACCGCCGTCATCGGGCACCGGCCAGAGGTGGACCTGTCCCGCCTGATCGATCCCGCAGGCCGCGCCGCCATGCTGGACGAGGCCCGCACCGGCAGCCGTGCCGTCTGGTGGGATGCAGGCTGGCAGGAAACACCCGTCTACTGGCGCGACCGGCTGCCGCTGGCCGCCACCATCCACGGCCCGGCCGTGATCGAGCAGATGGACACCACCATCCTGATCCCGCCCGGCGACCGGGCGGAGCAAGACGGCGACGGCAACCTGATCGTGGAGGTGGCGGGATGAGCCGCCCGGAGACCCCCGCATGACGCCCGATCCCGTCACCCTGGCCGTCATCCAGGCGGGCCTCCAGCAGGCCTGTGACGAGATGGACCTTACCTTCAGCCGTGCCGCCTTTTCCCCCGTGATCGCCGAGGCCGACGATCGCTCTTCGGGCCTCTACGACGCCATCGACGGCAGCCTGATCGCGCAAGGCGCGCGCGGCCTGCCGGTCTTCGTCGGGACGATGCAGTTCTCCACCCGCCACCTGATCGGCCGCATCGCGGCGGGCGAGACGCTGCCGCCCGAACCCGGCGACATCTACATCGTCAACGACCCCTACCTGGGCGGCACCCACCTGATGGACGTGCGCTTTGCCACGCCGCTTTGGCGGGCCGGCCGCATCTTCTGCTGGCTGTCGAACACGGGCCACTGGCCCGACACGGGGGGCATGGTGCCCGGCGGCTTTTCGGCAAGCGCGATCAGCGCCGAGCAGGAGGGGCTGCGCCTGCCGCCGGTCAAGCTGTTCAAGCAGGGCCGCATCGACCCCGAACTCTGGGCGGTGATCCGGTCGAACATCCGCGTGTCCGACCAGCGGATCGGCGATGTCGAGGCGCAGCGCGCGGCGCTTCTGGTGGGGGCCGAGCGTCTGGGGGCGCTGCTCGACCGCTACGGCGACGACACGGTGGCCGGGGCCATCGCCGCGATGCGCGGCCTTGCCGCGCGGCAGATGCGGGCGGAACTGGCCGCGGTGCCGGCCGGCACCTACACGGCGCGCGCCTACATCGACAGCGACGGCGTGGTCAACGAACCCCTGACCATCGCGCTGGCCGTGACCGCCCCGGGCGACGGGACACTGGCCTTCGACTTCGCGGGTTCATCGGCCCCATGCGCCGGGCCGATGAACTCGGTCGCCGCCACCACGCTGTCGTCGGTCTATCTGGCCGTGCGCCACATCTTCCCCGACGTGCCCCTGTCGGCCGGCGCCTTCGCGCCGCTGTCCGTCAGCGGCATCAGTGGCACCTTCCTCGACGCCCACTACCCCCGCCCGGTCTCGGGCTGCGCCGCCGAGGTCAGCCAGCGCATCGCCGAGGCCGTCTTTGCCGCGCTCGTGCAGGCCATCCCCGACCGGGTGACGGCCGCACCCGCGGGCACCAGCGGCAACTTCGCGCTGGGGGGGCACGATCCCGCCACGGGGCGCGACTACGTGATGTACCAGATCTCGGGCGGCGGCTATGGCGGCAATGCCGATCACGACGGGCTGTCGAACGGCTGTTCGACCATCGGCATCTCGAAGGCCCCGCCGGTCGAGATCATGGAACA